>JACPIY010000021.1 GCA_016187835.1 Deltaproteobacteria bacterium | reverse complement strand
GAATTTATGCCCCTTTGTGGGACCGGCTGGAAAAAGGACTGCTTTGTCCCTCTTTCGAGCATTAAGAAGAAAATTGAGCAAAGATATAAACTGACTCATATCGGTAATAACGACGTTGCGGACCGTTATTCTATTGATGCTAGAGGAATAGTCGGTTTTATCACAACAATTTCGGAACCTTTCTGCTCGAACTGCTCGAGGCTTCGGCTCACTTCTAGGGGGACATTAAGACCTTGTCTATTCTCATCCCTGGAGATAAATATTTTTCCTCTTCTAAGAAATCAGGCATCTGATGAAGAAATCGAGAAATTTATACAAAAGACTGTGTATATGAAGCCTGAATCGAATCCCGTTTTAAGTGGTTTTGAAGATCCTAAAAAGGTATTTATCAGGAACATTGGGGGTTAAGCAAAGATATAAACATGAGTAAGATTAAAATCACTATAAAGTTTTTTGCATCAATAAGAGACGCCGTAGGTAAAAGAGAAAAAACTTTACTTCTACCTGAAGGCTCAAATGTAGATTATGTGTTAGAGGATTTAAAGAATCAGTATCCACAGATAGCAAAAATGATTGATTGCTCCTTCATTGCACTTAATGAAGAGTATGCATTACAACACACCCTCTTAAAAGAAGGTGATACGCTAGCTATAATACCTCCAGTTAGCGGAGGTTAGAGGAATCATAAAAAACTAAAGAAGGAGAAAAACCAAATGAGCAATTTGCTTCCACGTCCGCTTAGGGAGTTTATAAAAAAATACCCTGATATATGGCAAGCTTATGAGAACTTAGGAGATAAATGTCACGAAGCGGGCCCACTGGATGAAAAGACAAGAAGGCTGGTAAAACTTGGAATTGCAATCGGAGCACGTTTAGAGGGAGCTGTTCATTCACATACTAAAAGAGCAGTAGAGGGAGGAATTTCTGAGGATGAAATATTTCACGTAGCTCTGCTGGCAATTACTACGATCGGGTTTCCATCAACGATTGCAGCAACAACATGGATTAAAGACGTACTTAAGAAAAAGAAGAAATAAGGATTTGCTTTTGAAGAGCGGCTAAGTTTCTTGTTTATAATTAGATTGAGCAAGTGTATATTTTGCTTTTCTACTCAAGTACATAATATTTCCAAGAAAAAGAAGAATCGCAAAAGTGTTAAATAATCCTCCCCACTGACGCCCTGGTAGTCACTGTGATAGGTCTCCTATTATCCGTAAACACAGCGGAAAGGTGAAGCAACGTGAGGTGCACGTAAAACCATGATTGAAAAGGTAATAATTTTGGTAAACCCATTACTGTTGGGAAAATAATGGGTGCATGGGGAAATATCATAGAAAATACAAAGCCAACAAAAATAGAATGTAAAATAGCATCATAATAAAAGCCTGCCGTAGTGCCTTCAAACAGTAAGCCTAAAATTCCACTCTTTACAAGCCATATATAACCTAGAAGCAAACTCACAGCCATAAATCGGCTTAATCCTGACTTATGTATTGTACGCCTTGCGATGTCATTGCGTAGAAGCCAAAGGGCTAAGACAATCATTCCTATACTTGCAATACGCACTCCGATACCGAAAATTTTGATTGCTAAAAGAGCACCAATTATAAAAACAGAAACAGCAAGAATAAAAATTAGCTTGTTCTCTTTAGATAAGTGTAGTATTCGGCTTAGTTCCAGTCTTTCTCCGGCAATAGTTAATACTAAAAATCCGATCCACCATATAATGACTTTATAAATAGGTAAACCCAAAAGCCAAATTCCATTTCCCACAAACCAGCAAAAAGCACCAAGCATCATGACAATTGCATAAAGAGCTAGATGACGATAAGAAATAAGCACCAAAAGAAATACCAAGCCAGCGTACTTAAAGTCATAAGTATTGTTCCAAAAGAACTGGGTAAGCCTAATACTAAAGCTAAGGCACCTACACCACTTAAAAGCGGCACCCCATATGCCCGTCTGAATTTCCAAGCCACTGCCCGCTCAAGACCAATAAGGTTTCCCAAAAAGCCTGAAACCATAAGAGGACCGTGAAAAGGGGGGTAGGGTGACATTGATCAGAGGCAACCTCCATCCGAGGCGAAGAAGTCCTGCCCAGAACCCTAGGACTAATGCAAATCCTCCTATGGCCATTATAAAAAACGAAGCCTTGTTTTCTTCTTTTCTAGGTTTAGCGTTTTTGTTCTCCCGATTTAACGAGAATAAGTAACATCACCACAGGGGTTTTCGCATAAATGCCGTGTGGAAGACCCGGAGGCATATGCACCCACACTCCAGCCTCGGCCTCTTTTAAGTCGTCTCCTAGTGTCAGTCTTGCCTCTCCTTTGATTATATGAATAATGGCTGGCATTGAAGATGTATGCTCTGTAAGCTCTTGACCCTGAGCGAATCCAAAAAGCACAGCCTTTAGTTGCTCATCGTTATAAAGGGTGCGACTTATAATACTATCAGTAGGAATTTCTTGAAACTCTTTTGATAAGTCAGCGATATAGGTATAGTTTTTAATCATTCTCTTCTCCATAAATGTTTTTCTTTTAACTAAGCATTACAGCACAAGCAACTATTATGATCCCTAAAATGGCATTAGCTCTTGCAAGCCATGATATGTATCTTCGGTAATTCTTCAGTCTGTGAATAGAATCAGGATTTGATGAGCTATTAGTCATAACGTCAATCATTTTATGGCCCAAAATGAGGTCATGGATGGCACTTAAAATTGACATCGCAAAGACAAGTATCTTTTTTACCGTAAGTATTTTCCCAAAATAGGATGAAAAAAAATCACCTGTTGAGATCATATCCATCTTAACGCCCCAGTTTACTGCGTTAAGTAGACCGGTCACCAACAAAACTAATATATCTATCCAGTTTATTATACGAAACCTTATAGCGGTACTGGAGAGAACCTCGATGATACGTTTCCGGTAGATTCTAATTTTCTTAGTGCTGGAACCATAACAAGCGCTATTAAAAACATCCACCCTAGCCGTGTAATAGCCGCCAGGACATGGATTAGGACAACCAAGATTTAAAAATCATGTTTGTTTTCCTAAAGACCGCACACGCGACCACATGTTATATATAAAGAGAAATCCAGCTAAGACCTGGGAAACACTACCTAGGATAATTAACCAATCAAGTATTTTTAAGGTTATATAGGAAGTACTAACCTCACTAATAAAGCGGATTGATGTTTCAAGAGCCAATAACCAATAAGTTACTTCTTCAAGTCTAGGACTATAATGCTTTTCATCTCGTGTACGGGGAACCATCTAGATAGCTACACACATTATAAGTGATACTGCAAAACCAAAAAGCAGAATGTGAATGTGAGCGGTGATAAGTTGGGGATTGGGCCACCTTCCTAAAATGTGTTTGCTCACAATCATATAGAGTCCGAGAAAAAGTACGATTATAAAGAAAGGAAAACCCATCTTTATATACCGTCTAGACAGTTCAAACATTGATTAGCTATTTGGTCTTTGGAAGTTCTTTTTTCTGATCCATAAGCCATGCACAGCATATAACATTCTGTTATCTGACTAGGTAGGATCAAAATAGCTAGCAAAATATAATAGAATAAAAAGTTAAGCTTTGCTAGTTAATTTTTTTAATAGGATTTCCTGATACAATCCATTTAGCGATACCACCCTCTATGAAATAAGCCTTTTTAAAGCCCAAAGTACGAAGTATTTGGGTTGCACGTTGTGAACGTGGACCACCCGCAGAGCAATAAATATAAACTTCTTTGTTTTTATCAAAACCCGATAATATACTATCTATAATCTTTAGATGATTCTAGGTCTTGTACTGGTAAGACTAGTGCCCCAGGAATATGACCGTTTTTATATTCATCGAGAGTTCTAACATCTAATATCTGCAGATTTTGGTTATTCTTAAATTTTTCAAGGAATAATTGAAATTTAATACTGGAGGAATCGTTGCTGTATTGTTTGTCATCTTGATTTCCTCCGCAATTGTTAATAATCAGAAGAAATATCGTAAGCACCAATACTAAAAATATTAATTTGGGACTATTCATACTATTCTTTTGTACCGCAAAAAAGATGCCAGAATCTCTTTTACCCTTGTGAAGTGAAGAACAAATTTCAAGGAACCATCAGATCTCAGAAAATTTTCGAATTTACATAAATCAAATGCTTATTCAAATATAGAGCTATAGTCATTTACTACTTAAGCACAACACCTGGATGACACAGCACCCTATCAACCCACTTTAGTAGATTCAATTCTGCATATGTGAAAGGGATCACCTACCTCTAAAATCGACTTAACCTAACTTGGGCAATTTATATCCCGAAAAATTATCTAGAGTTTTATCAGTAAATTTTGAATTTCTAAAGCTATGTAAGTGTCAAATGTTGTATTTTCTGCCAGCCACTTTTATCTAAAAAGAGTGATACTCATAAAATTTTCAGTGGGTTATACATATTAAATTAATGGCATATAGTTTGCTGAATACCTTTACTTGATATGGAACAGCTTGAATTTATCTTATCTCCCTACAGTGTTCCTGAGTTACAGCTAAACTTTAGTCACGAAAAACTTGACAATTGTTTGTATATATTATACCATTCAATCATGATAAAACGACCTGATGGTCATCTAATCATGTTATCAATAATAGGAGTGCATCGTGCTGAGTCAAACAGTTGGTTACGCTATTAGGGCTCTTGCCTACTTAGCTCAGATGAAGGATAAACCAGTTCTCGTTAGAGAAATCTCCGAGGCTACGAATACTCCCCATGCTTTTCTTGCAAAAATTATCAACACGTTAGGAAGAAAACAATTTGTGGTAACACAACGAGGAATTAGAGGTGGGATTTCCCTTGCACGAAAGCCTGAGTCTCTAAGTTTATACGAACTCTGTGCGGCGTTAGATGATCCACTCCTGAAGAGTCGTTGTATACTTGGAATGCCTGAGTGCCCTAACGAAAATGGGTGTCCGGTTCACCGCTTCTGGGCAAAACACCTGGAGGAGGAAATTAAGTTCCTTCGCGAGACCACATTAGCCGACATTGCCACAACTCTAGACAGACAACAGCGTGCACAAAAGAGAAAACAAAAGGCAGGTTAGTAATTATGGAAAGACCAGTCTTTACCTTTGTGGAATTTAACCCCGGTTATATAAAGAGTGTAGGGACTTGCTAGAACAAAAAGGTGAAGATGAAATTTATGCACGTTAAATACACTTATAATCCTTATTTTCTCTGTCACGTAAGGGAAATCTTTCTGATATTTCTCACACATTTACTGATAGATAAAACAACCTATCTGCTGGCAGATAATGATTCCCTTAATCAGCTAGTAGAAAAACTCTCCCCAAAAAAGTGTGTTTCCCGTTGCATAATAGTAAACAGTAATAAGCATAAATGAGAAAGGAGGTAAATTGCTATGGGACTGGGACGCAGAAGCTTCCTCAAATTTGGGCTTAGCGGAGCAGGAGTACTATTAGTTGCTTCAAAGGGATTTGGTGAAATATTTACATTCTTTGATCCTGTAGATGTTGAAAATCCTTTAGCATTTTACCCCAATAGAGGCTGGGAAAAAGTATTCAAGGATTTATGGAGATATGACAGCGAGTTTTCATTCCTTTGTGCCCCTAACGATACTCATAATTGCTTGCTCAAAGCGCATGTAAAAAACAATGTAGTCGTCAGACTCGCCCCATCTTTTGGTTACTCAAAAGCTACCGATCTAGAGGGAAATCAAGCATCGTGCAGATGGGAGCCAAGGTGCTGTCAGAAAGGGCTTGCCCTCGTAAGAAGAATTTATGGTGATAGAAGAATAAAGTATCCAGTTATAAGAAAGGGGTTCTCAAAGTGGGTAAAGAATGGTTTTCCAAGAGATGAAAATGGTAAACCATCTTCAAAATATTTTGCGGACAGAGGCAAAGAGGCGTTTATAAAGATATCCTGGGAGGAAGCATTTGATATAACAGCAAGGGCTCTCGAAAACATAGCAAGAACATATAGCGGTGAAGAGGGAAAAAGAAAACTCCTTTCGCAAGGCTATGACCCTCTGATGGTGGAAGCAACGGGAGGCGCAGGAGTACAAACTCTCAAATTCAGAGGAGGAATGCCAGCACTCGGAGCAACAAGGATTTTCGCACAATATAGATTAGCAAATATGCTCGCTCTCCTTGATTCGAAGATAAGAAATGTGGAGCCGGATAAAGCCAAAGGTGCAAGGGGTTGGGATAACTACTCCTGGCACACAGACCTTCCGCCGGGACATCCGATGGTAACGGGGCAGCAGACCGTTGACTGGGATTTAGTATGTGCTGACCACTCCAAAAATATAGTGGTATGGGGAATGAACTGGATAACAACAAAGATGCCGGATTCCCACTGGCTTACGGAATCCCGTCTCAAAGGCGCAAAGGTCACCGTTATTGCTTGTGAGTATAGTGCTACCTGCAATAAGGCAGACAATGTTTTAATTGTAAGACCGGGAACAACTCCTGCGTTAGCGCTTGGATTCTCATACGTAATAATCAAAGAAGGGCTCTATGACCCACATTATCTCAAAAGATATACTGACCTGCCTTTACTCGTCCGGATGGATACGCTGAAACTCCTAAAACCGGAGGATATTCACGAAGGATACACACCTCAGGAACTTAAAAACTACATAGGAGTTTTAAAAGAAGGCGAAAAACCCCCTCCACCGTTAAAGCAGGCAACTCCCATTGTCCCTGAAAACATCAGGAACGAGTGGAGCGATTTTGTAGTATGGGATGAAAAAACGAAAAAACCCGTCGTCATTACAAGGGATGACTACGGTAATCAGATTGATAAAAAAGGGGTATCGCCTGCGCTTGAAGGAAAATTCCGAGTATTAATAAAAGATGGGAAGGAGGTGGAAGTAAGCCCTGTTTTTGACCTTATAAAGCAGTACATATTTGAAAACTTCGGCCCGGAAACAGTAGAAGAAATAACTTGGGCTCCTAAAGAGGGGATAATTGAAATAGCAAGACAAATCGCAAAGCACAGTGGAGATACCCTGTTTGCAGTCGGTATGGGACCGAATCAGTTTTTCAATAACGACCTTAAAGACAGGACCATTTTCTTTCTTGCCGCACTTACGCAAAACATAGGAAAGGTAAGTGCCAATGTAGGAAGCTACGCAGGAAATTATCGTGGTGCATTCTTCAACGCTCTTCCAACATATATTTCCGAAAATCCATTTAATATCCAGCTTGAAGAAGGGAACCCAGTTGATGTTAAACAATACTTTACTCCAGAATCCGTCCACTATTTCAACGATGGAGACAGAATACTTAGAGTTGGGAATAAAGTCCTTACTGGAAAAACTCATATACCTACACCTACAAAGTCAATTTTAGTTTCAAACTCGAACTCACTTATCGGGAATGCAAAGGGACACTACGAAAGTGTGATAAACGTGTTCCCGAAGGTCGAGTTTATAGGAGTGGTTGATTGGTGGTGGACTGCTTCATGTGAATACGCTGACATTGTATTCCCGGTAGATTCGTGGGCAGAGTTCAAATCACCCGACGCTACAATATCTGCTACAAACCCATTCCTTTATATCTTTCCAAGAACACCCCTTAGGAGAATATTTAACACGAAAGGAGATATAGAAGTTATAGCAGGAATTGCAAAAGCATTAGGAGATTCAACAGGTGATGAACGCTTCAAAAATTACTTCAAATTTGTCTCTGACGGAAAACCCGATTTATACCTTCAAAGAATATTTGACACGAGCTCATCAACAAGGGGATACAATGTCTTAGAACTCGAAGAGAAAGCGAAAAAAGGAATTCCTGCGCTTTTGATGTCAAGAACATATCCCAAATTTGTTGGATATGAGCAGACAGAGGAAGAAAAGCCCTGGTACACAAAAAGCGGACGGCTTGAATTTTATCGTGACGAGGAGGAGTTTTTAATTGCCGGAGAGAATATCCCCGTTTATAGAGAGCCGATTGATTCCACATTCTATGAGCCCAATGTTATCGTATCAAAGCCGAATCCCGTGATAAAACCAGAAACACCTGAAAAATGGGGAGCATCGGCAGATGATCTCTCCACAGACATGCGCCAGGGAAGGAATGTTGTAAAACCCTGGGATGAGGTCAAAAAGACAACGCATCCACTCACGGCAAAAGATAAAAGGTATAGGTTTATATTCCATACCCCCAAATATAGACATGGTGCACATACAACCCCTGTGGATACGGATGTCGTTGCAATATGGTTTGGACCGTTTGGAGATATATATAGACACGATAAAAGAATGCCCTACATTACAGAAATGTATGTTGATATAAATCCTCTCGATGCGAAAGAGCTCGGACTTGAAGATGGTGATTATGCCTATATTGACGCAGACCCTGAAGATAGACCTTTCAGAGGTTGGCAGAAAAGGAAAGAAGAGTATAAAGTCGCCCGTCTTATGTGTCGCATAAGATATTACCCAGGAACTCCAAAAGGGGTTATAAGAATGTGGCACAATGTATATGCGGCGACTTTTGGAACTGTTCGTGATGCAGAGAAAAATCCAACCGGGCTTGCCAAGAACCTACAAACAGGATACCAGTCTCTATTTAGATTCGGTTCACACCAGAGTTGTACAAGGGGATGGCTAAAACCAACCCTTATGACTGATTCCCTTACAAGAAAAGAGCTTTTTGGGCAGCTTATAAGAAAAGGGTTTGCCCCCGATGTTCACTGTCCAACGGGTGCGCCAAGGGAGGCGTTCGTAAAGATTGAGTTTGCAGAACCAGGGGGAATCGGTGGCAAAAGGGTTTGGAGACCTGCTGAACTTAAAATCAGACCAACCTATGAAGATGAGGATTTTAAAAAATACTTAAAAGGCACCTTTGTAAAAATTTGATAGGAGGTAAATTCTTATGTCGGTAACGAGCTGGCTTACATCCAAGGTAAAGAACTGGCAGATTAGAAGGGAAATGGGGTATCCGTATGAGGAAAGCAGGCCGGAAAAGCAGATTGCTTATGTTTTCGATATAAATAAATGTATTGCGTGCCAGACCTGCACTGTTGCCTGTAAAACAACCTGGACATCAGGAAAAGGACAGGAAATAATGTTCTGGAATAATGTGGAAACAAAACCTTACGGGGGTTATCCGATCAAGTGGGATTTAAACATCTTGAAAAGTCTTGATGGACAATCCTGGGATAAGGAAGGTAAATACAACGGAAAGACTGTATTTGAAGCGGCTCCACAAGGTGAGAAAGTTTTAGGATGGCTACCTGAGGAAGAAGACTATTCATATCCAAATATCGGAGAGGATGAGTGTGCAGAGACAGTTGAAAAAGGAGCTTTCTTTTCTGGCATTCATAAGGCATGGATGTTTTATCTTGCAAGAATTTGTAATCACTGTACATACCCAGCTTGCCTTGCTGCCTGTCCAAGAAAGGCAATATACAAAAGGAAAGAAGACGGAATTGTTCTCATAGACCAATCGAGATGTAGAGGATACCGTGAGTGTGTAAGAGCCTGTCCTTATAAAAAAACCTTTTTCAACCTCGTCACAAGGATCTCAGAAAAGTGTATAGGATGCTATCCGCTCATAGAAAAAGGGGAACAACCAAGATGTGTGCAGACCTGTATAGGAAAAATCAGATTGCAGGGATTTTTAAGCAAGCCTGATTCTCCACGAAAGGATAATCCCATAGATTTTCTTGTGTATGTTAAAAAAGTTGCCTTGCCATTGTATCCACAGTTTGGACTTGAACCCAATGTTTATTATGTCCCTCCGATACATGTTCCCAAGGAATTTTTGTACCAGATGTTTGGTCCCGGTGTGGATAACGCAATAGAAACATACAAAGGTGCAAAAGATGATAAGGAACTGCTTGGTGCGTTCTTACTTTTCGGAAGCACAGATAAAATAATCCACTCCTTCAAAGTAGAACGCGATTATACATTAGGTTTTAACGACAAAAGAGAGATGATAGCAAAGGTCCCTTTAACAGAACCTATTTATGTTAGACCATACTTTGATAAAAAAGTCGGGACATATAGACATAATATCCCTTAAGGAGGTGAGAAACAGTTATGATAAAAAGGCTTAGTTTACTATTACTGTTAGTAGGCCTTTTTCTTATAAATCCCCATTGTGCTAACGTAGAGCAGAATCAGAATATTATAAAGTCAGTCACAGTAAAAGAAGTCCCATTTAAGGATGTAAGCAGCGGGATATGGAAGAAGGTACCTGTAACCCAAGTTAATGTTATTCCTCAAAATATGACACTCCCATCTCTTCAGACTCCTACAATTCAGTACATAAATGTGAGATCTGTGCACAACGATAATTGGATTGCCTTCCTATTAGAATGGGAAGACAAAACAAGGGATGCGGTGGTTGATGTGAATAAATTTACTGATCAAGTGGCAATTCAAATACCACTTGACCCAAAGAATCTTCCAGCCTTTATGATGGGGAATAAAGGGGGCAGGGTTCATATAATACACTGGAAAGCGATTTGGCAAGACGATATTGAAAAGGGTTATAGAGACGTTCAAACGCTTCATCCAAATTACTGGGTTGACCTTTACTTTTTCTCTGAGCCGATGATTTATGCGGAGGGAGAGTTTCCTCTACAGCCTACTACTGTGGACTATTTTATAACTCCAGAGGCGTTAAACTATATACCGGGCGCATATGCAAGAAATCCTATCTCGATATTTCATCGAACGCAGCCAGTAGAAGAAGCAATGGCAGAGGGTTTTGGAACTTTTACAACTCAACCGAAGCAGAATGCAACGGGCTGGGGACGATGGGAAAAGGGGGTATGGAAAGTAATAATCGCAAGGCCAATCGTGACAGATGACCCAAATGATGCTCCGATATCGGGAAAAACCTATATTGCGTTTGCTGTATGGAACGGTTCTGATAAAAACGTCGGCGCAAGGAAACATTATGCACCCTGGGTAGAACTCGTTGTTGAGAAATAACATGACATTATCAAAAGACAAGATAGACAGTTTTATAAAGGCAGATATTTATAGAGTCTTAAGCAAGGGATTTTCATATCCTGACGAAAAGAACATAAGTGAAATGAAATCTATTATAGAGGAGCTTTTTAGTTATACTCATCTTGATGGAAGCATATACCACTTCCTTGAAGGAGTTCTATCTAGTATTGAAATAGGAGAGATTCAAAAAGAGTATTCGCGTCTTTTTCTAAAGGGCACAATCCCTACCTGTGAAAGTTCTTATAATCTAAGTTTCGATGTGATCCCTAATGTTTCTGCTTTTTATACAGCATTTGGTCTCACGCCAAAAAGTGGAGAGTCACCGGACTCACTTCCATACGAACTTGAATTTGTATCCATACTATCACTAAAAACAGTCTTAGCACAAAATCAGGATGACAAGGATATTACAAAGGATGCATATGAAAAATTCTTGAACGAACATTTGGTTGAATTTGTTAAAAGATTTTCTGACAAAGTTGAAGAGGCAGAACCCAATTTATTCTATAAAACCATCGCGGAGTTTTTAAAGAACTTAGTGGAGGGGGAGATAAGGGAGTGTGCGTAAATATAGTTTTTTACTTTACCGGTTTTCCTCTGTTTTGAACAGATAAGAACAAGAAGGGTCTTCAGGTATTTGTGGTTGAGTCGTCAGATTATAGGGTTGTTGTGGTTAACTTCAAAGGAGAAGGACAGCATGACACACCTAACTAATTATCTCAAACTCTTATGGAAAGAAATCCTTTTATTTCTCATGATTTTATTGAGCCTTTGTATTATCTCTGCTCCTCTAATAAGCAGGGCCTCGGATTTGGAGGAATCAGTCGAAAAATTCAAGAATCATGTCAGCGGTGGAGTAAACATTCGACTGAGAAATGAACTATGGAATACCTTTGAAAAACAAGGCGTATCAACAGACCGTACATATGACTTCTTTCTTGTAAGGACACGAGGGTTTATTGATATTTTCTGGAATAATTTCTTTCTTCATGTAATGGGTCAAGGAGTTAAGGCCTTCAACCTTCCAAGAAACGGCGCTTTTGGACCCGGGCCTTTGTACTTTAGTGCAAGTGATGACGACACTGGCCCTGGAAATTTCCAAATTGCTGAGGCCTACTTACAAATAAAAGACTTTCCAGTTCTTGGATTCTACTTGACAGGGGGACGCATAGGGTTTCTGGATGGTGCAGAAGTATTGTATGGAGAACCTAAGATTGACTGGGTAATAAAGGCAAGGCTTTCAGAAAGGCTTATTGGTAACTGGGATTGGGTTAATATCGGAAGAAGATTTGATGGCGGAACGTTTGGTTTCGGCAATCGTATTTTTGATCTCAATGTCTTTGGAGCAAATGTTCTTCAAGGTGGATATGATTTTGATGATGGATTATGGAAGGAACTTGATCACGTAGTGGTTGTAGGGGGCTCTTTTACCTTAAAGAAGGATGTCATTGTTCCTGGTACGCAATTTAAGGTTTTTAACTACTTCTATTTCGATGACCGCACACCAGCAAGGGAACTTGCAGGTGATGATCTTGAGATTAATACCACAGGGGCAAGCATCGTAGGAGCGTATGAAGTGGGTCCTGGACAGATGGACCTGCTCCTTTGGTTTGCATTCCAAACGGGAGATTTTGGAGACCTAGACCAGAAGGCATTCGGTTTTATCGGTGAGATAGGGTATCAGTTCTTACAGGTCCCCTTGAAACCCTGGTTAAGAATAGGATTGGCTTATGCCTCTGGCGATGATGACCCAGATGATTCTGATCACGGTACATTCTTCAACATGGTACCTACGAATCATAAGTGGTATGGGTATGCAGACGCTGTTGCTTTCAGCAATCTGGAGGACTACTATTTTCAATTAATTCTCACTCCCCATAGTAAGGTGGCCTTTGCAATAGATGGACATCTATTTCGCTTAGCTTCAGATGATGAATTCTGGATTAGTGGTTCGGGACCTTTTAATAACGAAGTATTCGGGTATGCATTTAATAAACCCGTTTCAGGGGAAGATATAAAAAGAAATCTCGGTGGAGAATTGGATTTCACTTTGAGTATCAAGCCAGTTGACTTCTTGTCTTTGGATATAGGCTATTCACACTTCTTTGGAGCAAAAGGAGTTGAGGTAGTGTTTGATAAAGAAGACCAGCTAGACTGGTTTTACGTTCAAACTGAGATCAGTTTTTAAGGCAACAATTGAAATCGGATTAAAGAAACTAATAAATGTTTTCAGGAGTGGTGCTTGCTGGCGGAAAATCCAAAAGAATGGGCGTGGATAAACGCCATGTATTGTTCTCGGGTATGACTCTTTTAGAACTCTCTATAAAGCGACTTAGGACTATTACGGAGGAAGCATTGGTTGTTATGGGACAAAAGGAAGATCTGGATCTTAAAGATGTTCGTTTTGTTTTAGACCTTGAGAGAGAACGGGGCCCAATGGTAGGACTCTTTAGTGGTCTTTCCGAAATGAGGAATTTCTATGGGTTAGTTACACCAATAGATGTTCCATTGCTTACAACTAAGTTTCTAAATTACCTGAAAGAGAATGTCATTGGTTATGATGCAGTAGTTCCTAGGTGGAAAGGAGGAATCGAGCCGCTTATCGCCGTATATTCCAAGAATCTACTCCCATCTATGAAAGGGTGCATAACTAAAGAAAGGGATCCTGCTCCCCATCTTTTTGTTCAGAAGCTAAATCTTAAAGTAAGATTCATAAAAGAAGAGGAAATATCTAGATTCGGGAATCCAGAAATTCTTTTTCTCAACATAAATACTCAAGAGGATTTAAATAAAGCAAAGAGAATATTAAAGGGTAATGACTTAACATGAAGGATGTAAATGAAAAGCTAGATACTCTAAGGGAGGCAATCGCTCACGCCTCTCTTATGGCCAAACCTGAAACCATTGATATGGTGAAAAGGGGGAATGTGCCAAAGGGGAACGTGTTAGAGATAGCACGTGTAGCGGGAATCCTTGCGGCCAAGAAAACCTCTGAACTCATTCCCTACTGTCATCAGGTTCCTTTAGATTGGGTGTCGGTGGATTTTGAGCTTTTTGAAGAAGAAATCGTGATTAAAACTCAGGCAAAAGCCATATGGAAAACAGGAGTGGAAATGGAAGTTCTTACCGCCGCTTCCATTGCCGCCTTAACCATTTACGACATGCTAAAACCGGTTGACGATTCACTCGAAATCACTTCAGTGAAGCTTATTGAAAAACGGGGTGGGAAGAGTGAATGGAAACAGCACTTTAAAACCCCTCTTAGAACTGCTGTCCTTGTTCTTTCCGATACTGTTTCTCAAGGAAAAAAAGAAGATAAGTCTGGAAAGATTATAGTTGAAAAGCTCAAGAAAGAGCCTGTTGAAGTTGTTGAATATAGAATTTTGCCAGATGATTTTGATGAAATAAAATGGGAACTCGTAAGACTTTCAGATAAAGAGGGGATAGATTTAATTTTAACGACGGGTGGGACTGGACTTAGCCCGAGGGATGTAACGGTTGATGCTACAAAAGTGGTGATAGAGAGGGAGGTTCCGGGAATTCCGGAGGCAGAAAGGATTTATGGGTTTCGAAGAACTCCATATGCAATGTTATCGAGAGGTATAGCAGGAGTAAGGGGAAAGACTATCATTATAAATCTTCCTGGGAGTTCGAGGGGAGTTTCGGAATCGATGGATGCTTTATTCCCATGGATACTTCATGCATTTTATATTTTAAAAGGCATAAGACATAATAAAAAACCAAAAGAGAGGTATAGAGAAGGGTAAAAGACCTATTGTTAGGATAAAATCTTTAAATTGTCAAGTATCTTATTTTCGACGGGCATGCAGAAAACCCAAATCTTTCAGAAATCTTCGGCGCTATCTGATCGCTTTGGGAGAAGAATAGATTACTTAAGAATATCTATTACTGACCGCTGTAATCTTAGGTGCATTTACTGTATGCCCCCTGAGGGAATAGAGCTTTTTGAAAAAAATCAGATTCTCACCTTTGAAGAGATGGAAAGGTTCTCAAGAATCGCTGTAAACCTTGGGGTTAGGAAAATAAAGCTTACAGGAGGAGAACCGTTAGTTAGGAAAGGTATAATGAGATTTATCGCTTCTCTAAAAGAAATTGATGGGCTCGATGACCTTTCCCTTACCACAAATGGAATTTTTCTTGAGGACTTAGCCGACGATTTAAAGGCATCAGGGCTTAATAGGGTCAATGTATCGCTGGATAGCCTTGACAACAAAAGATACGGAGAAATGACAAGAGGGGGCGATTTAAGCAGGGTTTTACGCGGAATAAACAAAGCCTTAGAGGTTGGATTTATTGTCAAGATAAACACTGTAGTCCTAGATGGTTTGATTGAAAGAGAAATTTTAAAACTAATCGAGTTCGGAAAGGAAAGAAACATAGAAGTTCGTTTTATTGAGTTCATGCCTCTATGTGGTAATGGCTGGAAAAGAAACTACTTTATCCCTCTGGTGGATACAAAGAAGAAAATCGGGCAAAGGTATAAACTCACTCCCCTAGGTAATAACGGCGTGGCAGACCGTTATGGCATTGATGGAGGAGGTATTATTGGTTTTATTACACCGGTTTCAGAACCTTTCTGCTCACACTGTTCGAGGCTCCGGCTGATAGCCAGGGGGACATTAAGACCTTGTCTATTCTCATCCCTGGAGATAAATATTTTTCCTCTTCTAAGAAATCAGGCATCTCATGAAGAAATCGAGAAATTTATACAAAAGGCTGTGTATATGAAGCCTGAATGGAACCCTGTACTGAGAGGTGTCGAAGATCCTAAAAAGGTGTTCATCAGGAACATCGGGGGTTAAAAGTTTACAGGCAAGTGCATAAGCCATGAGCAAAATTAGAATTACCATTAAGTTTTTTGCATCAATGAGAGACGCTATAGGCGAAAGGGAAAGAACGCTACTACTGCCAGAGGGTTCAAACGTAGATTACGTATTAGAAGATTTAAAGAATCAGTATCCACAATTAGCAAAGGTGATTGACTGTTCCTTTATCGCCCTCAATGAAGAGTATACGTTAAAACATACTCTCTTAAAAGAAGGAGATACGCTAGCCATAATACCACCAGTTAGTGGTGGTTAACAAGTTATTATAAGGTTATTTAAGAGAGTTTAAAGGAGGAATTAAATGAGTGCCCTACTTCCGCAACCACTCCAGGAGTTTATAAAAAAATACCCTGATATATGGCAGGCATATGAGAATTTAGGAGATAAATGCCATGAAGCGGGCCCACTGGATGAAAAGACAAGAAGGCTGGTAAAACTTGGAATTGCAATCGGAGCACGTTTAGAGGGAGCTGTTCATTCCCATACCAAGAGAGCGTTAGAGGCTGGAATATCTGAAGAAGAAATCCTTCACGTAGCTCTGCTGGCAATTACTACGATCGGGTTTCCATCAACGATTGCAGCAACAATATGGATTAAAGACGTACTTAAGAAAAAGAAGAAATAATTTTACGGTATAAACAGATGTTAGTATCTGCGGTCATAAAAGAAGTTTCAGCTGTTAAATTGTAATTAAAGGCAACAAAACTATTATCATATATATTAATAGCTCATAGTATCTCTCAAATTATTCCTAGACAATTCTTAGACAGCAAGTTACGTCTGATTTTTAGGAAAGTCGCAGGTCTCTGTTATTATGGCAAAAATATGTGTCCCCGGCGGGATTTGAATCCACGACCCTAGGATTAGGAATCCTTTTTAGGCGTGTTTTGTAATTAATTGGAGCCATTAGGAATTTATATAATTGTTTGAAAATAAAGAAGATTTTGGTGTGTAACTACTTACATATAGTGCAATTAGGTGAGTTGAGCTACAAATCATTCTTAGAATATTCTTAGACGCGAAAGCTTCTCTCATATACAACCAAAAAGGAAATCTCTCATAAGAAAGGATGCATCATCACTTTATTAAAGAGGAGAAAGAAGCATGAATTATTGGAATCTTTTTGAAAGTAGATCTCTATCAAGTTTTTTGTTGAGTTTTTAAAAACTCCGTAAAAGTGTTGACACGAAACCCTATTCCATCATCCTTTCAAATTCCAACTTATTCCGGTAATAAAACCAACACTGGCAGCCGTCAGGAAAGAATGTCTACTCATGTTGCCTTATGAACCTAACCCATATTGTCAACCGGAACCCCCGCTTGAGGCGCGTCGTGGACAGGTTTTAGTCCCAAGTTAAACTGAGCGTTTCGATAAATGCTTAGGATTCCCGCTAAATACACCCGGGATGACATACTGTTCATTGTCAAGCTTGAATGTTTAATCGAGCATCTATAAATATTATTGTAGAGACATCCCATGGCATGTCTCAACAGCATCCTGGCTTAGGTCCGTACCCACGTCTTTTAGCAGGGAACATGGAGAAAGACATTTAATTAACACAGCTTTAAATTAAGCTTAATTCTCTGATTTTACTTCAGAAGAACTCTGCAAATTTTCAATTAACCAAATATTAATCCATTTTTCATACCACATTAACTTTGTTTCGCTAATTTTTAAGAATCAGGATAAATCTATAAGGAGAATAAAAATTATGGAAAAGAAAAGGAGGACAAAAAAGATGGAAGAAACAAAAGTTGATTTTTTGAATACTGAGGATATAAAAGAAAGCACTGTTGAAGTGAAAAACCAGGAGGCGTTAAGGGTTCGAGATTACACGGAAATGGCCAGAGAGTTTACCGGCCTTGTAAAAGAAAACTTTCTGATTGGTGTCCAGCTCGGTTTGTCTTTATTGGAGGGGAATTTAAAGATGATAAACGCTCAGTCTGAGCAATTGCTTGCCGCTCAGAAAGAGTACTACACAACGCTCACTACAGAGATAGTTGAAAGGTTTTCAACTGAAGCTGTCAACTTTTGGAACGATAATTCAAGAAATCACCCGGAGAGGGTAATTAGTTTTCAGAAGGATTTTTCTAATGTGGTCATAAACACATCGGATAGGTTTATGAAAGAAGCACTTTTATTCATGGAAAAAAGTGTAGATAAGACTCTTGCAAATTTCAACTCTTATGTTAAGGCAGGATAAATTGGGAAAACAGCTGCTTGAGTTCTGGCAAATCAAAGTCGGCTTTACACGCTGAGAAAATAAGAGGTTCTGAGAATATTTTCTGAAACAGTTTTAGGTTGTTCCATGGATATACAAACAGAGTTTCAAATATCAAAAAGGGAATGGGAGAATATAAAAGTATCGCTTGAGATGTGCGGCGATACTGGCGATTTTAATTTGAAAAAGCATTTGTATAAAAGGCCTGATCTTATGAGAAACCTTATTGAAATGGAGAACAAAATTCTGACCTATGATTACAGTACATTGGAGGCGGCTTTTGTATTTGCTGAACTCGCATCAAAGGCGGGAGAAAAGCTAGGTCTTGTCGGAGAATTTGCTAGGACCTTCGGTAGCGGATACAGTTGGGTTCGAACGGGTTGGTTTGATCTTAGATGGATTAATCTAGACAGAAAGGTTCGTTTAAAAGATTATGTTATAAATCAGGTTTTCTTCTTTAGGCTTTTCTTTGAGTCTGACGATGGTGATTTTGGTTGGGATTTTGATTCGCCTGAAGTAAGAAGAAAACTGAAACTGACATTTGACAAATTTTATGTATGGCAGAGCCATCCTGAAAGCCATATAGAGGATTTCATGTGCTATAAGTCAGAACTGGTTCCTCTTTGGCACGGTTTATCATTAATCCTTGATTCTCCAGTAGGCAGATGCTAGAGAAAATATAGAAGTTTTAGTAGACCTGTTTTGCTAGACAACCAGTTCTCTAAAATTTCCTCCCTATCATTTTCTTGCTTTAAACTAACGTGAGTTCTATGTAAGTTGTAGCGGAATCCTTGAGATCTTAGGTAGAGATCAAGACGGAAGTATTGAAGTATTAAGGGATCCACTAGAATTTCATAACTGTCATGCCCGGAAATAACAGAAAAGAATGTCTGTTCTACCAATATTTGATGGGTGAGACATTTCTGTCTGACACCAACGTTCGGTAATGACATCCTCAAATGGAGGGCTAAAGCTCTCCTCTACTCTTGAAAAATTACATCGAACTCACGTTAAATTAAGCGGATTATCAAATATTGTTCTGTAGGGAGAGACCCAATGTCCGCCCTGATAATAGATGAGCACAGTTTGTTTTGGCATACTTCTGGCGTGTTCGCCCCTGGGAATTCAAGGATATCTTATGGGCAGGTTTGGAGCCTGCACCTGCTAACCAACACGGATGGAAGATTTAGGATTTTTTAATTTTAATGTCTTTCTATCTTTTCTAAGTTGAGTGTATTAGATAGAATAGATAGAATAGATAGAAAATATTAAGCTAAAGGAGGAGGGAAGGTAATATGCCAGCTATGACTATAACGGTAAAAGCCAAAACAAAGGAGGAGCTCAAAAAACAAGCTGCAATTAAAATTAAAGAAGCCGCAAAGAAGGGACTTCAGTACGTCAAACAGGGTTATAATGATAGTAGGGTAAAAAAAGTAAGAGACGGTTACGAAATCGAAATATCGGTTCATTCTTAAGTAGATTTAGCAAAGGAGCCAATGAAGACTCAAAAGCTGGAGACATTTAAGAATCAGTATCCGGGTAGAGAATATGAAATTGAAATAACCTGCCCTGAGTTTACCTGCCTCTGTCCTAGAACTGGACAGCCAGATTTTGCCGTAATAAGAATTAAATACGTGCCTGATGAACTTTGCATAGAACTAAAATCTCTTAAGCTCTATATGTTTTCATATCGGAATTTGGGAGAATTTCACGAGTATGTAACCAATAAAATTCTCGATGACATT
Organism: Deltaproteobacteria bacterium; assembly: GCA_016187835.1. Taxonomy (GTDB): domain Bacteria; phylum Desulfobacterota_D; class UBA1144; order Nemesobacterales; family CSP1-2; genus JACPIY01. Next base: position 36,367 of record JACPIY010000021.1, on the reverse strand, counting down.
GTTGAGGTGTGCAGACCGGTAAGAGCGGAGGTAGTCGGCGACTTTAACCTAAGGGGTGGTATTAAGACAATTGTAAAAGCAACATATTCTAAAAAGGGTAATGATGGGTAAATCTTCATAAAATACTTTTTGCTATATTATGCTACAAAAAGAGATATATTTATTATTATCACAAGGAATGGGTCTCCCACCTGTCATTGCAAGAGGCGAAGTTCTGAAGCATCCAAAAGAATCAAAAAATTCCTGGCAATGACGATTATGGAAGTTTATCTATAGTAAACTAAGAAGTAGGAATAGAGCAGCGAAAAAAAATAATAATAGAGACAGCAAAGAAAAAAGAGAGCAGGGCAAGGGGAAATGCCCTATTTGCGGCGCTTTGATTCGAGCGGGATATGACACAAAAGCTGGTAGAATCCTCGTCTGTGAGAATTATCCCAAGTGCAAATACGTTATAATTATTAGAAGAAAACCTGATGGAAGTTAATCTTTTAAAATTCCCCGTTTTTTATACTATGTGTAATATTTTCTGGAGAAGATAAAATTTGATTCTAAAGGCTCAAGTATTCATTACGGGTATTATTATCGTCTTTATTATCGCTATTGCTGCCGCAGCGCCCTATATCTCCCCATATAGATTTGATGAGACAGATTTTGAAAATACACTAAGTTCCCCCAGTAAAAAACACCCTATGGGAACCGACCAAGAGGGAAGAGACCTTTTAAGCAGAGTTATATACGGGGCAAGGGTTTCAATAACCGTGGCGATTGGAACCGCGCTTATCGCGATTGCCATTGGAACCGCTTACGGTGCGATTTCGGGGTATATCGGAGGAAAAATGGATGAGTTAATGATGAGGATTGTAGACGTTTTTTATTCTCTTCCCGACCTTCTCCTTATTGTTCTTATAACTCTGATTGTGGGAAAGGGAGTTGAGGGTATAGTACTTTCTCTGTCACTAACGGCCTGGATGCGTGTTGCAAGGATTGTAAGAGGAAGCGTTATGCAAATTAAGACTGTAGCTTTTATCGAGTCTGCAAGGAGTCTTGGGGCTTCGCCCTTAAGAATTTTTATGATCCATATCTTCCCAAACATCCTGAGCCCCCTCATTGTGACGCTCACCTTTTCCATTCCCTATGCAATATTGGCCGAATCCACTCTAAGCTTTCTTGGGCTGGGAATATCTCCTCCCCAGGCTAGCTGGGGCACTCTTGCAAGCACGGGTTGGCAGGGGATAAGAACATTCCCTCATCTAATAGCTTTTCCAAGTCTTGCAATATTTATCACCGCGTTTTCATTTAATCTTAATGTTTTTGAATTTAATGAAAATAAACTTCGATACAACTTTCTTCTTCTGCTTTTCCATACAAAGCCTAATCTTTGCTTTTTTAATTTTAGTTTTTAGCTTCCCCGCTCTGGCCGATGAGATAAATTGCCAATGGCTGGTTAATGAACCCATTAAGGAAATTCCCGGGGGAAAGTACAAAAAGGGATATTGCTACATACAGCTTGGGAGATTTGAAGAAGGGCTTGCTCTGCTTGGCGGACTGCAAAACGAACTCCCGCTAATAGGCGATTATGTCCTCTATTACCGTGGAGTTGGGGAAAATGAGGCGGGAAAAATAACGAGTGCGGCGCAACTTTTTAATAAGATTCTAACCGATTATCCTGAAAGTGGGTTGAGAAAAAATACGCTTATAAGACTTGCCGAAATATATTCCCTTACGAGAGATTATGAAAAGGCGGAAAAGGTATACAGGTCCCTTTACGCGGATGAAAGCGACGCTGGGGCTAAAGCAACATTGCTAAACAACATTGGAGAATCGCTTGAAGGACAGAAAAAATACATAGATGCTCTAAATACTTATAAGCAACTCTGGGTTGAATTTCCAGAGTCCTCATACTCGGATACGGCAATTAATAAGGCTTTTCAAATAAGCGCGAGTCAGGGGATTCCTTTTGTGACTACTGAGTCCGACTATCTAAAGAGGGCTGAGAGACTCTTTAAACTCTCCAGATGGGGAACAGCTATTAAAGACTTTGAGAGGGTTTCACAAACCAGTGATGTTCGACTTAAAATCGCCATATCAAAGTTCCGTATCGGCAGTCTGGATGAAGCATCGAGAATATTGTCTCAGATGGCTTCTGCGGATTCTCTTTACTGGATGGCGAAAATTAGCTCTAAACTCGGGCGGGACGACGAAGCTTCGGAAACCTATTATCAAATTTACTTGTTTTATCCCCAAAGCCTGCTTGCGCCTGAGGCGCTTTATAACGGGGCAAGGCTTTTTCAGATTAACTCGAATTTTGAGAAAGCCATAGAGCTATTTAATTTGCTCCTAAGAAAATATCCGCAGAGCGAATTTGTTGAAGACGGTGCTTGGAATCTTGGATGGATTTACTACAGGACGGGAAAGTATAGAGAGGCGCTTGCAACCTTTTCTTCATTTACTTCTTCCGATTCTACTTATAATTCATCCAGGGCTACATACTGGAGGGCAAGGACGCTGGAAAAACAGGGAAAGAAAGCCGAAGCTTCTGCGATCTACGAAAGTCTATCTCGTATGGCTTCCCCATCATATTACTCCTACCTTGCACAGAGAAAGATTGGACTTACTCCGAGCGTGAATCCCTCTTCTCGAGTTCCAACGGAAGGAGTCATTACTCAAAAAGCAAGCTGGAGAAAAGACAGGGCGGAGTTTTTGATCGGGCTTGGAATTCTTGAAGACGCCGGTTTAGAGATAAAAAGGATGGAAGAAGAGTCAACAAACCCGTTGGAGTCAATCAACGTAAGCATACTGTATGCTAAGGTCAACGACTTCTACAATTCAATAAAAGTAGCCGATGGAATTGGACTTCCCCTGGCAAATATACTTTCTTATCCGCGAGGATTTGATAACATCGTAAAGGGTTTTTCTGCAAAGTATAACGTAGACGAGTTCATAGTTTATTCAATAATAAGGGAAGAGAGCAGATTCAAGAAGGATGCTGTATCCCCTGCCAATGCTGTTGGACTCATGCAGCTTATCCCCGCTACGGGGAGAAGCACGGCGGTTGAAGTAGGAATAAGCGGATATAATAGCGATATGCTTTATGTCGCACGCGTGAATATAGAACTCGGTATAGCTTACTATAAGAAGGTGTTAGAACTGTTTAGTGGTAGCGTTCATCTTGCCCTAGCGAGCTATAATGCGGGACCGAATAATGCAGCGAAGTGGGTTGTGAGATTTCCCAACTTGGATATGGATGAATTCGTTGAGGAAATTCCTTTTCAAGAAACAAGAAATTATGTAAGAAGGGTTTTAAGAAGCTACGGAGCCTATAAAGCTATATATTGATAATGAGCTTCTTTAACTGGTCATCTAAAAAGGCACTCAGAAACGAAGAATGTAGAGACGTAAGATTTTGCGTCTCTGCTCTTTTTTTATTCTAGTTCCTGAATCTATTCTAAAACTCATATTCTTGCTTTGTGTCTCCGTGTCTTGGTGGCTAAATTAGGCACTTATTCTCTCTCCACAGGTAAGAGCAAAGTTCTCAAGAATCCTTAGCCCTAGCGTGCTGCTTTTTTCGGGGTGAAACTGGCAGGCAAATATGTTTTCTTTTTGAACTGCCGAAGTGAATTCTATGCCGTAGTGGGTTTTCAATGCACCCACGCTTTTATCTTCCGGCTTGGGGAAATAGGAGTGGACGAAATAGAACCAGCTTCCCTGTGGAATTCCTTTTAGTATTGAAAGCTCTTTTTGTACTTTAACCTGATTCCATCCCATGTGGGGGATTTTTAGTTTCTCATCGCTCGATCTTGGAAATCTCACGACATTACCCTTGAGAATTCCAAGTCCCGTTATCCCCTGAGATTCTTCGCTCTCTTCAAAAAGCAGCTGAAGCCCGAGACATATTCCTAGAAACGGTTTCCCATTTTTTATAAAATTCTTAATCGGCTTTACCAGATTGTATTCTTCGAGATTTTTCATACAATCTCCGAATGCTCCGACTCCTGGGAGCACGAGTCCGTCTGAATTTAAAATCTCATCAGCGTTTCTCGTAACATTTGTCGAAAATCCAATATTCTCAAAAGCCTTCTTAACGCTTCTCAGATTTCCCATTCCGTAGTCAACTATGGCGATCATCAACTCTCCTGATGATGCACGATGCATGATTCATGATGCAGGTAAAACTTCATGAATCGTGCATCCTGCATCACTTATAGTTTTCCCTTCGTCGAAGGAATCTCCTCCGAACGCGGATCAACCTTCGATGCCTTATCAAGGGCGCGTCCTACAGCTTTAAAAATAGCCTCGATTATGTGATGAAGATTGTCTCCGTGCTTTAGCTCTATGTGCAGGTTACATTTTAGAGTAGTGGAAAGGGATTTAAAAAACTCTTCCCCTAGTTCCACGTCAAAATCACCTATCTTGCCTTTAGGGGTATTAACCTGGTAGACAAAGTATGGTCTTCCACTAAGGTCTACCGATGCGAAGGCGAGGGTCTCATCAAACGGAACAAACGCTTCTCCGAACCTCGATATTCCTCTTTTCTCTCCCAGGGCTTTGAGAAACGCTTCCCCCAAAGCAATTCCCACATCCTCTACCGTGTGGTGGAAATCTACTTCGATGTCACCTTTTGCTTTGAGTGTTAGGTCGAAATACCCGTGCTTAGCAAATTGTGAAAGCATATGGTTAAAGAAGGGGATACCGGTCTCGATATCATAATTTCCTTTTCCATCAAGGTTAATGTCAACACAGACTTCTACCTCTGATGTTTGTCTCTCAAATTTAGCCTTTCTTTCCACAGCATAGAATAATATCTGAAATTAAGGTTCTATCCAATATTTTTTCTGAGCGATTATTTGACCCTTTAAATCAGACTTTTAGTGATTATCTTAAAATTGATTAGGAGGTAAAAACTATGAATAAGGTTGATTATATTGCCACACAAACTGAAGAAGGTTTTCATATAGTATTCCATGATTCTATAAGAGCACCACTCAAAGTAACCTTTGACGATTTGCAGTCTTTTGTTCAGAAAATCAATCAGAATATGATTGAAGGAAAAAAGATAGCTCTTACAGATGAGGACCAGGTTTTGTTAGGGCTATGGCAAATGCTGCTTATTCCTGAGAATACGGTACATTAACAAAGTAGGGCGGTTCACGAACCGCCCTACCTGCTATCTATCTCTTCTCGAATATCAATTTGACTTCTTCTATGGAACGTGGGGTGGCTTTGGTTACTATGAATCTATGCTTCTTGTATAGAATTTCTTCGCCGATTTTGGGAATTGTGCCGAACTTTGAAAGAAGGAAACCGCTTAATGTATCGTATTCCCCTTCCGGAATACCAAGTCCAAGTTCCTCATTAATGTTTTCTATGTAAATCTTTGGGTTTATTAAGTATTCATCTTCTCCGATCTTTCTCCAGAGCTTGATACCCTTGTCATATTCATCCTCAATCTCACCCACTACTTCCTCTAATATGTCCTCGAGAGTTATAACCCCTACTGCTCCGCCGTATTCATCTACAACAACGGCCATTCCGGCACGTCCCCTTTTCATTTCGTCGAGAAGATCATCAACTGCTTTAGTTTCGGGAACGTAAAACGGCGAGTGCGAGAAATTCTTTATAGGGTCGTCGGGTTTTGCGGCGAGCAGGTCAAATGCGTGAAGCATTCCGGTGATGTTATCAATCCTTTCGTGGTAGATTGGGATTCTTGAGTGTCCAGTTTCTTTTATCATCTTTACGGTTTCTTTTACTGGAGTATTCTCATCAAGAGCACAGACCTGAATTAACGGAATCATGACTTCTTCTACAGTCGTTTCGGAAAATCTGAAGATTCTCCTTATGACCTTTTCCCTGTAACCTCTCTGTATCTTTGCTTCATCCCCTTCAATTACGTGAAGGAGTTCTTCTCTTGTTATAAATCGGTTTTCCGTGCCTCCGATGAGTTTTAAAAGCCCTTTTACAAAAATGCTTATCAAAAAGAGAACCGGAGAAAAAATCTTAGACACAATCCACAGCGGATAGATTGTCCATAGAACCAAAGCGTTCCCTCTTTTCTGAAAAACGGCTTTAGGCACAACCTGTCCGAAGATTACGATTAGAGGAGAAAGAGTCAAAATCGCATAAATCTCTCCTCTATGTCCGTATCTGTCCTGCATGTAAAAGGTCATGAGAATCGTATTTATGATAAGGGAGAGATTTATTCCGACAAGAGTCGTGCTAATAAAACGCTCAATATCTAGGAACGATTGAAGCACAAGCTTTGCCCTCTTTGAGCCTCTGTCGGCAAGGGCTCTCATCTTAATTTTGTCGCAGGAAACAAGCGCAATTTCAGAGCCTGCAAAAAAAGCCTGAAGAAGGAGAAAAACTGCCGTTATTATGACGACAAACTCAAGCGACATCGGCTACCTCTTTTTTCATTCTTTCGACCTTTATTTCGGAGATTCTCTTTCCAGCGACCTTATTAACCGTAAAATTTAGGCTCCCATAAGAAACTTGTTCTCCCTCGTGAGGGAACCTTCCAAAAAGGTCAAACACAAAACCGCCCACAGTTTCGTGGTCCTCTTCCATAGGAAGTATTGCCTCTTCGAGTTCATCCCCCAAATTATCAATACCTCCGAATCTCAGCACCGTAAAAAGAAAATTGTCGTTAAACTCGTCTATCCTCATGCTTCCGGGGATTATCAGCGACTTGCCTTCAACTCTAACCAAAGGCTCTTTTGCGATTCTTCTTTCGTCTTCGATCTCGCCGAAGAGTTCTTCAAGTATGTCCTCCATCGTGACAATCCCGTCAACTCTCCCGTACTCGTCTACGACGACTGCTATGTGTATTCTCTTTTGCTGAAACTCCCGCAGTAAATCAAAAGCCCTTTTAGTGCGGGGTATAAAATAGGGCGGCCTGGCAATGCTCTCAATTGTAATTTCATCTGATGGGCTTGCGGAAAGAAGGTCTTTGACATAGAGGATTCCAACTACGTTGTCTCTATCGCCCTTATAAATGGGGACCCTTGAGAACCCCCTTTTTTTAGCTTCATAGATTGCGTCGGCTGGAGACATACCTGCGGAAATAAAGAAAGAATCAATGCCTGGCGTCATAATCTTATAAGCAGGCACTTCCTCTAGTCTAAAAAGGCTGCTAACGAGTTTTCTCTCTATATCCGTAACCACGCCTTCTTCGCTTCCAAGTCCCACCAGGACTTTTACTTCTTCCAGATTAAATTCCGTTTGATGTTCGTACTCCATCTTTCCACCGAGAAGCCAAGTAAATCCGATTGAGAGAACCATTATTATCCATCTGAGTGGGGTGATGAGTATGTGAAATAAGTTAAGAGGATATGAGAGAATGCCTGCAAGAATCCTGGGGTACTTAACTCCGATTGTTTTTGGACCTATCTCTCCGAGGAGAAGGAGGCTGGGAGATGAAATCAGGATACAGATTGCCGTGAGCAGTTCATTGGAGGGACCTTGTATTACTCCCCTCACGGTTGATGCCACGACGGTAGCATAAGCGACGTTTATTACCTCATCAGCAAGGAGAATCGTAATTATAAGCCTGTAGGGGTCTTTGAGAAGTCTTTCAATTAGAGTTGCGCTTTTTTTACCCTCTTTTTTTAGTTTCTCGCGCTGATGCCTTCCAAGGGAAAAAAGAGCGGCCTCGGACATAGAGAAAAACCCTGAGAGCAAAAGCAGAAGAACAATTAGAAAAAGGTTACTTAAAGGCAGTTCGTCCATTTATTATCTGAAGTGTATGAATCCTCTTTTGTGTGTTTTTATCTCTCTTCCGTCTGAATCTAAAACCCTTACAGGTAGTTTGGATGTTACGTATCCGATTTCAGTGATCTTGATGCTAAGCAAGTCTGAAATCTCTTCAACCTCTCTGGTTTTCTCTTTCGGAGAAGTAAAGAGAAGCTCGTAGTCCTCTCCTCCCGAGAGAGCAAGCTCATAGGGTTCCGATGCAAAGTCGAATATTCGGTCTTTGTAATAGGGGGAAATTGGTATTTTCTCAACATTTATCTCTGCCCCCAATCCCTGTTCCCCCGTTATACGCTCTAGGTCAAGGATAAGTCCATCGCTCACATCTATCATAGACGTAACCAATTTCCTTTCAGCAAGCTCTCTTCCAAGAGCAAGCCTCGGCTGGGGAGAAATATGCCTTGAAATTAGAAAGGGGTCTTTTTCATTTTTCTTTCCGCTCTTAAGCACTTTTAAGCCTAGTGCGGAATCCCCCACCGTTCCGCTTAAATAAATAACATCTCCAGCTCTAGCTCCCGTTCTTTTAACCATAATATGGGATTCAACTTCTCCGAGTACCGTTACGTCAATAAATAGTTCCCGAGATGCGCTCAGATTGCCTCCGATTAGTTCCAGTTCAAATTCCTCTTCACCCAATTGAAATCCAGTCATTAACCCTTCCAGAAATTCCTGATCCTCTTCTTTTGAAAAGCCGACGGTCACAAGGAAAAATTTCGACACGCCTCCCATTGCGCCTATATCGCTTACAGATACCGCAACGGATTTTCTGCCAAGGTCTTTGGCTGAGATCAGTTCTTTTATAAAGTGAATATCTTCAACCTGGGAGTCTGTGGTGGCAAGGAGGAGTTTTTCAGGATGAATTTTTATTGCTGCTGCGTCATCCCCAATCCCAAGAGAAACACTTTCAGATACGTTTTTAAATCGCTCTTTTATCAATCTTAGAGCACTTAGTTCATCTATCATCTTCTTTAGAACCTAGAAGCAGGCTTTCCCCACGAGCCTCCCAAGTACCACTGCAGGAGATGGGGATTTCAGATTGTTAAGTTGTTTAATAAACTCGGATTTTAGATATGTAAAAAAAATTATCACCTTTTTCCTAGAAGGGATAAAACATCCACCAAATACCATTTTAGGACATTTGACTCTGCATGTCAAACCCTGCTACCGGCTTTCCAAGAAGTAAAAGTGGTCCAGGAAGGGTAGCCAACCAGTCTTGCTGGTGGACTAGATAGCTGCCTAGCGGAATACTTTTACTTACAAGGTTCTGCTTTTTCTGAGCTCCTCAATTAGCGATTCTAATTTTTCTTCGCTTATTTCAAACTCTTCCGAAATCCTCTTAATTTCGCCTGCGGGAAGGTCAACCTCCATGTGAGAAGCTTCCTTCAAAGGAATCTCGGGATTCCAGTCTTCGCGTCTAACGCGAAGTTGCGCAACGTCCCAACGAGAGTAATGTCCCAGGGAATCAAACACTGCTTTTACCGCTTTTATTTGATTCGCATGACACTCGGCATAGAGAATCGCATCCTTTTCAAAATTCGGCTCGGCTAGATAACGACCGGCAGGATTCACAATTGAACTTCCACCCAATGCCCAGTCGTAGTTTATGTGATTGCCGTCTCTTATATGATGCCATCTTTGGGGAAAATCCTCAGGCGTCAAATACCCGCATGCGCTAAGAACAAACGCTCCCGCTTCAAATGCGTGCACCCTTATCAAGGATTGGAGGTTACAGAGCGCGCCTCCGGGGCTTGTGTCGGCTTGAAGAAGCTTGGTTTCTCCACCCTTCCAGTTCCCGGGCCAGACCGCTATATGAAACTCCTCTCCTCTATGAATCATTGCCGCTCTTACAAGCGTCATGTGGTTCTCCCAGCAGACAAGCCCTCCGATTCGGCCGATGTCGGTATCAAAAACCTTGATGTCGCTTGCATCGCCCTGTCCCCAGTATATTCTCTCCGTGAATGTGGGCTTGAGTTTTCTATGCCTTCCTAAGACCCCCCCGTCTTTTCCTATGAAAAGAAGTGTGTTATAAACTGTGCAGCTTCCCTGCCGGTCATCAAGCTCGTTGCATCCCATCACCACGTAAGCTCCTGCTTCCTTTGCGGCCTTTCCCAGAATCTCCGTGTCTTCGCTCGGAATCACCACCGAGTTGTCTTGGAGCGAGATCATGTAATCCCTCCATTCCTGAGAAGGCGTTTCATAGCCGACCGTGTAGTATGCGGGATAAACGGGGATAAAAGCTTCTGAGAACGCAATAAGTTCCGCCTTGTTTCTTCCTGCCTCTTTTATCAATTTGCAGGCTTTCTCTATTGTTTTTTGTTTATCCATAAACACAGGCGCGGCCTGTACAACGGCCACCTTTACCTTTTCTCTACCACCTAGAATTTTTTTGCTCATTTCAATTCTATAGTAGCATTTCTGAATAACTCTGACAATATTTACCTATTTCAGCGGCAATGTAATATTGATGTGAAGAAATCGGCTAGGATTAATAGGACAATTACTGTCTAGCTTATGTTAGAATGTAATTAAAGAGGAAAAACCTATGAGCGATATGAAGGATAAAATAAGGCAGACGGTTTTGGGATCGCGGCTTTACAAGGATTTTTCAGACCTAACGAATGGAATTCTGAAGAAACAGGATGCCAGTGTCGAGGCGCTCGAACGCGCAAATAAGATTATCGAGGACGAGGTAGAAGAGCTGGCTGAACAGGTTCATGAACTAGTGAAGAGTTAAAAGTTAAGAGTTAAGAATTAGATATAAATTACTTTCTAACTTTTAATTCTTCATTAATTCTTTTAGGTGGTAATTATGCTTCCAACCTGCTGTCTCCCCTGCCGCGTTTGAGCTTGATTGATTTTAGCCTCTATTAAAACAAAAAGCCGGTTTTTAAATTCTTCATCATAAGCACAAACCGAAGGGATTATATAACCCAAGAGGGCTATTTGAAGAAGGTGTTCCGTATTGGCACGAAGCGCATCTTCCGGATGTTGAGTCGCGTATGCACGAGAAAGATTTGAGTAAATGAATTCTCGAAGCTCGTTTGATACTTCAACGATGCTCTCGGTTTCTCCTTTTTGCTGACGCGCCGAAACGCCGAGATTAAAAGCCATCGCTATTGAATTCATTGTTTCGCTTTGTTGCCCTTGTCCTGTTGGTTGCCCTTGACCTTCCATAGCTAGTACCTCCTTTTAATTTCAGCTTGATTCCTAAGTAGGAGCGGCTTCCAGCCGCGACTCTACCGTGTCATGAGCCTACTGAAGGGGTGATGCTCCTACAGAGAAGAAATTTTGTACATTTTAAATAAACTATACTTAGTTTAACAGTTAATCATAGAGGTATTCAATAGCTCTTTGTTTAAAGTTGAAATCAGAAAAAGAGATTTTACAAGACCATGGTTGATTTACAAGTTGATTAGTGTAAAAGTATTTAATAACCGTTAGCCACTAAGGCACGAAGGCACAAAAAGGATGAATATGGGTTGAAAAGCGGAAGCCAGAATTCAGCATGAAAAAGAGGAGATCAGTCTCCTTGTGACTTCTAACTACTGGCTTCTGGATCCTAAACTCTAACTTCGCGTCTTAGTATCTTTGTGGCTTGATAGTTACAGTAATTGTATTAGTAATTCCAGAAGGAGGGGGAAAAATGGTTAAGGTTCACGGTGGTTGGCTTGTAGTAAAAACCCTATACGAACTCGGTGTGAGAGAAATATTTTCTTTGAGCGGAGGGCATATAAATCCGATTTATGATGCCTGTGTTGACTTTGGTATAAAGCTTATTGATATGCACCATGAGCAGGGGGCGTCTATGGCTGCCGACGCTTATGGGAGGGTAAAAAAGCAACCGGGGGTTTGTTTAGTCACGGCAGGGCCGGGCCTTACCAATACCCTTACGGGAATGGCCGGAGCGTACCTTTCAAATTCGCCCTGTCTTTTTCTCTCAGGCAAATCTGGGATTGAGGAAAACGACAGACTTCCTCTTCAGGATATTGATCAACAGGCGATGGTTACGCCAATTACGAAGTGGGCAAGGACCATTTTTGATACAAAGCGCATTCCCGAATACATTTCCATAGCCTATAAAAAAGCGATATCCGGGAGACCTGGGCCAATTTATTTAGGCATGCCCTATGAAGTTCTTTACGCAAGTTGTGAGGAGGAAAAGGTAGAGCGTTACAATACCTACCTTCCCTCGTATAAAGTAGAGGCTCCAAGAGAAACAGTAACTCAGGCCGTGGAGATGTTAAAGTCGGCAAAAAGACCCGTAGTCATTGCCGGAAGCGGCGCATGGTACTCAGGAGCGGATAAAAAATTACTGCGGTTTGTAGAGAAGGTTAAGGTTCCAACTTTCACCCTGAACTTTGGAAGGGGAATACTTTCAGACGACCACCCTCTGTGCTTTGGTGCGGGGAGCCCTTCTGCCCCAAATGCGTTCAAGAGAGTGACTTCCGAGGCTGACCTGATTTTGCTTTTAGGAATACGGTTAAGTCTCTACATCGGATGGGGGAGAACATTTAACCCCGATGCAAAGATCATTCAGGTAGACATTGACCCTGGAGAGATTGGCAGGAATAGACCCGCTGATCTAGGAATAGTGGGCGATATAAACCGTGTGCTCTCTCAAATTACAGAATATATGGAATCGAATTCGATTGGCCTCAATTATGAAAAGTGGGTAAGGCAGGCAAAAGCATGGCGAGAAGAGGAATGGCGAAATGCGGAAGAGATTAGAAACTCAAATAATACGCCTATCCACGCTATGAGAGTTATTAAGGAAGTAGAGGATGCTTTGGGTGAAGATGGGATGCTTGTAATTGATGGCGGAGATACTCAGGTCTGGACAGATACTACCTATCGTGTTAGAAAGCCCGGTCATTATGTAAAGGGTGGGCCTCTTGGATGTATGGGTGTTGGTGTTCCCTTTGCAATAGGAACGAAGGTAGCTTATCCGGAGAGGCAGGTCGCGCTGATTAGCGGAGACGGTGCGATGGGGATGAACTTTATGGAGTTTGAAACAGCCATAAGACACAAGATTCCGTTTGTAGCCGTTGTCTGTAACGACCAATCCTGGGGAATGACAAAGCATCAGCTCTGGATTACCTACGGAAGAGAACGCCCGACTGTAGGAGTTGACCTTCCCCTTACCCCATTTCATGAATTGGTAAAGGTTTTAGGCGGATACGGAGAATTGGTGACGGATCCTACGAAGATTCGGAGTGCGCTTGATCGCGCGTTCTCTTCAGGAGTTCCATCGCTCATAAACATACCAACCGATCCAGAAGCGATAAGCCCTGCGACTTATGCTCTTACCCAAATGATGCTGCCGAAGGAGAAGTAACTGATTTTCGGATCAATTACTGTGTATTGGTTTAAATAAAGCGTCTATGCCCTATAGGCTTTCCGTGGAACTTTACTCAAAATAAACACTATTCATGCCCCTTCCAATCCAATCAGTTTTATTGCATTGTCACTGAACAATTTTCTTTCCACAGCCTCGCCAAGATTTAACCCATGCAAGGAGTCAATCTGTTTTGAGTATCTATGCGGGATGTTGGGGAAATCCGATCCAAAGAGTATCCTGTCCTGATATCTGAGAAAAAACTCTCTGCCAGGACAATTGTTAGCAAGAAATTCCGAATGCACGCAATTAAAAGCCGTATCAAAATAAATGTATTCAAAATCATCCGCAAGCAGACTATAATCTTCGTACTCAAAAGCGCCGCAGTGGGCTACAATAACCTTTAGCCGTTGAAACTGGTTCAAAACTTTTCGAAGCCTAATTGAGCCGTCGGTTTTTTGGTAGATCGGAACTGAGCTCGGATGGCAGACCAGTATTTTCCCCAAATCCTGCATAATTTCATAGACCGGAAAGAAACGCGGGTCATCCAGGTTTTCGTTTGATACAAAGGGGTGCAATTTCATCCCATAAAACTTATACTGTTCAAAGATTTGCCTTGCCACTTTTTCAGAGCGCCCGTCACCGACAAACACCGTTCCGAAGGGAATGAGCTCGGGAAATTGATCGGCTGACTCTCTGATGAAATCATTCAGATAACCCGCAAGACCTGGTTTATGAGCATACACAAGAGTGGTGAAACGCTTTACCCCTTCTTTTTTCAATGCTTGTATAATCTGGCTACCATACAATTTGTATTTAACATCCCATAACCCATGATCTGGAATTGCAAAGTACCTCCAAATTGCCTGAAACATCCCTTCAGGGAAATAATGCACGTGAATATCAATCATGATCATAACTCTAAGGAGTTTATCTGTCCATTAGGTTTTTAACACTGCTAGGAACGCTTCTTGCGGAATTTCGATTTTGCCTATTTGTTCTGTTTTTCTAGTAGTTTTCTCTTTCTCGTTATGTCGCTGCCATAGCATTTGGCCGTGACGTCTTTTCTCACCGGCTTTACGTTTTCTCTTGCGATTACACGGTTTCCAATGGCGGCCTGTATGGCAACCTCAAAAAGCTGTCTTGGAATCAGTCGTCTCAGTTTTTCAGCAAGCTCTTTCCCTCTTTCGTACGCTTTTTCTTTATGTACTATTATTGAAAGCGCATCCACCGCGTCGCCGTTAATCAGCACATCCAGCTTTACAAGTTCCGAGGCCTTATAGCCGACAAGCTCATAATCCATCGAGGCATAGCCGCGAGAGACAGACTTCAGTTTATCAAAGAAATCAAACATTATCTCGGAAAGCGGAAGCTCGTATTCTAATATAATCCTGTCCTGAGTTATGTATCTTACGTTTTTCTGAGTTCCCCGCCTTTTCTCGCAGAGGTCGAATATTCCACCTAGATAAGAGCTGGGGGTATGTATCATTACGAGCACATATGGTTCTTCTATGGTTGCTATTTTCTCGGAAGGTGGAAGTTTACTTGGGTTATCTAAGCGCATCGCGGAGCTTTTCGTAATCTCCGGGGTCAATCGGATAAAGACCGCTAAACACCATAGGTTTCATGACACGGAAGCCGGAAAGCGGAGTATCGGTTGATCTTAAGGCGTCTGTAATCGTCTCTCCTACCTTTGCCTCGCTAATCTCTTTTATCGCCGCAGTGACAAAGCCGACTTCTCCAGTTGAGATTTCTCCGACTTCGATCGCTCTAGGGGAAAAAATTCCCAACTTTTTAACCTCATACGTTTTACCTGTGGACATGAGTTGAATCTTCATGCCGGTTTTAATCTTCCCCTCGAAGACACGAATGAGCATTACAACGCCCTGGTATGAATCAAACCAGCTATCAAAGATTAGGGCTTTAAGACGGGCATCCGAACTTCCGCGAGGGTGAGGGACTTTCTTTACAATGGCTTCAAGTACTTCCTTTGTCCCGATCCCTTCCTTCGCGCTGGCGAGAATTGCGTCTTCCGCTCCTATTCCGATCACCTCTTCAATTTCTTTTTTTACCCTTTCTGGGTCTGAAGCGGGAAGGTCAATCTTATTTATAACGGGAACGAGTTCGAGTCCGGAATCTGCCGCGAGAAAGGCGTGTGCGACAGTCTGAGCTTCAACGCCCTGAGAGGCATCCACGACAAGAAGTGCCCCCTCGCAGGCTTGAAGACTCCTTGAAACCTCGTAGCTGAAATCCACATGACCGGGGGTATCAATTAAATTGAATTCGTAGGTAATTCCGTCATCGGCTTTATAGTTAATTCTCACAGCCTGAGCTTTGATCGTTATCCCACGCTCCCTTTCTATATCCATCTGATCGAGGAACTGCTCCGTCATATCACGCTCTTTTACGGTTCCGGTAAATTCCAGGATTCTATCCGCAAGAGTGGATTTTCCATGATCCACATGGGCGATTATAGAGAAATTTCTAATATGTTTGGTTTCCATATTGGATTGTGATTAAGTTGTGAGAAAACTAACGAAGGTATTATATAGGAAAAGGGAGGTAAGGCAAATTGGATGTTTTTCCCAATTTCATTGGCACTTACCATGGGTAGCCAACGATTCTTGCTCGCTGGCTGTTATTCTTGATCACACCAGCAAGACTGGTGTGCTACCCGGTTTTCGTCCTCGCCCATCTTGGGTAGGCTACGAGTCTTGCTCGTGGCCAGCTCGTTGCCCTCAATCCATGACATCCATCTTCTCTAAATAATTTATTGACGAAAATCTGTAATCCCTCGGATCGTCCACTATTCTCTTCCTAACTGGGTTTGCATGAATATAATCTAGTTTCTCTTTAAACTTATCCTCTGAATAAACTATGAAGTCATAGAAACCCTTCTGCCACAAAGAACCTTTTATCCCTAAGCCCCTCATCCTGTATGCAAATAAACTCTTTATCTTCTGAACTACGGATGAGATAATATAACCCTGCTTTGGAATTATTAGAGCGTGGAAATGGTCGGGCATAACGACGAATCCGAGAAGAAGAAATCCATATTTGTCTCGACAATCAAAGAGAGTTTGGATAAACCGTTCTGCATAGGTAGGATTTAGAAAAATCGGCTCGTTGTTTTTTGTCTTTGAAGTCACAAAATAGTCCTCGCCCATCTTGGGTAGGCTACGAGTCTTGCTCGTGACCTCATGAGCACCTACCGGTCTCTAATTTGAACTCAAAAAGAAAATTTTGTTAACAAGGGATTATTCTTGGTGAGATAATGGTAACAAGAAAAGTATATAAATAATTCGGCAGCTTGGAAGCCTTGATACAAACTAATACTAGACTTGGTAAAATGGAGATTTAACATTATTTGTCTGTGAAAAATGAATGAGGAGGTATAACGTGGCAATTATTTTAATTATAATTGGCTTAATAGTATTGTGGATGATTGTAGCTTGGCTTAGACCTAAAGCAGACATGGATACTCAGAAAGCAATATGGGCTGAGAATACTTTATTCTTGTATTACAAATATCACAATCATACGAAAAATAGGTTCTTTATATGTTGATTTAGAAAATAGTAATGAGCACAGGGATAGCCTCACCACCAAATCCCCGGAATAGCCGAAGAGCAATTAGGGCACTTACCGTCGGGAGTGATACGGTAATCTAAAATCCTGTATCCGCACCTCTCAACCAAGAGCTTATGGCAGTTGGGGCAGTAGGTGTTTTCATAGTTTTTTACCCATCCGGGGAGGTTTCCGGCATAAACGAATCTGAGTCCCGCCTCGTACCCTATTTCTGCAGCGCGTATTAAGGTTTCGGGTGGAGTATTATCTGGATCGGTCATCTTGTAATCCTTATGAAATGCAGTGACATGCCAGGGGATGTCGAGTGACACAGAAGCAAGGAATTTAGCCGCTTCTTTTAACTCCTCATTGGAGTCATTGAATCCGGGGATAACCAGCGTAACAATCTCTACCCAGAATCCCATCTCAACCAGTCGGGGGATGGTTTCAAGAACGGTACTGAGAAGCCCGCCGAGTTTTCGGTAGTTTTTATCCTGCATGGATTTCAGGTCCACTTTATAGCAGTCAGTAATAGGTCTAAGATATTCCAAAACTTCCCGTGTCGCATTTCCATTCGAAATGAAAGCTGTTTTAAATCCCTGCTCTTTTGCCAGTCTAAAAACATCTGCTGCCCATTCGGCGGTAATAAGCGGCTCGTTGTAGGAGCTTCCGACCATGCTTGCCCCATACCTTTTTGCAATGCTAACCATTTGACTTACCGTAACCGTCATCGGCTCTGTTCCTGCCGGAGCATCTCTAAGGGCCTGGGACGTAAGCCAGTTCTGGCAATACGCGCAATGGTAATCGCAACCTAGCATTCCAAAGGTCAGTGTAGAAGAACCGGGCAGAACATGGAAGAAAGGTTTTTTCTCTGTGGGGTCGCACTGGAGTGCGGCTACGTAGCCTTTCGGAACAAAGAGTTCTCCGTCCCTGTTGTATCTTACTTTGCAGATTCCCCTGAGCCCATCGCGTATAACACACCTGTGACCGCAGGCGTAGCAGAGAACTTTATTGTTTTCTAATTTTTGATAAAGCTCGCCCTCTTCGGAATGCTTATCCAGCATTTCCGCAAGCGAAGGTCTTGCAAGGGTCTTAAGCTCTTTCTTGATCGCCATTCCTCATGTCCCCAACTGAAGCTATATAGAAAGTTTATTCGTTTGGTTGTATGTATGTCAAACTTATTAATTTCGAGCATAATCTGGGAGAAATCACTGCATTTATTATTTGATCAATATGGTAATTGCGGGACAGGAATGTCCCGCCTATCCCTCAATCTAAGATATTGTGATATTTGGGATTTCCCCTCTCTCCCTAAATTTAGTGACTGGTCTGACCTAACTTAGGTTATGACCTGATGGTATTATATAACCAGGTAGTTAGCATGAGTAAATCTAAAATGATTTTTCTAATTGCTTGTTTTCTAAGTATCCTCTGGCAAATCGAGAGCAGCATATCCCAGGAACCAGATAAAAAGAACGGTTGGAAGCCTAAAGAAGGGTTAGAGCTTATTGGAACCCAAGCCCCGTCTTTGAGTGGACTAAAGTGGTTAAACACAGAGCCTCTCGATATTGAGGATTTAAAGGGTAAAGTCGTTCTCATTCGCTTCTGGTTAGTAGGGTGTCCTTTCTGTGAACACTCAGCCCCCGCTCTTGTTGAACTTTACGATAAATATAGAGAGAAAGGTCTTATCGTGGTCGGGATTCATCATACTAAATCGGAGAGGACAAAAGACCCTGAACTAGTCCGCCGCGCTGCCGAGGGATTCGGCTTCGATTTTCCCATTGCACAGGATAACAATTGGAAGGTTATTAATTCTTACTGGCTCGATGGTAGAGAACGCTCTTTCACGTCTGTTAGTTTTCTCATAGATAAACAAGGCGTCATTCGATTTGTCCATTACGGTGGGGAGTTTTACAGAAGCGAAAGTAACCCTGACGCCGACCGTGCCTACCAAACTATCGAGGGGAAAATCCAAGAATTGCTGAAAGAGTAATAAAATGTTCATCAGCCAAAATAAGAATGCCCGTTCGGGGAACGGGCGCTACGTTTGGCAGCGGAAGCTATGTTGTAGGGTGCGTTCCGCTGAACGCACCACAAATAGGAACATATGAACGATAGGATTAAGTTACGCCTGAGCAATTTTGATTACAAGGACAGTGACTTTGTATACTTCATAACAATTTGCGCCGCAAGCAAACAACCTTATTTTCTGAATGACCGGATTGCTAACACTATAGCTGATGGGATGGAACTCAGAAGAATCAATAAGGAGATAAAACTATTTTGTTACTGTATAATGCCAGACCATTTACATATTCTGCTTTCGTTGACTGAGGATTATCAAAAGAGGCTTCAGGATTGGGTTTGTGCGTTCAAGCGTTATACAGCAAAGGTTATTGGTAAATCCTTTGGTATTAAGCCATTATGGCAGAAGAATTTTTACGATCACATTGTAAGAAAAGAGGAATCGCTACTGAAGATAACTGAATATATTGTTAATAACTCAGTAAGGAAAGGTATGGTATCAAATTGGGAAGAATATCCCTATAGCAAAATGGTTGATCCGTTACCATAAATGTAGGGGCTGATTCCCTATCAGCTCAAATATGAATGCCCGTTCGGGGACTACATTGGAGCTGATATAAATATAATACTACCACGATCCTCCGCCCCCGCCGCCAAACCCTCCTCCGCTAGAGCCGCCGCCGCTAAAGCCGCTTCCCCCAGCGCCCCCGGAACTTCTAGGAGTGGATGCAAAAGTGCTATTCATAACACTCAGGCTTCTTCCAATGTCATTAACAAATATGTGGGGTGAGAATGAATTACTGTATCCCGGCGAATCATACCATGAAGGAGGAGTTTTATACATATCCCTGAAGGCTTCAGCCCATCTGTCCCCAAGTTCAAACACTAATGCATAAGGAAGAACCCTATCGAAAAGAGTCGGGTCGTCGTTGGCGAGCCTCTCTATTCGGTCTGTCTCCGCTCGCTCTATAAACTCTCTAAAGCCCAAAAGTTCCTCTTTTGCCTGAGCGCCTTTCTTAGTCTTTCTAGGCATAAATCTTGAGAATATAAGAATAAAAATCCCTGACAGCATAAGAGAGAGTTTCATACCCCAATACGGGATGAAAAAAAACGATATTCCTACCATACCTATCCCAACCCATTTAAAAATACTTCTTATTTTTTCAGGATTTGTAGAAAAGTACCCACCGCTTACAAGTCCTTTGTACAATGAATCTTTGATAGGAGGAATCCGTGTATAGAATTTGTTTTTCAGGTCGGAAATCATAACCTTGTCCTTCGATCCGAATATGCCGGAGAAAACCTCTTTCTCATAGGTCTTAAGTTCGTTCCCTATCGGTTCTTTGATTTTTATGAGCTTGTAGTCTCTATCTGAGAAGAAATAGAATTTTGTGCTTTGAACGTCCTTGATTTTAAGATATCCCCTTACGGCAAGGTCTATAACAGTTGAGGTTATGTCAAGAATATCAGCGCGTTCATCTATAAGAGTTCCAGCTTCTGCAGGGGTTAAATCCTTAGGCGGTTCATACCTTACAAGAATAACACCCTTACCCTCGGGATCTCGACCCCTGGTATACCAGATATAGGATATGAAAAACAGGGTTAGAAAGGGGAGGGCAAAGAACCAATTATCTGAGATAAACCAGGAGGCTTTATTGAAAGTTGAAGGCTCCTTTAAAACCCCTTTCGAAAGTCCTACAACAATTGTAAGCCCTTCGCCAGGTCCAAAATTCCTTGAGGAATCCCCAGCCCCGAAGACATTAAATTCAATTCCGTGTGGAGTAATATTAAACGTGCAATTCTGCTCTTTAGAGCCGTAATAGCCAGTATAGCATTTTGCTTTAACCCCTTCAGGCATTTCTCCCTCGAGATAGATCTTTGCACTCGCTTTTCTTATGGGAATCTTCCACTCGTTGCCGGTAACATTCCAGTAGAGTTCATCATGGTCTTTGAAAAAAACTATGGCTCTCTCCACGAAGTAGTCTATTCTGTATCCGTGAACCCCTGTTATTTCCTTATCCGGGTCTCCGATTCTAACAGTTACCCTTCCGTTCCCACGAGTTACTTTGTAGTTATAGGGACTTCCCTCGAAATTCGTCACCTTATTTACATCCATCCTAAGGTTGTAATTCCTGATGTCTACCTGGTATTCGTAGGGTATTTCTCTGAATATTCCGTGTCTTAATTCATCTCCAAAATCGTATTCTATGTTTTCTTGCACAGTTATTGAGGCGGCTTTAGTTATGAAAATCTCACTGTAGAAATTCCTTATCTCTTCAGCATGAAGTGGAAGGGACAAGAGCGAAATACTGAGGTAGAAAGCAATAGTTATAATGAGCTTCGTTAAGATACTTTGATATAGTGTATTCTTCACGTTCAATTGCAGCGTCAACTGTTTTATAAGAATATTTGTCATTGCGAGCGACTAAAAGAAGCGAAGCAATCTCGTGTTCTTAAACTTGAGAATCAATAAGCATTGAGATTGCTTCGTCGCTTTGCTCCTCGCAATGACGGGTCATCTAGCTAAACTTTACCTGAGGCGTCTTTCTTTCTTCGGCGGAATCCAGTTCAAAATACTCTTTCTTTGTGAAGGCAAACATATTTGCGACTATATTGCTTGGAACGGATTCACTCTTAGTATTAAGGTCTCTAACAACGGCATTATAGTAGCGGCGTGAGAGCTGAATCTGCTCTTCTACATTCGAGAGTTCCTTTTGAAGCTCTATAAAATTCTGGTTCGCCTTTAGCTCAGGATAGCTCTCGGCGAGTGCAAAGAGATTTCTCAGAGTTGACTGCAAGATATTTTCTGCCTGAGCTTTGTCCCCCGGAGAAGAAGCCTGCATTGCGGCATTCCTTGCCTGAACAACCCTCTCAAAGGTGTCTTTTTCATGAGATGCGTAGCCCTTAACGGTTTCGACGAGGTTTGGCACAAGGTCGTATCTTCTTTTTAGTTGAACATCAATATCTGACCAAGACTGTTCGGACATGTTCCTTAACTTTACGAGAGAGTTGTATATGCCTACGAATATTGCAATTAAAATTCCAATGAATATAAGAAAAATTAGAAATGTCATTTCTCCGACTCCTTAGCTGTTCTATATTAAATTAATTGCGAATTCTGAGAATTAATCATATATACATACGGAGGAACAAGTCAAGAGAAGCATCCCATAGACTTGAGATGTATAACGGGTTATAGCAAAGCAAGGGAAAATGCTCTTAAAGATTGTAAATGGACTTTAATTGTATTATCGAATCAGGAATATTGACCATTGTCTAAGAATATGTAATCATTTAATTTTATTATCTTAGGAAAATGAAATTCACTCTAAGCTGGCTTAAAGAATACGTGGAATTTAATATCTCTCCTAGGGAGTTAGCCGAGAGAGTTACAATGTCCGGGCTTGAAGTGGAGTCCCTCGAATACAGGGGAGAGGGACTTGAGGCTGTAATTGTAGCCCAGATTCTCGATATAAAACCCCATCCAAATGCCTCAAAGCTTGTTCTCTGCGATGTAACTGATGGCACGAAGCTCTATAAAATTGTCTGCGGTGCAAAAAATATGAAAACAGGGGATAAGGTTGCCCTTTCACCGTCGGGTACAAAACTACCTCCAAGCGCCAAGTTTCCTGAGGGCATACTGATCAAATCCACGAAGATAAGAGGAGAGGTTTCGGAAGGCATGCTTTGCGCCGACAATGAACTCGGAATTGGTGAAGAAGGGGACGGAATCATGATTCTTCCCGATTCTGCTAAAGTCGGAAGCAGATTGATTGATGCTCTGGGACTTAATGAGGTGATTATTGAAATCGGCATTACACCGAACCGTCCTGATTGCTTGAGTGTGGTCGGAGTGGCAAGAGAGGTCGCGGCTATTTTAGGGACCGAGGTTAAATATCCCGACTACGGTGTAATGGAAGAGGGAGAGTACATAGGAAACCTTGCCGCGGTAGAAGTGCACGACTCTGATGGATGTCCCAGGTATTCTTGCAGGTTGATTAAGGATGTAAAGATCACAACTTCCCCGGATTGGCTAAAGACAAAAGTCGAAGCTTCACATATCAGGTCTATAAACAACATAGTGGATATTACAAACTTCATCCTTCTAGAACTGGGACAGCCGCTTCATGCCTTTGACTATGATTTAATCGGAGGAAGAAAAATCGTTGTAAGACCTGCAAAAGAGAGGGAAGCCATAAGGACTCTCGATGGTGTGGAGAGACCTCTAACTAAAGAAGATTTAGTTATATGCGATGCCGAGACTCCTATTGCGATTGCCGGTGTGATGGGCGGAGGAAACACAGAAGTTTCGGAAAGCACGAGAAATATTCTTCTTGAGAGTGCATATTTTAATCCCGTAAGGGTCAGAAGAACGTCTAAGAGAACAAATCTAAGGTCGGAGTCCTCCTACAGGTTTGAAAGGGGAGTTGACCCAAACGGAGTCGTGAAGGCGCTCGACAGGGCATCAGAGCTTATAAGAGAACTAGCTGGAGGCAAGGTAGCGAGAGGCAAAATAGACGTTTATCCCTCTCCAATTCAGCCAAAAGAAGTAAATCTTTCAATAAAGAGGGTAAATTCAATTCTTGGCACTGCCCTCGAGCCCCAAAAAATAAAACAGATAATCGAAGGGCTTGGTATTGAAACATTAAAAGTTACGGACGGCGAGATGACACTTTGCATCCCGACCTATAGAGTAGACCTCACAAGGGATGTTGATTTAATAGAGGAGGTGGCAAGACACTACGGATACAACAACATCTCTACAACCCTCCCCGTTATTCCGATGATGCCGGATGGCCTAAAAAGAGAGAAAATCTTAGAGAATAAAGCGAAGGAGATACTCGTCTCCTTTGGATTTCTCGAGGTAATCAACTATAGCTTTGAAGAGCCGGAATTTCTAAGCCTGTTTGATGAAACCGCGCCACTCAGGATACTGAATCCGCTTACAAACGAAGGATCGGCTATGAAAACGAATCTTATCTCTGGAATAATTAAAAATGTTGCTCTGAACCTAAATCGCCAGGCTCAGGATATAAGGATATTTGAAATAGGTAAAGTATATATTCCAAGAGAGAACGGACTTCCTAAAGAAATTAGAAAAATTGCCGGGGCGGCAACCGGAGGGCGGCAGCCGGAGTTGTGGGACAAGGAGGAATTTGATTTCTTTGATTTAAAAGGTGTTTTGGAAAGAGTGTTTGAGGCTTTTTTCGTTTCCCATAAAGTGGGATTTGAAGAAGTTTCTCAAGTCAGATTCCTCCATCCTGGCAAATCAGCAAAGATTATGATTGGAAATGAAGAAGCGGGATATTTGGGCGAGCTTCACCCTGATTTCCGTGACAAACTCGAAATTTCAAAAAGGGTTTACCTTTTTGAATTTGATTTAGAGAAACTTTCTGCTTCCGAGAACTACACAAAGAAAAAGTTTACCCCGCTTCCAAAATTTCCTTCTGTGATAAGAGATATTGCTTTAATTGTTGATGAAGATGTGCCTGTCGGGAAAATTTTAAAAGAAATCAGAAAAATAGAATCCGAGTTGATTGAAGAGGTAAGTGTGTTTGATGTATTTAAAGGTGGTTCGGTAGAGAAAGGGAAAAAGAGTGTTGCTGTATCAATGATTCTTAGAGCGGAGGATAGAACTCTTACCGATTTAGAAGTGGACGAAGTTCAAAAAAATGGACTCAACAGGCTTCAATTGGCTATCGGAGCGGAATTGCGTAA
Source organism: Deltaproteobacteria bacterium (assembly GCA_016187835.1). Taxonomy (GTDB): domain Bacteria; phylum Desulfobacterota_D; class UBA1144; order Nemesobacterales; family CSP1-2; genus JACPIY01. Next base: position 11,976 of record JACPIY010000021.1, on the reverse strand, counting down.
GACATGATGATCACGAATGAAGATGAGCAGGATTCACTATGCAAGATACACGATACATTAATCTTGCATCATGAATCATGTATTTTGCATGATTGTAATTGTGTTATAATTGGCAAAATATAATGTATAAAGAGGAACAAAATGACGAAGAAAGAGCTTGCCGATGTAATCCACACAAAGATTGGGCTCTCGAAGAGGGAGTCAGCGGAGATTGTCGAGTTTTTCTTTGAGATGGCTAAAGAAAAGCTTAGCAATGGAGAGGGAATTAAGATTCCTAGATTCGGTACCTTTCGTGTTCAAAGGAGAAAGTCTAGAAAAGGAAGAAATCCTGCAACCGGAGACACGATACAAATTGAGGAAAGAAAGGCCGTCACATTCAAGCCAAGCAGGTTCCTTCGCGATGCCATAAATAATGAACCAGTTGATGAATGAAAAGTATTGTTAGTTCTTTCAGGCGGAACTTCCTTGCCGGACTTCTTGTTACCATCCCCTTCGGACTTACAATATTTATACTCTTTAAACTCAGCAAGTGGATTATTGGATTTATAAGCGCCGCCCCTGCCAAGGTTCTTATAAAATCGCTTTCCGAGCTTCCTCCACACCTGTCTCAAGCTATTATTTTTGGAGTAGGACTTTTAGGAACATTACTCATAGTTCTTTTCGCAGGAATTATTGCAAGAAATTTTATTGGTCGAAAACTCCTTGGCTTTGGCGAAGGACTTATCTCAAAGATACCTTTTGCAAGAACCATTTACACTGGGACCAAACAGATAATTGAGACGGTTTTTGGCGAGGGGCTTAAAGATCTTAAACGCGTTGTAATGTTTGAATATCCAAGAAAAGGTATATATTCAATAGGGTTTGTAACGGGGATTTTACAGCACCCTGAATCTGGAAAAAGACTTTTAGGCGTCTTTCTGCCCACGGCCTTTAACCCAACTGGTGGATTTTATTTTTTGATTCCCGAGGATGAGGTTAAGGAGCTTCCGATGAGCGTTGAAGATGCATTTAGAATAATAGTCTCTGGAGGACTTGCCTCTGAGCAAATTGAAGGTTTTAGAGCTAATCAGGAAGACAATAAAAAAATTTAATATGCTCACTCCGGGTGAGACAATTGTAATCGGAGTCTCAGGAGGAGCGGATTCTCTGGGGTTGCTTTACATTCTGAGTGAGCTAAAAGAATATGATTTAAAATTAATAGTATCACACCTAAATCACGGAATAAGACCTAACGAAGCTAAAAGAGACGCTGAATTTGTGGAGCAAATTGCAAAAGGACTCGATCTGCCTTTTGAGCTTCGGGAAGCCGATGTATTGGGATTAAAAAAAAGCTCGCATATCTCTCTTGAAGAAGCGGGAAGAATACTTAGGTACAAGTTCTTTAGAGAAGTTTTAAATAAATACCATTCGCAAAAGATTGCGACCGCTCACACGCTTGATGACCAAGCCGAGACCGTGCTCATGAGGTTTATAAAGGGAAGCGGTCCGACGGGGCTTTCGGGAATCCCTCCCGTATCGGAAGGCTATATAATAAGGCCGCTTATAGAAACGCCGAAGTTGGGGGTTGAAAACTACTTGAAGTCAAAAGGAATTAGCTGGGTTGAGGATTCAACAAACAAGTCAAAGGTTTTTCTTAGAAACAGAATAAGACATGAGTTGATTCCTGAGCTCCAAAAATACAATCCAAAGATTAAAGAGACGCTTGCCAAAACTGCAAATATTTTTAGAGTGGAAGCGGATTTTATAGAAAGCAGAGCAAAAAATTGGATTGAGTACCTGTTTAAGACTGTAGATGAAGACGAACTGGTTGGGACAGTATCTCGCTATAAAGCTATTCCAGAGGCACTGAGGCTTGTCCTTTTAAGGATAGCGATAGAAAAACTCAAGGGAAATTTAAGAAAAATCTCATTTAACCATATAACTTCCATAGATGAACTTCTTCTTTCTGGAACTCCCTCAGGCGAGATTTCACTTCCTAATGAAGTTGTAGTGGCAAAAGGATATGATCTTTTTTTTATTAGCTCAAAATCTCAGCTGAAGCGTGATTTCTCATACGAAATTCCTTCTATTGGGAAATGGAGTTTTCCTCATGTTGAGATAGAGATTGAAGTTGCCAAGCCAGGACGGTTTGGTGAGGATCAGTTCATTGCTTTCTTTGATCCCGATTCAGTAGAGTTTCCGATTGAAGTAAGAAACTTTCATATGGGAGACAGGTTTATGCCCTTTGGCTTGAAAACGTTAAAAAAGGTAAAGAGTTTTCTTATTAATGAAAAAATACCCAGATACCTGAGAAACCGAATTCCAATATTTCTGAGTAGAAATGAGATTATCTGGATAGGCGGAATGAGGATGGATGAGAGATTTAAGGTAAGAGGAGAAAAAGCACTGAAAATCCACTTGATTAAACCAAGGTGGAGAAGAGTTAATAGTGAAGAATTAAGAATTGAGAATTGAATATATTCTTCTAATCCTTCACCCCTTCACTCATTAATGGTGGAAGAATCTCAAGTCCGGGTTTTCCTTCCTTTATAAATTCAACCATTACAAGCTCTGCCTTCTCTTTCGGGTTTGAATAAATGAACTGCACCCTCTTGGGCAGAAGATTCTTGTTTGTTGCTTTTAGGATCAGTTCCCCAAATCGTGCAGCGGGGTAAACACATGCTCCTCGCCTGAGTGACTTAAGTAAATATTTCATGGCCTGTAAAGCATCATCCATATTACAGAGAATTTCATGCCTAGCTATTGCCTTTTTAGACCCAGAACTTCTGGTTCCGGCTCTTGCTTCTATATAAGGTGGGTTAGTTATAATGTAATCAAAAGAGTTTGGTGCGAAAGGACGGCTAATTTCTCTTATGTCTCCGTCAACGATTTCGATTTTTTCCTGAAAACAGTTTAGCCTTACGTTTTTTCTTGCAATCTCTGCAAGCTCTTTTTGAATTTCGAGTCCTACTATTTTCCTTCCCAATCTTCTTTTCGCCAGCATAAGAGCCATAACACCGCAACCAGTTCCAAGGTCAATAATTGCATCGTTCTTTTTTACATCGGCAAAATCTACAAGTTGCAGCGAGTCCTGTGAATATCTGTAGTAACCCTTCTTTTGTATGATTTTAAGCCCATCGGGTCCGTCGAGAGTTTCGTCCTCTTCTATCTTAAATTCCCAATTCATTGAAGGTTTATATAATGAAATTTAATCTCTCATTTATTGTACATTCCTCATCGGTTTGATGACAACTTAGCAGATTAAAAGAAAAGTCACAAAGTTCAAACTGATGATATAAGCTGGACTTGATATAATTAAGCATTGAGCCCAGGATTATCTGATGAATGGTTGGGTAAATACTGCATTGCTTGTGCGTCCCATCCGCTATTATATCCTGCCCATCGGGGAAATCAACCTATTGAGATGATTTCCTAATGTCTCTTCTTTATTAAAACTATATAATACCCTCTTCCTTAAAAACCAAATACCCTGCGCCCAAAATCCCTGCATCGTCACCCAGAACGCTTTTCACAATTTTGACTCGTTTAATAGGAGCGCGCAAGCCTCTTTTTTTAGCTTCCTTTTTGGCTCTATCTATGAATAATTCCCAAGCATTAGCCAGCCCACCACCGATAACGACCATCTCTACGTTTAGAAGGTTCACGAGGTTTGCTATAGCTATCCCCAGAGCTTTTCCAAACTCATCCCAGATCCATAAGGCAAATTTATCTTCCTGCATAGCTGCTTCCCTTACGATTTCGGGAATCCTCTCTTTAGAGGTATTTTTAACTTTCTCTCTAATAATGGTCTCAAGGTCGGTCTCTAACCCCTGTTTGACCATCCGTCTTATTGCGCCGGCAGAAGCATAGCTCTCAAGACACCCAAAATTTCCGCAATTACATTTTGCTCCATCCGGGTAAATCGTAATATGTCCGATTTCCCCTGCCATCCCGTCTGCTCCATTCCAGAGATCTCCATTAAGTATTATCCCGCCCCCAACCCCCGTTCCCAATGTAAGAATTATTAGCGATTTTACATCCTTTCCTGCGCCTACCCACCATTCCCCAATTGCTACACAGTTAGCATCGTTTTCTATAAATACAGGTACACTCTCTCCTATCTTCTCTATGAGAACATCTCTCAAGGGATAATTATTTACGTTGTTGATGTTGGGGGCTTGGGTTAATATTCCTTTCGACGAATCTATGATTCCGGGAATTCCGATCCCCACACCGGCTATATCGTCTCCCTTTATGGTTTGTTGTATAAGGTTTGCTAGGTTTTTAACCACAAAATCAATTCCCTTATCTGCCTCCGATAAAATGCTCTGGCGTTTGATTATATGCCCATCCTCACGGATCAATGCGCCTCTTAGGTTCGTACCGCCGATGTCACAGCCGATTGCTATTTTACCCATGTTGCTCTGTATCTAATTGAAAACTTAGTCTTCGATAATCTATTCCGGTCATTAAACCCAATACATTAAGCCCTAAGTATAATCAAAAAAATTTCTCAAAGGAAAGCGCTTCTTTTAATATATGTCGAATAAAGTTTCTACCGACAGCTCGGTTTTAGATTCTATTTGACAAGCTTTTCAAAATATCTTAAAATTAGGACTAACTAGTCAGTACTAATTGGGAGATAAAATAAAAGTGAGAAAAAGTAAGGAGAAAGTAATAGAGGTAGCCACTGGCTTATTTCATAGAAAGGGATACCAGCCAACATCAGTGGATGAGATTCTGGAAAGAAGCGGTGTAAAAAAGAGTACTTTCTACTACCACTTTAAAAGCAAAGAAGAACTAGCCCTAAAAATTCTGGATATGAGAATAGAGGAATTTGAATCCGATGTAATTTCCAAAACCCTGTGCGAAACTTCAATCTCTCCAAAAAATAGGCTCCATAAATTCTATGAGCGAGTTAAAGCATTCCATCAGAGTCTCAAATGCTACGAAGGATGCCCGTTCGGAAACCTTGCTATCGAGATGAGTGACATAAACGAGAAATTTAGAACAAGATTAAGTGCGTTCTTTAAGAGATGGGAAGAAGCAATTGAAAGCTGCATAAGAGAGGGAATTGAGAATGGCGATTTTCGAAGTGATATAAACCCGACTCTTGCCGCCGGATTGATCCTCTCCCAACTTGAAGGAGCAATCATGATGGCTAAAACCTATAAAACACTAGACCCACTTGCCAATGGAGCTCAGACTGTTTTGAAACTGCTGCAACTGGCCTAAAAACAGAGAAATAAATTTAGGAGGTGAGATAAGGTTCAGATGTGCGGCTAAAAAAATTCCTGAAAGGAGGTTCTAAAAAATGACGGATTTTTTATTTAAGAAAGATATATCTCAGGATATAGGTCTTCTCAAAAAGATAAATCCCGATCTAAATCAAGCATGGATGGATTACCACAATAGCGTCTTTGCTGATGGTGCGCTTAGCAGGAAAGAAAAAGAAATTATAGCTCTTGCCGGTGGTCACATTACCCGATGTCCATACTGCATAAGAGGCAGAGTAATGACTGCTAAGAAGAATGGTGCAACCGATGAAGAGATCATAGAAGCGATTTATGTCGCAATGCGTTTTGCGATGGGAGCGCCGTATGCATATTCAAGTATAGCCTTTGAAGCTGCTGATGCGATAGAAAATGGAATTCCTCTTACGGAGGGTCATTTTTTCAAAAAGGACATTACCCATGAAATGAATCACTTTAGAGAAGCAAGCGGGGATTTATCAAAACCATTCATGGAATTTCACAAGAAGGTTTTTGCAGATGGAGCGCTGAGTAAAGAAATGAAAAGAGGTCTTATAGGACTTGCCTGCGCTCACATGACAAAATGTCCATACTGTATAAGAGGCTGTGTGAAGGACGCCCTTAGCTTTGGAATAAAAAAAGAGCAGATGGCGGAAGCAATAAATGTTGCGATGGTTATGTCTGCGGGTGCATGTTATGCCCATACCGGAATTGCAATGGACACACTTGCAAATCTAAACGCCAGAGCAGGAGAAAAAGCCAAAGCAGCAGCTGAGAAATAGTGAATTTAAGCGATTTCCATTTCTGAGGATTACAAGAAAACAATCAGTAGGAGCGGCTTCCAGCTGCGGCCTGGTCGCGCAAAGGCTGTCCTTAGCTTCTCGAACGTAATGGTGCTCCTGCTGAACATTATTCTTTCTTATAAGAATCTAATTCTTAAGCCAAAAAGCCTCTCTCTTTTAAAGGGAAGAAAGGGGCTTTTTTTAAGAATGTCAAAAAATGTTGCGGAAGGGTTTAGCCCTCAATTTTAACGTCATAATTCCCGCGTGTTACCCGATTATTACATGCGGGTAATAGCTCATCAAGCAGGAATCTAACGTAGAGACGCATTGCAATGCGTCTCTACGTTTATTAATATGTTTTACGATAAAATTAGTAAGACTTAACAGATACCTTTCTATGTGTGGTATTACCTCAAGGAGGAAGGCGGACGATTTTATAAAAAAAGGTAGAATTAAGATAAACGGTTTTGTCGTAAAGGAATTCGGATACAGGGTGGATACGGAAAAGGATACAATTGAGATTTCTGGTAGAGTTGTAAGACCGGAGAAAAAAAGATACCTGGTGCTAAATAAGCCTCGGCTTTACCTAACATCTATCGGTGAAGGAGAGGAAGGAAAGAAAACCATTGAAGAACTGATAAAGGACATCCCTGAGAGAATTTATCCGGTTGGAAGGCTTGATTACGATACCGAGGGACTATTAATCCTTACAAACGATGGAGAACTAGCAAATGGAATTCTTCATCCGAGCTACGAACTTCCTAAGGTTTATTTAGCGCTTGTCAAGGGAACGGTAAGAGCCAGGACACTTGAGCGAATCATTACAGGAACGCAGCTTGAGGATGGTCCGGCAATTCCCGATAATGTAAGTATATTAAAATACGAGGATAAAAATACGCTTCTTGAGATAAAATTTCCATGAGGGTAGGAACCATTTAGTTAAGAGATTTCTTGCAGAGTTTAACCATCCTGTATACTAAAGAGGACTAAAGTAGGTCCTATTAAGCTAGGTAAACTAGCAAAGGGAAGTTGGAGAGATATGACAGAGGAGGAGATTGTTTCTCTCAAAAAAGCAATTAATTTTAATATCGAGAAAGATACAAACCACATTGAAATTGACTCTACTATTTTTTTTTTGCTCTTATGTTAGGATTCGCTATACTTCTAGCAATCTAGAATAAAATCCGTTTTTCAAGCATATAATTCAAGATTTAGGGGTATAGTAGTTATGTTTATTACATTTGAGGGCGTAGAGGGAAGTGGAAAAACCACTCAAACTGGTCTTCTTAAGGATTTTCTCTTGGAACGGGGATATAAGGTAACGCTAACGCGAGAGCCAGGATGGGGGGCGGTTGGAAAACTCATACGCAGGATGCTTCTTGAGGAAAGAGATCTTGAGCTAGACCCGTTAGCGGAGCTTTGTCTTTTTTGTGCCGACCGAGTACAACACGTGAGGGATTTTATAAAACCAAAGCTTGAGCAGGGCGAAATTGTAATCTGTGATAGATTTAATGACTCGACTCTTGTGTATCAAGGCTATGGAAGAAAACTTGATTTAGATCTTGTGAAAAAGCTTGCAAAGTCATCGGCGCTGGGCTTGGAACCTCAGCTCACTATACTTCTCAACCTTCCTGTAAAGCTTGGACTGTCTAGGCTCAAGAAAAGAAGCGGAAAAACAAAGATGGATGAAGAACCTGTGGAGTTCCATGAGAGGATAAGACAGGCTTATGTTTTCATTGCTCAAAAAGAGCCTGGAAGGATAAGGGTTGTAAACGCTGCGGGAGACATTAAGGAGATACAAGAAGAGATAAGAAGCATTGTGCTTGAGTGTTTGTCTAAATAATGCCTTTTGTATAGAAAAAAGAGGTTAGGAAATGTGTCGTAGATGTATTAGCTTTGAAATGTCAGTCTTGTGATGGATATTTGGTAGTGGCGTTTGGTTGAGCATCCCTTCTCACGTTACGTTATGCTCTTAGGAAAAGTTAAATTATAGTCCTCAAGCTTTCTGCGAAGTGTCAGGCGATTTATACCCAGAAGTCTTGCGGCCTTAGATCGGTTCCACCCACTTGCGATAAGCGCTTCTTCTAGGAGAATCCTTTCCACTTCTTTTAGTATTTGGCTGTAGACGTTTCCATTGCTTTTCTTCGAGTTAAGGAGATTTCTTACGGAATTACGAAGGGGTTCGGTAAACACAGAAGGGTTTTTTGTTTCCGTAAGGGAATATGAGTTGTTAAGGGTTAAATCGTAAGAGGTAAGATAAGTGGTTTTTGTGAAAGCAATCGCCTTTCGCATTGTGTTTTCAAGCTCTCTAACGTTCCCAGGCCAGTCGTACTCCATAAGCTTTTCTACAAATTTGTTTGTTGCCCCTTTTACTTCTTTTCCTATTTGAGAGGTATAACGACGCGTAAAGCATTCCATTAGAAGTGGAATATCCTCTTTTCTTTCCTTGAGCGCCGGTAGGTAGATCCTCACAACGTTTATACGGTAGTAAAGGTCTTCTCTGAATTTTCCTTCGACAATTAATTCTTCAAGGTCTTTATTTGTTGCGGCGATTATGCGTGTGTCAGACTTTATTTCTTTATTATCACCAAGCCTGTTAAAAGTTCCATTTTGAAGAACTCTAAGCACTTTTGCCTGGAGGGAAAGGGACATATCTCCAATTTCATCGAGGAAGACTACTCCACCATCCGCTTCCTCAAACTTTCCTATACGAGAAGCGGCTGCTCCCGTAAATGCTCCCTTTTCATAACCAAAGAGTTCTGCTTCAAGAAGCGTTTCGGGAATCGCCGCACAGTTTATCACAACAAAAGGCTTTTCCCATCTTGTACTTATCTTCCAGATTGATTCTGCAACCAGGTCCTTTCCTGTTCCGCTTTCACCTGTAATAAGCACTGGCACATCCACCCTTCCAATCTGACCTATGAGCTTGCATACTTCCTGAAGCATTGGAGAATTTCCAACTATTGCACATGTAACACCGCTTCCCTCTACTTCTCCGGGAAATTTAATCACTTTTCTTTCTATCTCCGAGTTTATCCCAAGGGCACGAACCAGAGGTTCTAGAACCTTAGAGCGGTCAAGCGGCCTGAAAATACAATCAAAAGCCCCAAAGGTCATTGATTCAATGAGATATCTTGCTCCCCTTTGAGCTGTGACAACGATTACAAAGCATTGGTTTCTTAAACGATTTAGTCCACTAATACCCAAGCTATCCACATCAAGGAAAACAACGTCTGCACCTTGATCTTTTTCAATTTCGTCAAATGTATTGAAATCAAAGTCTTCTGCAAGCACTCGCTCAAGCTCTTTTACAAGCTTTGTATCTTTTGTGAGTAATACGACTTTACCCTTCATTTTGTCTCTCAGGATTTGTATCAGAAATATACAGGTTGATTAGGAGATAATCAAGAAATCGCCAGATTAATTCTTAAAATTAATTGAAAACAAACAGTTTTTCTCATTTTTTGATAATGGCATCTTCTTTGCAAACGATATTAAACCTTTAAGCAAAGAGTAAGTCCTGATGCACATAAGGTAACAAGGGTATGGATGTTGTTGTACCAATTGCTATAGTTCTTTCGATCTTTCTTGCCCTAAACATAGGAGCCAATAACTCTGCCGCTTCAATGGCGACGGCTTATGGGGCTGGAGCGCGGTCTAAGAAAGAGGCTATAACATTGATTGCCGTTTTTGCACTGCTAGGGTCTTTTTTAGCAGGTGCCCCCGTTATTAAAACCCTGGGTAAGGGACTGGTGCCTGAATCGGTGCTTTCATCACACCTTGGACTTGTGTTAATAATTCTTATAATTGCAATATTTTTTATCTCCTGGGCAAATATAGTTCGTGTACCCGTTGCAACAACACATGCCATCGTGTGTGCAATTGCAGGTGTAGGTTTATACTCAAGTGCTCTTAATGGGAGGAAATTTTTTGAGATTGTCACATGGTGGGTAGTTACACCATTTGCTGCCTGGTTTTTGAATTATCTTATCGGAAGGTATTTGTACTTTAGAACCCTCAGATTTCTTACGAGCCGTTACTCAGAGGAAGGTATAAGAAGCATCCTCGGTTTTCTCATTACCATATCGGGATGCTATGTGGCTTTCTCCGCAGGTGCGAATAATGCCGCAAATTCCGTTGGTCCTCTTGTTGGTATAGGTCTTATTAGCCCGTCCCTTGGAGCGATTCTTGCCGGGCTGGGCATGGGAGTAGGGGCAATACTGCTTGGCGGAAGGGTTCTTGATACTGTGGGAAAGGAGATTACAGAAATCTGCATTCTAAGAGCCGTCTCTGTTGAATTTACCGGAGCTACACTTATCCTTGTTGCCTCGGTATTCGGAATACCGGTCTCATTAGCGGAAATTATTACATCAGGTATAATAGGCTTTTCATGTGCAAGTCAAGGCTTTTCAGTAACAGCTCAAAATAAGCATGTGCTTAGAATTGCCTTTTTTTGGTTTGTAGTCCCTTTTTTTGCCGTGGCAATAAGTTATGGGCTATCTTCGCTCTATTTTAAGTATGGTATTCTAGCAATGCTTGGTGCAAACTTTTAGATTGTTAAGGAGAATTTGTCGAAATGGAGAATGCAATCGTGCCTCACGGAGGAAGACTCGTAAATAGATTACTGGAAGGAGAGCAAAGGGAAGCATGGATAAGAAAGTCAAAAACCCTAAAAAGCATCACCGTATCTCCACGAATTGTTTCGGATTTAGAACTCATTTCGGTCGGGGCAATGAGTCCTAACGAAGGATTTATGGGAAAAGACGACTATGAAAGCGTAGTCGAGAGTATGAGGTTAAAAAATGGACTCCCCTGGAGCCTTCCAATTACGCTTCCTGTATCCATTGAACAATCAAGGGGACTCAAGGAAGGAGAGGACGTATCGCTTTCCGACGAATCGGGAAACCTTATTGCCATATTACATCTTGAGGAAAAATTCTCTTACGATAAGAAGAAAGAGGCACAAGAGGTCTATAGAACCACAGATGAAGCACATCCCGGAGTTAGCGTGGTCTATAGGCAAGGGGATGCACTTCTCGGAGGAAATATAAGACTTATTAATCGTACTCCAGATGTTGAATTTCCAGAACACCGATTTGATCCGGCACAAACGAGAAAGCTATTTAAAGAGAAGGGATGGGGAAGGGTAGTAGCATTTCAAACGAGGAACCCAATACACAGAGCGCACGAATATCTTCAAAAATGCGCTCTTGAGATGGTAGACGGTCTTTTAATTCATCCCATCGTAGGTGAGACAAAAAGCGATGACATCCCTGCTTATTTAAGAATGAGGTGCTACCAGGTATTAATCGAAAACTATTACCCCAAAGACAGGGTGATTCTCTCCGTTCTTCCCGCTGCTATGAGATATGCGGGCCCAAGAGAGGCGATTTTTCATGCGATTGTGAGAAAAAACTATGGCTGTACTCACTTCATTGTAGGACGTGACCATGCGGGTGTGGGAAACTATTACGGGACCTATGACGCACATAAGATATTTGATGAGTTTAAGTCTGAAGAAATTGGAATTACGCCTTTATTTTTTGACCACTCGTTTTACTGCAAAAAATGTAATGGGATGGCTACTACAAAAACGTGTCCCCACCCTTCAGAGTTTCATGCCCACTTGAGTGGGACTAAAGTTAGAGAATTACTAAGGAATAAACAGGACCTGCCTATTGAGTTTACAAGGCCTGAGGTTGGAAGGATTTTGATGGAGGCGTACAGTGATTAATTAAAAATTCTTGAAGTTTTCTAATTCGACAAAAGCGAATAAAAACGGAGGAGGTTAAGATGAGATTTAACCATATGCAATCAGATAAATTAAACAAGGAATTCGAGAGTGAGAGCCCGCAAAACATTCTAAAATGGACTCTTGATAATCTTCACCCAAAGGTTTCATTTGCTTCTAGTTTTGGAGCGGAAGACGTAGTAGTAATTGATATGTTGGTAAAGATAAATCC
>JACPIY010000019.1 GCA_016187835.1 Deltaproteobacteria bacterium | reverse complement strand
GATACAGAGATTTTTATAAAAGCTGAATCAAAATCTCTGTTGACATACATATTCTAATGTCATACAATACAATATATTTGAAGATCGTAGAGCTTGTCTGGGAAGAGTGGCATATCGAGCATATAGCCGCAAGGCACAATGTAAAACGAGGGGAAGCTGAAGAAGCATGTTTTGAAGATGAAAACGCGAGAGTTCTAAGAGGAAAAGGCAGGAGAGAAGGCATGCTTTACTATGTTCTTGGTAAAACACTTAGAGGCAGGTGCTTGTTTATCGTAGTTAAGCACTTAGGAAAAGGTAAAGCCAAGGTTATAACGGCTAGAGACATGAATCCGTCGGAAAAGAGGAGATACAATATTCTTTGAACGACAGTGCGGTTCAAAGAGTAATAATAGGGAGGTGAAATTGAAGATGGGAAAGATTCCGAGGTTTAAATCCGACCAAGAAGCCGCCCATTTCTGGGATACACACAGCCCGGAAGAATTTGAAGAATATTTAGAGCCTGTAAAAGAAAAGGTATTTGTTAAGCCTGAGAAACAGGTAATGACAATTCGATTAGATAAAAACTTGGTTAACGCTATGAAGGCGATTTCAAGAGAAAAGGGAATCAACTACTCTACATTGGCCAGAATGTGGCTGATTGAAAGGCTGAAGAAGGAAATAGGGGATAGTAAAAAAGGTACTAGAGGAGGTTAAGTAGTGCCACTAACTATTCAGGATTTTCAAAAAAAGTTAGACATCATTTTGCAACAAGCACAAGAATTAGGTGCTTGCTTCATAGGCATAAGGGCAGGGGATTTGCACACAATGGTCGGAGATTATCCAAGTGATAATCACAGAATGCCAGTTAGCTGTGACGCAATGAGGAAAATTATGAGGCATGGGGATGAAATAATCCAAGAGCCACCAAGCGGATATGGCGCGTCTTTAACCATAATGTATAAGCTACCAAGGCAACTCCAGATAATTGACAATAAGCTAGGTATTGCAATTAACACCAAATGATACTAGGGTGTTAATTTTTGCATACCACCATGGAGTATCACGTCTCCGTGTACTCAGGACCGCTGCCGCCCTCAGTGGGTGTTAGGCGAAGCCCCTTTGCGTTGATCGCGCCACACTGGACGCAATTAGTGGGATCGGTTCTGATAACCTTATGGCCGTTTCCCTCATGCCATTCGTAGACCTGTGCAGGACACATATTAATCCACGCCTCGCCTACGACCTCCGGTACCTCGGCCTCGTAAATGATGTGGTTCGGCTGATTATCACGGCTCCTATTACCGCTTGCGTACACGCTTGAAAGCTTGTCGAATATATATTTGTTATCGGGCTTTGTATACGTTTTCTTGCCAAGAAAGAGCGGTTGTTCGCTGTCATGATGGGAATTGAATCTTCCACCCGGAAATAATCCGTTCGTTACCGTCATTAATCCCGCAAGCATAAAACCAGGTATAAATCCGTATTGGAACGCCTGACGCATGTTCCTGACACGATATAGGTCTTTCCAAATAAAACTGTTCTTCACTGCTTTGTCATATGCGGACAAAGAACCCGGTGCAGAGAGGTCCCGCTTTTCTTTCAAAGCCTTAAATATTGTCTCAGCAGCCAGGATTCCAGACCACATGCCATAGTGAATACCCTTGAGAGCTGGGACATTCACGAACCCCGCGCAATCTCCAATAAACATGCCGGACGGCACATTTAAACGCTCAGGTATTGCATAGAAACCGCCTTCAGGAATCGTCTTTGCTCCCCAGCCGCTATCGGAACGCTTTCCTCCGTCAAGAATGCCCTTAATCAAAGGGTGGGTTTTTAATTCCTGTAAAAGGTCATGAACAGATAGTGATGCATCCGCATAATCAAGACCTACGACCAGACCGATAGATACTTTGTCCTGTCCCATAGGATAAATAAAGCTCCCGCCAAACTCTCTGTACTGTTTTCCCCCCCGAAGGGGCCAGCCCATAGTATGAATTACGCGGTCTAACGGTTTTGGCACTTCCCATATCTCCTTCACGCCAAGAGCATAGACCTGAGGATTGGGTCTGTTAATCTGAAAATGATTAAGAGTGACTTGAGTTAAATGACCGGTTGTACCTTCACCAAAGACCGTTACTTTGGCCATAACATCAGAGCCTGGCTGATAATTTTCCATCGGTTTGCTGTCCCGGTCGAGCCCTTTGTCGTCAGTTCGGACACCTTTTACCGCGCCGTCCTCCACCAAGAGCTTCATCCCGGACATCTCGTTGAAAATCATCACTCCCTTCTCTTCCGCTTTTCCAGCAAGCCACTGGGCTACCTTGCTTAAAGACGCAACATAATTTCCATGGTTGTTCATAGTTGGAGGAGTTGGCAAACGCAAAGAAATCCTCTCTGTCAAAAAATAGACCCCTTCCTTAGTTACCTGATCGAAAAAGGGAAATTCAAACTTGGGAAGACCTGGAAATAGCTTTCTGAAAGCAATGGGATTCACCACGGCCCCTGAAAGGAGATGCGCGCCCGGATATTTTCCTTTTTCAATAATCGCTATAGGGATTTCACCTAATGACTCCATTAACTCGGGTTCGCCTTCGAGGAGCTGTGCCAAGCGAATTGCACCGGCAAGGCTTGCTGGTCCGGCACCGACAAATAAAACTCCTACTTCCACCCGTTCATCCGGGCTGCTCGTAATACCTGAAACGAATTTGTCGGGTGCTATATGGGGCCTAAAATGTGCTGGAATGTTTGAGTTTGAATTTGACATTTTATTATTTCCCTCCAACTTAAAATTAAATTTAAGAGTAGGATTTTACGGTCTAATAATGCTTTCTAAAATAGAATAAACAAAGGATGCCAGCAAAGTCAAGCTGGGCAATTGGTTCCAATTACTATTCTCATGTTTATCATAAGTAATCACGTTTAAGGGAAGGTTAAAAAAGTAAGTAATGTAGCTACGTAAACACAAAAGCATTCGATATTAAGTGACCAATCACTTATTCAAAGTAATAAGTACGGCTCCTATCCCGGGCTCATTGCTCTTCATGGTATCACCATACTGCTTGGCTTCCTGTCTTGTAGTAAATTTCCCTACCCTTACCCTGTACCATATTCCTTTACCAGGCACTTCAGCTTTTTGTATAAACGCCGGATATGATTTCAACTTTAGAGATTGCTCCATCTCCTGGGCATCCCCTAAGTCCGGGAAAGACGCTATCTGAACCGTAAATCGTCTGTTGGAATCAACTGAAGGTATAACTGTAGAATCAGTTTTGATTAATACCTCAGTCTTTTTTGTTTCCACAATTAATATTTTGTCAGTAGAAAGGCTTTCTTCATCATTAGTAGTTACCTTAACGGTTTTGTCCATTTTGTTGAATGGAACCGAGGTCTCTTTGGCCAAGGCCTCCTTCTTCATTTCAGGCTCTTTGTTAGTCTTTACAACTTCTTTATCAGGTTCTTCAAAGAGTTTATTTTTCAGGTAATTGTAATGAACAAGAACCTTGTCCACATAATTCACGGTTTCATTGTAGGGAGGGATTGTATATCCATACTTTATAACCGCGTTTTCGCCCGCATTATAACCTGCAAGAGCAAGACGGAGGTCACCGTTAAACATTTCAATTAATTTCTTTAAATACCTCACTCCCCCTTTTATATTCTCCGACGGATCAAACGGATTATCTACCCCCTGATCTCTTGCCGTCTCGGGCATAAGCTGCATCACACCAATTGCGCCTTTTGGAGAAACGGACTTGCCGTTAAAATTCGATTCCACTTTTATCACGGCTTTTACAAGGTACGGGTCTATCCCGTACCACTTTGCGGTTTTATTAATATGATCGTCATAATTTTTAGAATAAGTGAACTTCCCAAAAGCATTTTTCCTTACATCATAAGTTTGATTTTGTATGACTATACGCTTATAACCCCTTTCGACGGGGGGGATATTTGTGTAAATAGGAATACCGTCTTTGTATTTATGATAATAGGTAGCCGCTTGGGACGAATATACCAAAGAAACTAAGAAAAAAAGAAAGGAAATAAAAGTTAAGGGATTAATAATCTGACTTTTAATTTTTTTCATAAGCTCCCCCATCCTGTCCTACACCTTAAGGACACTAGGATGGTAAGCCCTCGGCTGAGATGAACATGACGAAAACAACCAATCCAAGCTTCGGCAACCCAGCTACCATACCCCGTGAGATACTGTTTGAACTATCTAACGGGATTTAGGTCTATGGCTTTGCGTCCCATCTTTTCAAATGGGTTGCCCTTTCGGTCAGGAATATTTACTTGTTCTGCAATTGTATACCCAGTGCCAGATTTTGTCAATAACTATTAGGAGTTATAGAAAGAAAGGAACATATATATACTAAAGAGAAAGGCAAAATTATGGAATGTTAACTAAGAACCGTTAGAATTATCCCTTCTTTAGCCCTTATCATCTTCACTGAGAAGCTTATCAATTCTAGCTTTAAAAACCTGAAATGGCTGTGCTCCTCTTACGTAAGAAGCCGTCATTTCTTTTCCTTCTTCGGTTTTTCCAATAAAGAAACTGGGAGTCCCACTTACGCCGTATTTTTTGGCGTCTTCTATATCCTTCTGGATCTCAGACTCATATTTTTTATCGTTGACACACTTCTCAAATTCTCCGTAGTTAAGCCCCAAGCTCTTTGCAGAACTAAGGATATTCGCAATATCGAGCTTAGTAGGATTTTCAAACAAAAAGTTATTAATCTCCCAATACTTTCCCTGTTCACCTGCGCAGTTTGCGGCAAGAGCGGCTGGAAGCGCCTGCTGATGGAATGTGAGTGGATAGTCCCTAAAAACATATCTCACTTTTCCCTTGCTTATGTACTCACTCTCAATCGAGGGCAGAACCTCCTGGTGAAACCTTCTACAAAAGGGGCATTGATAGTCGCTAAATTCAATTATAGTTAAAGATGCTTTTGGGTCTCCTTTTATAGGATCGTCGTCTATGCTTACTCTAACCTCACTGGGTTCGGAAGGAGCAGCAGGGGCGCTGGGAGCGGTTTTTATTTTTTTAATTTCTTCAATAGCACCGGATACTTGCTGACTCAGTTTTTTTACATCACCCTGCATAGACGACAGCTCTGCGAGAATCCATGCGTTAAGTCCAACGCCCGCCAGTATTAAAATAAGAATTACAATAGCGATATTTTTCATAGTTTTAGAACTCTAACTCAAAAACTTTAGTCATGTCAAGAATTTTAAATTACTTGTCCATATTGCGTTTAATTCTAACGGCTTTATCAAGCTCTTCTTTTAATTTTCTTAAGTCCTCCTTTGCTATTAATTCCTCTATTTTTTCAAGAGCCTTTTTAAATTCCCGAATAGATCCCAGTACATTCTCTCTATTCATAAGAAATATGTCGCTCCACATATCCGGTGAGCTTGCCCCAATCCTCGTATAATCTCTTAGCCCTCCCCCCGCAAAGTCGAGCATGTTATCACGTTCTCTTTGTGAAGCAACGGAATTTACCAAGGCATAGGCAACAACATGAGGAAGATGGCTCACAAAACTAAAAACACGGTCATGGGTTTCAGCATCCATAGAAAAAATCCTCGCCCCTACGGATTCCCAGAGACTTTTTACTTTAGAGAGGGCTTCGGGTTGAGTCTTTAGCGTAGGAGTTAGAATACATCTCGTTCCCTTAAAAAGCCTGAGATCCGACGCCCAAACACCTGAACGCTCGGTTCCCGCTATAGGATGCCCGCCTATAAAGTGGAGATGAGAAGGAAGTCGGTCTTCAATTTCTTTGACTATTTTCCCTTTCACGCTTCCTACATCTGTAATTATTGTTCCCTTACTGGCGATAGAAGCAACTGACATAGCAACTTGGGGAATTATTCCTACATATGTGGCAATTACTACGACTTCTGAATGATTGACTCCTTCCTCAATCTCTTTAGAGCCGTTATCAATTATCCCCTCCCTAACGGCATAATCCAAAGCCTTCTCATCCAAATCAACCCCGAAAACCTCTCCTACCCGCCCAGACTTTTTTAAAGCACAGGCAAGCGAACCGCCCATGAGCCCAAGACCGATTATCGTTATTTTAGAGAAACTCATATGACGCCTGAAAACTAGATGGGAATTTTAGCTTTTTATAGTAGCCTAAACCGGGGGCGATGTAAATTCTCCTAACTACTCAGCAACTTTTTAATTGAGCTAATAAACCTTTCATTCTCCTCCGGCAGTCCAATCGTCACGCGAATATGCGTTTTAAGCCCATAGTTAATGACAGGTCTTACTATTACTCCTTCTCTGAGCAGAGCGTTATACACAATAATGGGATCGGTGCCCAGATCCACTAGAATAAAGTTTGTAAAAGAGGGGGCAAAAGGGAGATACATTTTTCTAAGTTCTCTGCTCAGATACTCCAGCCCTTCCCTGTTTATCGCCCTTGACCTTGCAACATGCGCCTTGTCGTCAAGCGCAGCAATGGCGGCTACCTGTGCAAGGGAATTCACGTTAAACGGCTCTCTCACGCGATTCATGTAAGAGATAATTTCCTCTGAAGACACGCAGAATCCGAGTCTCAGCCCTGCGAGACCATAAATCTTTGAGAACGTCCTGACTGTGATAACTGATTTTCCAAGCCTCCGATAATCGAGGGAATTCGGGTAATCCGGGTCTTCAACATAGTCAAAGTAAGCCTCGTCCACAACGATAATTATGTCTTCTGGCACTCTCTCAAGAAACCATTCAAACTCCTCTTTTTTTACTATTGTCCCCGTTGGGTTATTCGGGTTTGCGATAAAGACGGCTTTGGTCCTAGGGGTTATTCGCTCAAAGATATCTCTCAGATTATGTGTGAGGTCCAGCATTGGAGATATTATCGCCTTTGCGCCAACCGCTTGGGTTACGATTGGAAAAACAATAAAGGCAAACTCGCCCATCACCGCCTCATCGCCCGGTTTCATAAAAGTCCTTGCAACGATCTCTATTACCTCATTTGAGCCGTTTCCAAAAATCAGATTCCCAGGATTTACGCCAAGTCTTTCGGCAAGCTTATGCTTTAAATAAAATGCGTCCCCATCCGGATAACGGTTTAATTTAGCCAGAGCCTCCGATACGGCACGCAGAGCTAGTGGAGAGGGGCCGAGCGGGTTTTCGTTTGAGGCGATCTTTATCGCGTCACGAATCCCAAGCTCGCGCTCAAGCTCCTCAACAGGCTTTCCCGGAACGTAGGGAATCAGGTCTCTTACATATTCGTTGGGTTTTATCACGGGAACCTCCAGGGTTAGAAGTTTGGCGTCAGGTCTCAACATTGAATGTTTCTAGTTTAATTCTTTCTCTATTGCTGCTTTCATTCTTAAAGCACTCCTATCTCTCTTAACTAACTCCTCAAATCTCTTACACGATTGTGATACTGCTGCGTAATCCATATCGAACTCCTCTCCTATCTCCTTTAAACTTAGCATAGTGTATCTCTTAATAAAGTACAAAGCCAACTGACGATAAATATTCCCTCTCCTTTTTCGAAAAATCTCTTGCCTATTTACTCCAAACCTTCTCATAATACTTTTGATCACTTCTTCCGCACTGCACGTGCCTGCTATTTTTGTCTCTGTTACTTCCCTTTTTATTCCTAAGGATTTTATCTTCTCTTTTATTCTTTCCACAAACTCCTCACTGCCAATTGCCATTCCTCTATATGAATCTCCAAGCGGATTATCCATATCTATATTTTCAAGAACAAACCTCTTATATCTCCTTCTAGCTTTCTCTATATCCTCATCAAACTGCCTCAATATAAATTCAGCACTTAGTCCGGCGATTGATTTCCTTTTTCGCACGTAGTCCAAGAAACTGCTCCATTTATATTCATACAAATCATCTACAACCCTCGCTCTTAGTGGATTTAAGTGAATATAAGCCGATAGCTTTAATCCATAGCTATCCTCATCTACAAGGATGGACTTGTATCTCCCCTGAAATATTACCCCCACAATCTTATGCTCCGCTTTGAACCAATTGGTATATGAAGCGTTAAGATAATGCATGCCCTCGGATATGTTCGCATGGGGAGTTTTGATAAACAAATGATAATGATTGTCCATTAAGCAATAGGCGT
Source organism: Deltaproteobacteria bacterium (assembly GCA_016187835.1). Taxonomy (GTDB): domain Bacteria; phylum Desulfobacterota_D; class UBA1144; order Nemesobacterales; family CSP1-2; genus JACPIY01. The sequence continues at coordinate 67,407 of JACPIY010000019.1, read as the reverse complement.
AGCAGGTGAATGAGTACTTGTTAAAAGTCTCATTCATTTTCTCTAAAAATACGGATTTATCTTTATCGGAATAAAAGATGTTTTCTCTTCTATTTCCCCTGGCAGTTATATGGTAAGTAGCGTTTTCATAAGCGAGTCTAAGCGGCCTTGCCATGGGGTAAGTTTAAACCTAATCATCAATTATGTCAAATATTGAGACCTGACCCCTTCCTAGACTTCCTAGAAAATCACCATCATAAAAGCCGCTGTCTGCACGAAGAAAGATTTCTCTAGTCGTTAGGGGGTCGGGTCTCAACTTTCAACTTTTCTCCCCTTAGAATTGGTATAATTCTGCTATCCAGAGACTAAGTACATTAATCACTACTTCCCTTTGGATAAGAACCCAAAACCTTGAGGAAAAGACAGCTTTTCTCGACCTTCGAGAGAACTTCACTTATATCTTCGCCGCTGGAATGCCCATCAAAATCTACAAAAAACACATACTCCCAGGATCTTTCCTTGGAGGGTCTGGATTCAATCTTTGTAAGGTTAATCTTCGCCTCGGCAAATGGTAAAAGGGCTTTCTGAAGCGCCGCCGGTTCATCTTTTAGAGAAAACACTATTGATGTCTTATCGGCTCCGGTAGGACGACGGTTCTCCCTTCCAATTACCCAGAACCTGGTCGTATTATGAGGATTGTCTTCTATGTGCTTTTCCACGACTTTTAATTTATAGACTGAGGCGGCAAGTTCCCCTGCTACTGCTGCAATCTTCTTGTCACGCGACGCAAGCTGAGCAGCCCTTGCGGTACTTGCTGTTTCACGAAACTCAATGTGCTTTAGACGTTCACTTAACCATTTCTTACACTGCCCCAGAGCTTGAGGATGCGAAGCAATGACCTCGATATCTTTAATATCTCCTCTCTTTGAAAGAAGAAAGTGACTGATTTTTTGGAAGAACTCCGATGAAACCCGAAGGTCAGACTTTAAAAACATATCAAGCACGCTTCCAATTGAGCCTTCAATTGAGTTCTCTACAGGAACGATTCCAAATGATGCCCTTCCCTTTTCAACCTCTTCAAATACATCTTGAAGGTTGATCACGGGCAGAAACACTGCTGAGCTTCCAAACTCATGAAACGCCGCCTGATGGGAAAAGCTGCCTTCAGGTCCCAGATAGGCGACTCTAATCGGATGCTGGAGGGAACGACAACCCGAAATTATTTCTCGAAAGACAGAAATAATAGAGTTTGTAGAAAGGGGGCCAAGGTTTATTTTTTTTATGTTTCTTTCAATCTCCCTTTCCCGTGCAGGATCATAAACGTTAGATGAGTTCTCCTGTTTTAGCTTGCTTATTTCAATTGCAATCCTTCCTCGCTCGTTTAAAAGTTCGAGTATCTTTTTATCAATCTCGTCTATCTTTTTTCTCAGATTTTCAAGGTCTTCTGAAGAACCCATATTAACATTTAGCCACTGATTAACACAAATTTACACGAATAGGATGATTTCTCTATCTGAAATAAAGTAGGGGCAGGTTTCAAGCCTGCCCCTACAGCAAAGATTTATTCCTAATCAAAAAATACAAATTTTCTTTTCATTTGTGTCCATCGCTCGACTGAGCTCACGACGAAGTCTGTGCCAATTTGTGGGCTCTATAAAATGAAATTTGAAGACAAGGATAGCAATAGGAAAAGAGAATGTCAATTGATTTCAGATTACAAGATTTGTCACAAAGAACCCAGAGAGTACAGAGAGAAAAACAAACAATATTTCTCTTTCTTTTCTCCGTGAACTCTGTGCCCTCTGTGGCTATTTTTTAAAATGAAATCCGCTACGTTCCCCTTTTCTCCTCCTTAGTATCATCAGCAGTTGCCTTTTCAAGTACGGATTTCTTAACAAATATTGAGGCACCCATTCGAAAGGCAAGTGCAATGGCATCGCTTGGACGCGCATCTATTTTCGAAACCGTCCCGTTAGCGGAGACCTCTACCTGGGCATAAAAAACCTGATCGCGAAGGTCAACTATGACAATTCTTTCGACCTTACCCTTCATTGTTCTTACGATTGCCGCAACCAAATCATAGGTAAGAGGACGAGGGGCTATTTCACCGGAGAGGCCAAGCTCTATTGACCTTGCTTCACAAAAACCTATCCAGATTGGAAGCACCCTTTTACGCTTTTTATCCGATAGAAGCACAACAGGGGTCTGTGCCTGCGGGTCAAATCCCACCCCACTTATCAACATTTCCTCTTCTTCGTCTTTATCTTCTTTCTTTTCTGCCCTCACCGAAAAAGTAAATAGAAGAATTAAAAACACAAGCATTGCTTTAAATAAGAATCTCTTTTCCATCTCTTGTACCTCCTCAGAGTAGAATAGCACAAGAAAAAGAAAAGCTTCAATAATACGATAGATGGATATTTAATAAAGTTTAAGAAAAGTAACAAGCCTCCACAAAATCGACGCAGTTACTTTTCACCGATAATATAACGGCACCCTTCAGATCCAATTTTAGCTGAATGAATGGCTCCTGCGGGGACATCAAACCTATCACCGGACTTATAGGTTTTGGTAATTCCTTCCGAGGTCACGGTAATCTCGCCTTCCAAGACTATATGAGCTGTGATGCCGGAATGGGTATGGTCAGGATAAAAGGCATTTGGACGGTCTAGCCAGACAAAAATATTAGAAAAGCCTTCGTCTCGCAGTTTTCTTTCTAATTCTTTTTCACTCATGGAAAATATTTTACGATGGTTATGGAAAAGGCTTCACTGAGTATTCGGATTATTCAAATCTTTTACCAACCTGGGGTTATGGAATGTCCCCGCAATCTTTCCTCCAAGTATTCCATTGCCTTGAGGTACCAGATAAGGTGCCAAAACCCTCTTGAATACTGCAAACTTGGGTCCTGTTAACTGAAGCTTCAGTCCAAGGTCAATCACCCCTCCCCTTTTGACCTTCCAAAGAAGCGGCATGGTGCCCACAATCACAAGGTCAAGACCGTCTCCTTCTAATTTCAAATCTTCGATTTTGGTTACTTCGTTTTCGATTTTTCCCTTAAAACTGGATTCCATATTAATAAATTCAGGAAACAAGAAACCCCTGACCCTTAAATTTTTAATCCCCAACTTGCTTATATCAAATGCAAAGTCACCTTGAGGCTCAGGATTGAAGGCAATAGAAAAATTCCCCTCAAGAAACCCCTGCATCGAAAGTCTTTTATTACCTAGGTTAGCAGGAATGAACGGCGTAATCTTCTCTACTTTTACACTAGTTATCTTTGCTTCCGCTCTTTCTATGTGTTTCGTTCTTTTACTGTAAATAAGAGTACCGATCGTCTCCCCTCCTAATACACAGGCCTTAAAAGGGAGATTTAAGGTGCCGAAAAAAAGACTGAAAAGCGATGGCCTTATCTTCAACTCATCAATGTTCAGTAATTGTTTCTCAGCCTTATAGAGCTTCATGTTATGTATATTAAGGGAAAAGATTGGAGAAATGTTTACCTTTTTTATATCAGCCTTAAAAGGAGTTCTCGTTTCAATCTCGCTTATTATCCTCTGTCTAAAACTCTCGACAGGAAACGTCAGGTAAAAGGAGACCAAAAAAACTATTACAAAAAAGAGCGAATAACAAGATGGAACAAAGTGCTTTGATTTCACTATCTTTTCTCTCATTTTAAGTCACCTGTTTGAATTTAAAAGTAGATACACGAAATGATGCATCCATCAAACTGGAATTATCAAACCTTGTCCTAATGCGAAGTTTTGACACCTTAAGAAAACTGGGGTTCGTCTGAATTTTGTATAGCACATCCACCGCTTTGTTAAGTGGAAGCTTCTTTATTTCGATGTCAACACTCTTCTCGTCGTACAAATCCCCTGTCGTGTCCGTTCGGGAATTTATGGAAAAACTTCCTCTTTCAACCTGGGCATCTATTAGTACTTTTTCAACTACGGAAATTAATGCTTCGTCTTCCGATTTTATATTGCTTGTTACTTCATCTATTCTACGCTTCGATTGTATGTACTCGCTACGGAGAGATTCGATTTTCTTAAGGTCCGCCTCTAGGGTCTCCGCCTTTTTCACAAGTCTTGCGCCTCCTGAGGAAAAGGAATGAAAGATTAAATAAATAACCAGTATCGAAATCCCTATTGCACCTAAAATTAGAGCTTTCCTATCTCTGTCAGAGGCAAGGATTCGCTGAAACCTTTCATTAAACTGGTTTTTAAGATTTTTTACAATCTCGGAAATAGTATTCTTATCCATTTACTTAAGCAGCAGAGATATTTGAAATTTAACAGTGTTATTCACCGCCGTCTCTGTTGAGTCCCTGATTACCTTTTTAAAAGCCTCTGAGCCGGAAAGAGCTTTTTCAATCTTTGCAACTTCATCGTACGAACCACACTTACCGAGAATCTTTACAGTTGCATCATCTACAAAATTGACCTCATTCACTGTTAATTTTACGCTAGGAGAAATACTCGCAGATATGTGTTTTAAAATCTCTAGCGGCGTAGATCCTCCTCGAATTCCTTCAATCAACCCTAACTGATCCCTTACCTTTTTAACCTCACTCTCCATAAAGGCAACCGGCTTTGGAATCACTCTTACGTCGGGAAAGGTGTCCTTTACAGTTCGTTCAATCTGGGCTTCCATTTCCACTAATCTATCCTTACGCTCAAAATATTCCACCCCTGAGTGATAAAGCAATAATAATACGAGAATGGAAAAAAGAACAGCTGGCACTACAAATATTCTTCTAAGTTCTTCGTTCTTCCCAGTGTACTTAAATTCCCCCTTTCTCAGATTAAGGCTGCCCTTTTTCAAAGCACTCCCATATAAAGCAAGGGCAAACGACTCGGCAAAAAGGGGAGAATTATCTCCCAGTTCCGGGATAAAAAGACTTTTTACATCCTTTGTTAGCTCCTTTCCGAGATAATCGGTTATGCCCGCCATTAACGACATTCCACCTGAAAGAAGCACAGTTTTGATTTCCTCTTTTACCTCCATTTCAAAAAACTGCACCGTCTTTTTTATCTCGCTAAATAATGGTCCCAATGCCTCCTCTACTACAACCCCAACTTTATAGCCCTTCAGCCCTTCAAACTTTATAGCCTCAGCCTCTTCAAAAGAAACACTGAGAGTTCTAGATATAGACTCGGTAACCGCGTCCCCGGCTTTTGACGAAGACCTTACGCGTTTTATTCCTCCCTTATCAAATAAAGAAAAGCTCATCCTGGAAGCTCCGATATCTATTAAAATCAGCGGTCTTTCCTGGGTAAGAAAACCATCCAGTGAGCTAAAAGCTAAAGGACCGAACGTTACAATTTTTGGATCAACTCCTCCCTCATCGCAAATAGCGATTAAGTCTCTAATATGTTCGTTCTCAAACATAGAGACTAGGGCCTCGCTTCCGTTTTCAGTTTTGACGATATGATGTCCGTGGAACTTGTCCACAGGATCAAAAGTAGATATATTTTCCAGTTCAAATTCATAGACTTGTTCAATCTTTTTAGGATCTGAAAATGGGAAACTAAGGACTCTGATGGAAATAGGATTATTCGGAAGCGATGTAGCTATATCAGTCCTGGGAAGAGAATTTTCTGTAAAAACTGTCTTAATTTTTTCCGAAATTTCTTCAGAGGATTTGGGAGTCCTAAGCCTTATAGTCTGAAGTAGTTTCGTGTCCTTAAGCCCTCTTTTTACGAGAGCAACCTTTATAGAGTCGGTTCCTATATCGAGTCCAACGAATTTACCGTACATCCATTTTTTTCCATTCGATGCTAACTGCGCATCCCAATACCACCTTATTTCCATTTGATGCGAACTGTTAATTTACATCTCTTGCAAACTGCCCAAGAGATAAAGCCGCATCAAATACTATCTTATCTTCGTTTGACCTATATTGTTTATTACCATTTCTTGCGCAGTACGCAAGAAATAAGGCGGCTCGAAATAATACGAGATCAAACACTGCAATTTAAGTAAACAACTTAATTATCGACAAATATTAAAGCAAATGACTTTTAAAGTCAAATTAAATTAACTCTGTACAGCTCTCATCAGCGTTAAAGCTTGAACACGAGAGGCTCCAGCCCGAAGAAGCATCCTAGCACACTCATTAATAGTTGACCCTGTAGTGAATATATCATCTACGAGTAAAACGGCTTTTCTTTTAATTTTATCAAAATTTTCGATAGAAAAAGCCCCTCTGACGTTTTCTATTTTTTCGTTTTCGCTTTTAATTTCAAACTGCGGCTTTGTATCTCTTATCCTCTTAAGCACAAAAGGATCCATAGGAACCCCCAAGTACTTAGATAGATTAACTCCGAAAATTACCGACTGGTTGTATTCCCTTTTTCTCAACCTGTCAATGTAAAGAGGTACAGGAATTACAAGGTCAGGCACTTCCAAATCATCAGGAAAGTTCTCTATTAAAATAGCTGAAAGAACCTCCCCAATACTCAGTTTTCCCTGGTACTTGAATTTGTGTAGCATTTCCCTAAGCAAACCATCATAAAAGGCAACCGAGCGAGCTTTATCAAAATAAAATTGCCCAAAAAGGCATCTTCCACAAAGATGTTCATAAATCGAAACTTCCGAAGGAAAATATGAATATGTTTTTGATACCCCGGCAAGGTCAAAAGGAACTCCACACCTCAAACAGGTAAACCGCCCTTTTACAAATCTTATATCTTTCAAACATAAGCTGCAAACTAAACCATCTTTTGATACCGATTCGCAAATTGAACAGACAATCGGAAAGATAAGATCCAACATTTGATTGTGAATTTCGGATTTGAAAATCCTTTTATTCCCCAATCCGAAATCTAAAATCGGCTACACTCGCATAGGCATAATAACTGATATATAAACCTGTTCTCCAACGGGCTTAATCACCGCAGGACTAAGCTCATCAGTTATTCCCATGTGAACGGTCTCCTCACCTATAACCTCTAACACATCCATCAGATACCTTGCATTAAATCCGAGCTCAATAGAGTCGCCCGTAAATTCAATAGGCACAACCTCCTTGGCTTCTCCAAGCTCAGGAGATACAGAAACAAGGGTCATCTCGCCTTTATTCAAAGTTACTTTAACGCTTTTTGTCTTGTCTGAAGAAAGTATAGAAACCCGTCTTAGTGCGCTTAAAAACTCGCCTTGTTTCACATGAAAACTGCTTTTTGTAACCTCAGGAATAACCTGGTTATAATCAGGAAATTCAGCGTCAATAAGCCTCACAATTAGAATAGTCCCATCTCCCTCTGCTATAAAAAAGTTTTTGCCAAAACCAATACTAATATTCTCAGCTATCTTTACTATCTTTCTCAGTTCCGCCACGCCCTTTTTTGGAACTACCACACCACGCCCAAGCTTGACTTCACTCTTAACATCCCTTTCAACAAAAGAAAGGCGATGACCATCAGTGGCAACAAGTCTTAGGTTGTGTTTTCCGGTTTTCTGAAAATAAATACCGGCAAGGTTTCGCCTGAGATCATCTGGAGAAACAGCAAAGATGGTTTTTGTTATCATATCATCTATCACAGAACTCTCGACTGAGAAAAGATGCTCAGATGATAATTCGGGAATTGCGGGAAAATCCTCACTCGGAAGACCTGCAATCTTAAATGTCGCAGATGGAGTCCTGAGCTGAACCCAGTGATTTCCAATAGCTTCAAACTCGATCTCACCTTGAGGAAGTTCTTTCACAATCTCATAGAGTTTTCTGGCAGGAATCGCAAGACTGCCTTCTTTTAAAACGGCTGCACCGCACGATGCACTCATCGCGGTTTCAAGATCGGTTACTGAGAGTTCTAATTTGTCTTTGGATGAAGAAACCAAAACATGAGAGAGAACTGGCATTGTTGCCCGCCTTTCAGCAATTCCCTGGATTAAACCCAGCCTTTCCGATAGGTTCATTGCTTCGACTTTGAATTTCATGTTCTTCTACTCCTGATTATAGAGTGTTTATATACTTATATTATAGTAGTAGTAGTAGGGGGTGTGAATTTGTGGAAAAGTGTTCTAATATACTTATAACGCTGCATTTTTTGTGTTGATAACCCTGTTGATAAGGTCTTGGATATATCCACATTTTTTCAAAGTTTTTTATCCACAATTTTATCCACAGCATTTCCCACAGGTTTATATACATATTATCCACTCCTGCTAGTTTCAATTTTCCTTGATACAGAGTTTATTGTGTTCCTAAGCGCGGAGTCTTCCCCAATAATAGCCTCAATCTTTTTTACGGCGTGTATTACCGTAGAGTGGTCTTTGCCCCCAAATTTTTCTCCTATTTCGGGAAAGGACGCTCCCGTATATCTCCTTGCCAAATACATGGCAATTTGTCTTGGGACTGCAATATTCTTTTGTTTCCTCTCCGACTTTAAATCCTGTATTCTTATTCCAAAAAAGTTTGCGACTTCTTTTTGAATCGATTCTATGCTTAATATCCTTCTGTCTTGTTCTTTTATTATATTTTTCAAAGCCTCTCTGGCGAGCTCAATGTTGATTTCCGTATTTAGAAGCTTTGCATGCCCAATAATGTTAATGAGGGTTCCCTCGAGCTCTCTTATGTTTGATGTAATGTTTTCTGCGAGGTAAATCGCCACTTCGTTCGGAAGCGCTACGCCCTCGGATTCCGCCTTGTTCTTAAGGATTGCAACCTTAGTTTCTATCTCCGGTGGTTGAATATCTGTAATGAGTCCCCACTCAAATCTCGATCTCAATCTCTCTTCAAGATAGGACATATCCCTAGGGGATTTATCGCTTGTAATTACTATCTGTTTCTTTGATTCGTAAAGGGTATTGAAAGTATGAAAGAATTCCTCCTGAGTGCTTTCCTTTCCTGCAATAAATTGTATGTCATCAATGAGAAGCACATCGCAACCGAAACGATACCTGTTCCTAAATTCTTCCATCTTGTTAGATTTTATGCTGTTTATAACCTGGTTTGTAAAGTGTTCGGCGGATATGCAGCATATCCTTGCTATAAGGGACGTGTTTTTAAGTATGTAATTTCCGATTGCATTGATTAAGTGCGTTTTGCCAAGCCCTACTCCGCCGTATATAAAAAGAGGGTTGTATGCTTCACCAGGCTTTCTTGCCACTGCGATAGATGCAGCGTGGGCGAACTGGTTGCTCGACCCTACGATAAATCTATCAAAGGTATAAGTTGGGTTAAGAAAGCCTGTAAAAAGGGTTTCTTTGTTTACTTCCTTTGCTTCACTGGAGCGGGGTTCTTCTGATTCCTCCTGCATTGAAATCAAACTCTCATTTTCTGCTATTATCTTGACTTCTAATCTTCTGTCGTAAGCTTCATTTATCGTGTCGGTTATGAAATCCAGGTAATGGTTGTTGATCCAGTCTCGGTCAAACTGACTGTTGGCTTTTAACGTTACGAATTCCTCTGTTTGTGAAACGAACTTGAGCGGGGCAAACCAGAAAAACACCTGCGGATTTGATTTTTTCTTTATTCTCTCGAGTACATTTTCCCAGACGATCTTTTTTGTTTCAGAGATTTTCTGATTCTGAGAAATCTGGGGAGATGGATTTGAGGGGGTTATTAATGTCTCTATTGCTCTCCTGGTTAATTCCTCTTCTTCTTGTGAAAAAAGGGATTTGAGGCTACGCCCTAGGGCTACTCTCTTGGTCAATGGTTTTCCTATCCTCCCAAAAAACTAACAACCTTTTCCACAGCTTATCAACAGGGTGTGGACAACTTTTGTAAAAGAAAAATTGTGAAATGCTCCCTCTCTCTGTCCTGTGATTCTAAATCTAACAGATGTTAAAAGACATTGTCAAGTTTTTTTTTAAAGTGTAATATTTACAGGGCGTTAGGGTTATAAAACATACAAAATTTGATTTATTAGTTTGAAGAAATTTCCTCAAAGGGATCACGTGGATAATTCATAAAAATAAAAAAAAACCACAAATAAAGGGCTTTAATAAACTTCAACTAGCTAAAAATCCCCCGAATTTTTTGCCTCTCGAGCCTTTTTTTCATCGACAAAATATAGAATAACAAGTCCAACTATGAAAAACGCCACAATTGAGAGAATAGAGTTCCTTGCGCTACCTGTCATCTGACGAATAATAGCAAAAACAAAAGGTCCAAGTATTGCAGAGAACTTGCTAAAAACTGTGTAAAACCCATAGTACTCAGCGCTTAGCTGTTCCGGGATCATTGAACCGTAATACGAACGACTCAGCGCCTGAGACCCGCCCAATACAATTCCCGCCATAATACCCACTGCGAAAAACTGTATAGTTGTCTCTATAAAGTACGCATACACCACTACCAGAGACCAAAGCACGAGCGTTGACATAATAGCCCGTTTTGTACCGGCAAGCTCGGCAACTCGGCTGAATAAAATAGCGCCAACCGATGCGACTCCCTGAATGATAAGGAGTGTTACTAAAAGTGTTGTTGTAGAGAGCTTGAGTTCGTCTTTTCCGTAAATTGTAGACAAACTGATTACGGTCTGTATGCCATCGTTGTATAGCATGTAAGCGACAAGAAAAAGAACCAGGTGTCGAAACTTTCTCAGGCGTTTTGTGGTCTTAAACAATTGAGAAAGACCGAGTCCAGCATATGCAGCAGGCGGGAACCGCCAACCCCTGTATTGCTCTGGGAGAGTATTTTCTCTATTTGCTTCAAAAAGGTTTTTCGCTGTAAAGATCGTGAATCCAGCCCACCAAAGCCCTGCTCCCAAAATTCCTATTCTTACAGCCTGGGTTTGTGATATACCGAATTTGTCGTGCGTTGCAACGAGCCCGAAAGCAAGCGCGAGTTGAAGTCCTCCTCCCACATAACCGTAAGAAAATCCCTTTCCTGAAACCATATCCATCTTGTCATCCGTGGCAATATGGGGGAGGAATGCATCATAAAACACGTTGGCACTTATGAAGCACACCTCAGAAATGAGAAAAAAGATAAGAGTGCTCCATACATCCCCTGCTTCTGAGAAGTAGAGAAGAAGAGTAAAGAGCGAGCCGGTATAAGCGAAAAAGAGCAGAAAGCGTTTTTTTGCACTTGTAAGATCCGCCACTGCGCCGAGAATTGGTGAGAGAAGAAACGCAATAAAAGCCGCTAGCCCTACAACGAATCCCCAGATAGCTGTAGCGCTATAGGTGGTACCTCCAATGGTAGCGCCATCCGGACCGACAACTACAGAGGCAAAGTACACTGGAAGCAGTCCTACTGCAACGGTGGTATTATACGCCGAATTTGCCCAGTCGTACATGCACCAGCCGAAAACCGTTTTGGGGTTGTTTTTTTGGGGAAAGGGTATAGTCATTTTTTGTGCGTTACTGCGAAGACACTGAGATACGAACACAAGAATTCAAAAGACAGAAGTCAGGAGTGAGAAGTTTTACTCTTTTCTTCCGGATTCTGGATTCTGACTTCTGACTCCTTTTTTTCAAGCTCAAGCAATGCTTCTTTCCATTTGTCCATCATGTCTTCATACTGGTCTCTCGTACTGTCGCCCGCTGTGGCGGGATAAATCGGGTCTCCTACAATTATTTGTACCTTAGCAAATTTAAATTCTGGGTGCAGGTGTGAGAGCGTGTTTATGGCTCCTTCAATCAGGATTGGAACAATAGGTGCTCCTGTCTCTACACAGAGAATTCCTGCTCCTGGACGAGGGGGCATGATTTTCCCTGTAGTTGTGCGTCCGCCCTCCGGGAATATACAAACTGCCATGCCGCGCTTGAGGCCCTCATAAGAAAGCTTAAGCGATTCGCCAAGGGTTCCGGCGCTGCCGGTGGGTATGATGCGTGTCGGGTGCTTAAGCCACGATAGTGGGGGTCTGCTAAAGATCTCACCAAAGGCAACGAACATAAGCCTGTTTAGCATCCATCCCGGTATCATAGCAAAGATAACAAGGGGGTCAATGTAGCTCTGGTGATTGGGACAGAGGAGAACCGCGCCCTGCTTGGGAATCTTATTTAGCCCTTCAATTCTAACTCGAAAAGCGAGTCTTACAATAAGGGAGAGCCCTGCTTGAATCGCCCTCATAACCATGCGTTTAATTACGCCTCGATTCAGGTTAAAAATCTCTTCAAGTGGAACGGACGGAGGCTCTTCAAAAAGGGCTCTTACGTAAATGTCTTTTTCTTCTACTTCAGCTTTGATAGAGGCATGCTGGATACGTCTTAGGATGTCCCCAATTGTGCGCACCGACGGAAGCTCTTCTTCTCTTAGCTTTACTCCAAACTCGTTTTCGAGTAAAACTGTAATCTCGATAAGTGTAAGTGAATCGAGCCCAAGGTCTATTGAAAGGTCCTGTGATGGGGAAGAGGGGTCTTTTAACTCCGCAATTTCACTGAGTCGTTTCAGGAATCTTACTGAAGAAGGTGATTCCATAAGCGCTTTTTCTTCTGCCGAAAGGGTTATTTCTTTCTCACTTACAGAGGGCTTCTGTTCTCTTACCAGCGTCTCGATTTCGTTTCGTTTGAGTTTCCCAAGCCTTGTTCTTGGAAGCTCGTCGTAATAAAGCACGAGTTCGTTTATCTGCATGTAGGATGGGAGCCTGGAGCCTATATTTGCAATCTCTGAGAGTATTCGCTCTCGTGTGTTGAAAACGCCACGTTCCGAAATCTCTCTTGGGTCGGGAACGGCAACCATCTGAAGCCCCTTTACTGCACCGTTATCGTCTAACAAAGGGAGCAAGCAGATTTCCTTTACAAGCGGGATTTGTTCGTATTGCTTTTCAACATCTTCCGGATAGATGTTTTTTCCTGATGGAAGCACTATAACCTCTTTCGCCCTTCCTGTAATGATAATGCTCCCTTCAAGGTCTACCATTCCTAGGTCGCCGGTGTGAAACCAGCCGTCGCGAAGCACCTCCTTTGTGGCGATTTCATTCTCGTAATAACCTTTCATCACGTTCGGGCCGCGAACGCATATCTCGCCAATGCCTTCTTGGTCGGGGGAGTCAATGCGGATTTCAACTCCCAGGATGGTTCTTCCTACTGCACCGGGCTTTGGTTTGTCAAGAGGCGTGATGGAGACAACTGCAGAAGTTTCCGTGAGTCCGTAGCCTTCAATTATAAGGAATCCGAGGTTCAAAAAGCGTTCGCAAACGCCTGCATCGAGCTTTGCCCCTCCGCTTGCAAAAAAACGGATTTTTTCCCCAAAGGGCTCGTGTATTTTCTTGAAGAAAAGTTTTCCAAGACGGATTCTGGTTGTTTCTCTAATCCATTTTGAGATTGTGTAAAGTGTCCAAAAAAGCATCCTGGAGGCCGAGCCTAGAGAGCCCACTTTCTTAAAAATCTCTTTGTCAAGGAGTGTAAAGAGCTTTGGGACTCCCGGGAAGATAGTCACACCTGTTTCTCTCATTGCGCTTAGTAAGTCAGTGCTTTTGATCGAATATGAGAACGTAACGGTGGCTCCTGCAAATAATGGTGCAAGAAAACAGACCGTGCATGAAAAAACGTGATGTAGAGGAAGGATATTTAAGACGTTGTCTCTGGTTGATACTTTTATTTGTTTTAAAATGGCTTCGACGGTGCTTTGAATGTTACCACAAGTAAGCTGTACCCCTTTTGGTGTGCCTGTTGTGCCTGAAGTGAATATGATTGACATCAAATCATCAGGGTTCTTTGCATGCAGTTTAAATTCATCTGATGTTTGTGACGTTTGAGAACCTGAACAAAGGGATTCGATGGAAACTACCCGAATTTTGGAGTGAGACTCGGTTAAAAGCGATTCTAGTTTCTCGATGTGGCTTTTATCTGCAACAACGGCCTTGGTGTGTGAAAAATTAAGAAGGGGTAAAGCGTCATTGGCACTAAGCTGCGCGTCAAGAGGGACTATAAACCCTCCCAGCATATGTATTCCGAGATATGAAACAGCCCAGCCGGGACTATTCTCTCCGTAAAGTGCGATGTGGTCTCCGGGGTTTATACCTAAAGCTTTTAGTTGCGAGGCTGCGTGAAGGCATAGGTTCCGGAGCTCAAGGTATGCAATCCGCTCATACCCGTCAGGGGTTTTCATTTGAAGAGCGATTTTTTGAGGTTCTTTTTTTGCCCAGTACTCAAGTTTTTCTCCTAGCATTTCTTTTTCTCCCATAAAAACTTAGCCATCAAGTCACTAAAACACAAAGCTGGAATTGAGAAGCCGCAAGTCAAAAGTCAGAAGTCTTTTTTCTTCTGGATTCTGACTTCTGAGTTCTGACTCCTAACTTCTTTTCTCCCTTAAGGACTCTAAGGCATGCTTCAACAACTTCATGTGTTTTTTCGCTCATTCGCGTTCTCCCCAATCTTCCAGAGGCTCTCAGGGTTGCAGGCTGGAGTACTAACCCCAGCACCATAGCGGCGCCAAGCTTAGGGTCTCGAATACCAAACTCGCCATTTTTCACGCCCTCTTCAATGAACTCAAAAACAAGTTTATAGGGGTTGGCATCAAAGGCCACTTTCTGTTCAACTGGGAAGTTGTACTCGGAAAGGAGTATAAATGTAAATGTAAGTGGATCTTCATCAAAAAAAGAGTAGAAAAGCTCCACAGCAGATTTAAGGCGTGCGGAGAAGGTTCCTTTTCCCTTGAGCACAGCTTTAAGTGTAGCTCCAAATTTTTCAACTTCACGTGAATATAGTTTCCTTGCCATTTCGTCTTTGCCCGTGTAGTGGCGGTAAAGCGCGCCTTCGGAGCATTCGGCTTTTTTTGCAATATCCTTAATTGTTACCTGTTTAATTCCTTTAAATGCAAAGAGCCTGATGGCCGTATCTTCTATGGATTTGAGTTTAGTGATGGGCTTGGTCATACGCTATTTTTTCCTGGTATTATCAGTAAGTGAATGTTCATTTACTAGCGGATTTTAGCTTGTAATTTATTGTTTGTCAATTACTGATTTTTATATTTGATTTTTATACCGTAGAGAATATCCAGTTGTATTGTATCAGAAGGAGTTATTTTTATAATAGAAATGAACAAGCTATAATAAGTTCTCGTTTGAGTTCTATGGGAATGGCATTTTAAAAGTACAAGCTAAGGGCATTGAATAGAGAACAATTTGAAGAAATTGTAGAAAAAGCCTATGAAAAGATCCCGGAAGAGTTCAAGCAAAAAATGGAAAATATAGTAATTACTGTTGAGGACTTTCCAACACCGGATGATTTAAATCAGCTTAGAATTAGGAGTAGAAAATTACTTCTAGGGTTTTATAGAGGAACACCGCTTCCGACTAGGAGCATATGGCAGACTGCTCGGCTTCCAGATAAGATTGTCCTTTTTCAGCAAAATATCGAAGGGGTGTGTAGAAACGAAAAAGAATTAGAAGAGAAGGTGTATGAAGTTCTTTTACATGAGATAGGGCACTATTTTGGACTTTCAGATAGGGAGATTTACGAGCTCATGGGTTAAGAACAACTTTCCATTCTTCCTTTTAAGAAAATAGGTGGGTCAAGAGAGATTTTTCTTGATTATTAACAAACAAAAATATTTTTATGTATAAAACCAGATTATAATATCTAAGCTCTGATGGCTATTATAACTATCTCCGAACAATTAGATGACTTAGGTCACGAAATAGCCGCAAGGATCTCTCAGAGGTTGACCTTTGTTTTAGTAGATAGCACCCTCATTAACAATAAGTTAAATGACTCACAGGCATTGAGCAGGAAAGATCTCACCGAACGTATCCTTGAAGGAAAAATTTCACCCAGGCTGATTAAAAAGTTAATAGTCGAACAAACCCTGGAAAATAACGTCATACTCCTAAACCTCGGAGGGGAAGTTCTTTTTAATAACTTTCCGGGCACATTACATGTAAAAGTCATTGCGCTTCTTAACGAAAAGGAGTCCTGTAAGCTAGTGAGAAAAGGTAGAAGTAATTATACGAGTTTCATTAAAGAGCTTTATGGGAAACAAAATTTAGGGAGTGATTTTTATGACTTGCAGATTAAGGTCCTGAATATGGATTCGGATTTTGCGGTGGATTTGATTGTAAGAGCGGTTGAAATAAAGGGTATAACAGCAAAGGCTGGAGTAACCTGGAAGGCACTCAAAAAACTGAAAGTAAGCCTAGAGAGACTGAATTCAGTTCCTATGCTAAACGAAGAAATAAAGCAGCTGGCAATGCCTTCTTTCGCCCACTCCAGCGAAAAGGATTTTGCAAGTGTATTAGATTTTTATCGTATTAAATGGGAATATGAACCCAGAAGTTTTCTTATTGAGGTGGGTAAGGATGGGAAAGTAAAGGAGGAGTTCACGCCGGATTTTTACCTTCCCGATCTAGATCTCTATATTGAGCTTACAACGCTCAAACAAAAGCTCGTTACTAAGAAGAATCGTAAAATTAGAATGCTAAAAGAGCTTTATCCGGATATAAATATAAAAATATTTTACGGGAAAGATTATAAAAGGTTACTACATAGGTTTGGTATAAAATAGAAAGGCGACCCCAAGTGACCTCATCTTCTTTCAAAACCAGCTCCGGCTTGGCTTTTGCCTTGCATTTCCCTACTTGAGGGTTAATTCTGACCTATTGGTCTTTTCTTTCGGTACTCAGCGAGCTTTGGTCTTTCTATTTCCTCAGCCTCTCGGGATCGCTTAATATTATTTATACTAAAAATTTGAGCCAAAGTCAAGTAGAATTTTCCGCTGGAGTGAAAGTTATTTGTTTTTAGTGAGTTATGACCTAATATAATTTTTTAGCCAGGTGTAAATTCACACTTGGAAAATTGTATATTCATATCTGTCAGGCAAAGACTGGAGTTCTTTCCAGTGATTTGGAGAAAATAAAGTGGAAGAGGACATAGCGAAAATTCTAATCAAGGAAGAAGAAATAAGGAAGCGGATTAAGGAATTGGGAGAGAAAATATCAAGCGATTACCGTGGAAAGAACCCTGTGCTCGTTACTGTGCTTCAGGGCGGAATCGTTTTTCTCTGCGATTTGATGCGAGAGATTTCTATCCCAATTACGCTTGATTTCCTGTCTATTTCCAGTTATTCAGGAAAAACTCACACGGGCGTAGTGAGAATTATAAAGGACCTGGATAAGAGCATTGAGAATAGGCATGTGATTCTTGTTGAGGATATTATTGATACGGGTTTAACGCTTAACTATATCCTTGGGACCCTGAAAGCAAGAAGACCCGCTGATATTCGTGTATGTGCTCTTCTCGATAAAAAGGTGCGCCGCATTGTGAATGCAACTATTGATTACGGAGGGTTTGAAATACCTGATGAATTTGTAGTTGGCTATGGTATGGACTACGGTCAGAGGTATCGGAATCTTCCATTTATTGGTGTTCTTAAAGAGGAGATTTTAAGTAAGTAATTTGGATTAAACCATGACAGATTTCATTAAAAGTCTATCTTGTAAACCGCCATATACGCTGCAAGTCCAGCCAAAGCCGGTATCAAAAACCATAACACAGGTATGAGACTAGGCACTCTTTTGATAAGTGCAATAATTACGGCAAGTATTAACCAAATAATAAGCTTAACCCATACCCAAAGGGGCCAACCGCTGGCACCAAAGAATCCAAGGCGTGCAAGGAGTCCAAATCCCGCAACCAGTATTATAAGAACCGATATCCCATGAGTCATAGCCGCAAGCTTTCTGCCCCTCTCAGATTTGTTCATTGACAATATCAAATATGCACCTAACGAAAGCAACAAAAACATAACGCCAATTAGGTGTAACACTTTGTAAGCTGCGTATGGAATCATTTCCTGCTCCTCTATTTGAATTCTACTTAATTAACCTTCAGTTTGCTGTTTGCGAAATCTTACACAATGCAGAAAAGTTGTGTTAAGCATTGGAGTAATTGTCAATGGCTCAAGTCCGGCTTTTCTCAGAAGCTTTTAATATCATTTAATACTCATCCCATTTCTTTGATAAACGCATCGGCTTCTCTGATAGAAGCTTCCATTTCGCTAATGACTGAGGCGACGTCCGTTTCAATGGGAACGAGCTCATCCTGCAGCGATGCGATAGCCTGAGCATTGAGATTGTGCTTGAGAAAGAGCACCTGATCTCGAAAAACCGAAAGGACGGGATCAAGCTTCTTTTCTGCACGCTTCATTGCACTGATTAACTGTTTGTATCTTCTTCGCGTCTCATCGAGCTTATTTTTACTTGCTCTACGCAGGTTGTCATCAGAATACTGATCCAGTTCTGATTGCCATTCATCGAAAAGCGCCTCCGCTACATCTTCGACATCGTCAATATGCTCCCGCACGGCGGTGGCTTTGGACTCGCTGCCATCAAGCTCCGCCTTGAGCTTGTCGTATTTTTCTTGCAGTTCGCCACCCTTGAAATTCAGGACAGCACTAAACTTTTCAAGAGCCGATTGAAATTGCTCCTTGGCTTCTTCCTGACTCTGACGCGCTCTTTCACACGGGCTACGAGTAACTCTCTTTTCTGATAGCCGAGCTTTTCCATTGTCTTAAAATATGCACCCTGGCAGCCGCTAAGGAAGAATGTCGCTAACATTATTATCTTCATTGGACACGCTTGATAAGTAGCGGATTTCAACATATATATATCTCCTTAACTATCTTATCAATGAATAGGAGTTTATTGATTTTAACCACGTATATGAACTCGGAAAGTGTATAATAGTTTTAGTGAGATATTATAACTGAACAAACGGGATAAATAGAATGAAAGCAATTTTAACGGGAGGGACCGGGTTTATAGGCGGAAAACTTGCGGCCGCTTTGATCTCCAGAGATCGCGAAATCAGGTGTTTGGTGAGAAAGACCAGCAGAGTTGAAGAGCTCGCCAAATTGGGGGTCGAACTGTGTTATGGCGATCTCTCCGACCCAGGTTCTTTTAAGGAGCTTACAAAAGACGGTGATGTCGTCTATCACCTGGCAGCGATGGTATCAGATTGGGGAGAAAAAGAGGAATTTTACAAAATGAATGTAGAAGGGACGCGGGATTTGCTTAGAGCATCCCAAGAGGCAGGTGTTAAGAGATTTGTCTATATGAGTACGTCATCGGTTCTATGGAAGTCCGATTTTTGGAATGTTCATAATATGGTAGATATAGATGAAAGCTACCCTTATCCTGGGAGTTACAACGACTACTACAACGAATCAAAAGCAGAGGCGGAAAGGGTAGTAATGAGGTTTTTTAGAGACACCGGCTTAGAGACTGTTATCATAAGACCTTCAGGTGTGTGGGGCGCAGGAGACACCGTTATACTGCCTAGGATTGTAAAAGTGGCAAGGAAAGGAATGCTCCTTTCTGTGGGAAGCGGGGATGGATTGATTTCACCCTGTCATGTAGAAAACCTTATTCAAGGCATAATTCTTGCGGGTGAAAGCGAGAATGCGGCCGGAAATATCTATTTCATAAACGACGACAAAAGAATAAAACATCTGGAATTTCTTTCCCTGCTTCTTAAAGCAACCGGGATAGGTTGGTCTCCTAAAATATCCGTTCCCTATAAAATTGCCTACGGGCTAGCTTCCGTGTTTGAGCTGATTGCTCGCATAACAAAATCTGAAAACCCACCGGTTTTAACCAGATTTGCCGTTGCCGCGATTGCAGGAAGCAGAACATACAGCATTGAGAAAGCAAATAGAGAGCTGAGTTACCAACCCATTATAGGTTTAGAGGAAGGACTCAGGCAACTCGAAGATTGGGTTAAAAGCATGGGTGGAATAGAAGGACTTTTAAGACTATGAGAAAATCAAATGGTGTAATTATGTGTATTAAGTTGTGGATTGACCCTCTATGGAATAATTTCAGGTGCTAGGGTTTTAGGTGTTGGGTATTAGGGTAAAAAACGAAAATCAATACCTAATACCAGTAGTTGTATTTGTGTCTGGATAAAAACGGAGGGAGATATCTAATCAATGACGAAGATAACAATAAGAGAGGCAAGAGCTGAGGATGCCGAGGCAATGGCGATAATTTTAAGAGAGATAGGCTGGTCTGAAAGAAGGAACGTACTTCCTCTTAAAGAAGTATCTAAACCCATAGCCGAGCTTCTTCGTCACTGTGAGAAGGACAAAGGCGGGCACACGGTACTTGTAGCAGTGGCTGAAAAAGATAATGTGGTTGGGTTTACCAATGTCCACTGGGTTCCTTTTGTAATGCTTGGAGGCTGGAAGGGTTATGTATCGGATGTGTTTGTAAGTCCTAATGCAAGCGGCAAAGGTGCGGGTAAAATGCTTGTAGAAGCAGTCATGGAGGAGGGGAAGAGGCGCGGGTGCAAGAGGCTTATGCTCACAAATGGAAAGGATAAGACATCATATAAAAGTGGATTTTACAAAAAGCTTGGATGGACTGAGAGGCCGCAGGTGGCTAATTTTGTTTATTACTACAGAGAGCCTTGGTCATGAAAAGTGTTGAAAGTCAAGAATTGTATTTGTCCGTGGTCATTAGATTCCTAATTCGCGCCCAATGATTATACGTTGAATTTCAGAGGTTCCCTCAGTAATAGAGGCAACAAGAGCGTCCCTGTAGTATCTTTCCACGGGAAACTCTACTCCATATCCATTCCGCCAAGAACCTGCACAGCCTCGGGGGCTACCCACTGTACTACTTCTGAAGCGTAAAGCTTAGCCATAGAAGCCTCCTTGACACATTTTTTTTCCTCGGTTATATACCCAAGCGGCTTTGAACGCCAAGAGTCTAGCTGTTTCTATTTTTGTAGCCATTTCCGCGAGTTTGAAGCTTATAGCCTGAAATTTACAAATAGGATGTCCAAATGCTTCTCTTTCTTTCGAGTACCTAAGAGCATATTCGAAGGCCGCTTGAGCCAGACCGACGGATTTAACTGCATGGGTGTGATCCTCGCACTGATTAGAGTGTCCATAAGTTCGCCAAACCTTCCCTCATCTCCTCCAAGAAGGTTTTCTTCAGGCACTTCACAATTCTCAAAGGCAATCTCTCCGTGGTCAGATGCCTTGTGACCGACTTTATCTAACTTTTTTGTAACCTTAAAACCTGGAAAATCCTTCTCAACTATAAAAAGGCTAATACCCTCTGCCGCTTTATCTTTATCCGTATAGGCGGCTACGACTACGAAGTCGGTTATTGGAGCATTACCGATCCAAGTTTTTTTGCCGTTCAGAATGTATTTCCCCTTCTCCTTAACTGCCTCGCTTTCTATACCCGTTGCATTGGAGCCAGCTTCAGGTTCAGTAAGCGCAAGTGCGCCTATTTTCTCTCCGGCAAGACCCGGAACAAGGTATTTTTGCTTCTGCTCTTCCGTTCCAAATTTGCAGATGGGAAGGCAACCATGTCCTACATGAGCATTTGTACCCATAGCTATACCAGCGCATATTCGCCCTATCTCCTCTACAAAAAGACTTTCCGTTACCTTATCTGCTCCGGCCCCGCCGTATTCTTCCGGAAACACTATTCCAAGGAATCCCATCTCGCCTAGTTTGGGAAAAAGCTCGAGAGGAAATCTTTATTCTTTTTCATATTTTTCCACTAAAGGCCCTATCTCCTTCTCGGCAAAATCCCTCGCCACTTCTTTAAATATTTTTTGCTCTTCGCTAAATTCAAAATCCATACCCGCCACCCTTATAGTCCCTTACCCTCGAGGCCCTAAAACGATTATATTACTTGGACTAGGTGAAGACAAAGACAAGTAGTAGCATTGAGTAACAATGGATTATGTCTCGCGCGTAAGCGTTGCCTGACTTGATATTAAATAGAAAGCTAGGCTAGGACAATGCAACAGAGAAAGTGCTCTTAAATTTTGTCTCAGCCTGATTCGTCTTCTTTATACTTTACCTATTACACGTGCACTATAACAGGCAACTGGGGTTATAATATAGGCAAACCAGTTATGATTTCCAAAGTCTTAAGCAGCGCTGTTTTCGGAATTGATGCTTATGTGGTAGAGGTAGAAGTGGACATTGCTTTTGGATTTCCACAGTTCTCTACAGTCGGACTTCCCGAAGGTGCGGTAAAAGAGAGCAAAGAAAGAGTAAAGGCTGCGATAAAAAACTGCGGCTATGATTTCCCTCAAAAAAGAATCACCGTGAACCTTGCTCCTGCTGATATAAGAAAAGAAGGCTCTGCTTTTGATCTTCCGATTGCAATAGGGATTCTCTCTGCAACAGGGTTGTTAAGTCCGGATAAGCTAAACGATTATATAATCATTGGAGAACTGTCTCTGGATGGGAGAATAAAAGCCGTAAGAGGAGCGCTTCCTACGGGTATTCGCGCGCGCGATTCGGGGCATAAGGGAATAATACTACCAAAGGAAAACGCAGAAGAAGCAGCGGTCGTAGACGGAATAGAGGTCTTGGCTGTTGAATATCTGCCTGAAATCGTAGAGTTTCTCTCAGGTATTAGAGAGATTAGACCCACTGATATTGATCTTAACCAATTATTCAATCAAAGCCGTGAATATCAAATTGACTTTCAGGAGGTAAAAGGGCAGGAGCATGTAAAACGCGCTTTGGAAGTTGCGGCAAGCGGCGGGCATAACGTTCTCATGATAGGTTCACCAGGAACAGGAAAGACTATGCTTGCCAGACGCCTTCCTACCATTCTTCCCGATATGGGTTTTGAAGAGGCACTGGAAACAACGAAAATCTATTCAGTTTCGGGTCTTCTTTCCAATAACTCTGCTCTTATTGCTACAAGACCCTTTCGTTCGCCTCATCACACTATAAGCGATGCGGGTCTTATCGGGGGAGGGGCCGTGCCAAGGCCGGGTGAGGTAAGCCTAGGGCACAACGGCGTTCTCTTTCTGGATGAACTTCCCGAGTTTAGAAAAAACGTTCTTGAGGTCATGCGTCAACCCCTAGAAGATGGCAAGGTAACGATATCAAGAGCGGTTACTTCAATCACTTATCCGGCAAGTTTTATGCTGGTTGCCGCTATGAATCCGTGCCCGTGTGGATACTTAGGGGATCCGCATAAGGAATGTACGTGTTCTCCTATTCAGATTCAAAGATATAGAGCAAAGGTTTCAGGTCCTCTTCTCGATAGGATTGATATTCATATAGAGGTTCCTCCCGTAAGATACAAGGAGCTTTCAAGTGAGTCGGGAGGGGAGGGTTCGTCTGATATTAGGGAGCGTGTAAACCGTGCGCGTGAGAAGCAGAGAAAGAGATTTGGAAAAACAGGGATTCACTCAAACGCTCAAATGTCTTCGAGATATATAAGAAAATTTTCAAAGCCCGACGAGTCTGGACTCAAACTTCTTGAGACCGCAATTGACAGGCTTGGTCTTAGCGCCAGAGCCTATGATAGGATACTTAAAGTTGCACGTACCATTGCGGACCTTGATGAATCCGAAACGGTTCTCTCTCATCATATATCAGAAGCTATTCAGTATAGAACACTTGATAGAAATTTGATTTAACGAAAAGGTAATTTCGGTATCCTATTTATAAACAAGACTTTCCGTTTATAAACAATGTCCTTACATGTAAGGGCTAAAGTAAATGCTGGAATTCCCAAAGATACAAAAACTATCAATCAAAAACTATCGGGCGAGTGCTTCTAATTTTTATTAGGAGAACAATATGAAAGCTGTGTGGAAAGATACGGTTTTAGCAGAGAGTGAAGATTCGATTCTTGTTGAGGGTAACCATTACTTTCCCCCGGAGAGCATCAAAAAGGAATATTTTCGTCAAAGTGAAACACATACAATATGCTCTTGGAAGGGGGTAGCCAGTTATTACAGCATTGCAGTTAATGGGGAGGTTAACAAGGACGCCGCCTGGTATTATACCGAACCAAAGGAAGCAGCCAAAGAGATAAAGAACTACGTTGGGTTTTGGAGGGGAATCAGGGTAGTTAAGTAGGCTTTTGTACTTAATTTCAAAAAGGGCTCTTTAATTTGTAGATAAAACAGATGTAGGGTAGGGGAACCGGCAGGTGGTTCCTATCAACTATCTTTCCTGTTTGAGTTCAGAAAACGGATGAACCTTACCGCAATTTGAACAGGTTATATTTTCCGAATCCCTGGCATCTACAAATTCAGCCTTGAGTCTCTCGGCGAGTCTTTTTGCCTCTTCAAATTTCTCTGCTTTCACTTTCTCTGAATATTCTTCTTGCCAGCTTGATACCTCTATTTTTTCTTTAAAAAACTTTTCTTTTGGAATGTATACATGAATGCTTTTACCGCATTCGCAGGGCATAAATATAAAAGGTGACACAATTCCCTCCTTTTGATGTTCTCCTATATAATCTTAAATAATATAACATGAGAGAACTTGCTTGAATGAACAAAGATTAACACTTATTAGTGGTATTTTTTATGACAGAAAGTTATTTAGTATCCTCAAGTGCAATCACTTTCTCGTATGTTTTTATTAAAGTTTCGGCTCTTTGAGTTTATCCGAGTCGCGTGTTGAATTATCAAGAAATATTGCCCTCCTAACCGATGGGAGAACATAGTAGTGTAAGATGATACAAATAGAGGTAACGAAAACGATTAAATAAAAGGTGGTTTCGTGCATTTCTTTTATTATATGCTGCTCCATAATAACTAATATCTCCTCTAAGCCTATAGCGGTCAATTAGACCTTGGTGAGATTTTTTGAGTGAAAAGCCTGATGTTTTTTATATCGGTATAGGACTTTAGTTCTATAGTCTATTATTTCGCCCTCTGTTTTGAAAAAAAGGTTATATTACTTGCATCGAATTTGTTATAATATGATGTAAGAAGCCTTTAATAATAATTTAAGGAGGGGCAAGCGGATGGGAAAAATATGCCTAACCTTAATAGTTTCTGTTTTAATTGCATTTTCACCTGCTTTAGTTCAATCCCAAAGTTTTAGAGCAAATGGGCTTAGAGGAAGTTCCGGCTTTGGTGCTAAAGGTTTTAGCAGCGGAAATACAGTTCCAGCCTTTAGAGGGG
The DNA here is from genome assembly GCA_016187835.1 of Deltaproteobacteria bacterium. GTDB lineage: Bacteria > Desulfobacterota_D > UBA1144 > Nemesobacterales > CSP1-2 > JACPIY01. The sequence goes on along the minus strand of JACPIY010000019.1, from coordinate 42,627 downwards.
TATTTGGTACTAGAGGAACTATAAATTCAACTCGCGGAAGTTTGAATTTTAGAAAGGGAAGTATTGGCAATCGGATTGTTAATGGAAGAGGAATTGGTCATAGAGGTTTTAGTCCAGGTTTTTCTAGTACAAACAGCCCAACATTCAGCAATAATTCAAATCTAACACCCTCCACATTAAATACCCCCATTTCTGCTCACTCTCAAAATTTTGTTAATACAAGAGGGAATTTGGTTAAATCGGTTAATATTCCTACCAGAAGTTTTAATCACAGGTCGTTTAATACGAATAACAGTCGTAGTTCTTTACAAGGTGAAGCTATAACAAAAGGTAAACATAATACGGCCGTTATACCGCTCAGGAGTAAAACCAGTTCAACTTTTAAAGAAAGCGAAATAAATAACAAACCTGCAAATAGTATAAAAACAGTTTCCACATCCAGAGGAGTAAATTTAAGAGGGTTTTCCGCGGTTACTAGAATCAACAATATTAGTCCTGGCTCATTAACAAATACGGAAATAGTTGAAGGTGGAATAAATAGAACTCCGTCTAACTTTTCTAATTCCTCCGCCGTAAGAACAGAGATATCTCATTGGGTTGATAATGAAACTGGAGTCTCGCATTTTTCCAATAACGTCACTTCGTTTCGTAAAGGTAGGGAGACGATTGTTTTCATTGACGGTAAAAAGGTAAATTCAAAGGCATTGCTATCAAATACAAATGAGACTCTTGCTACCGCCTCTACGAGTTTAAAAAATACCTTGTCGTCGGCCCCAAAGATCGCTGCAAAACCTGCGATACCACAAACCAATAATTCCCTAAGATCTAGCCGTGGGTTAATAGTTGGCAATAGTTCTGTGGCAACAACTAATTTTCATGGTAACAGCCACCATGAGGGATTCCATCATCATTTTCACCACCACCATTTCTTTGTTTCTCCGTTTTTCATTTTCCCACAGTCTACTTTCTTGTTCGCGTTTAACCCATTTGTATTTCGCGCGCTTGTTCTCTCTCCGTTTTTTACTTTTAGTACTCTTCCCAATTCCTTTTTCGTTACTTCTCCGTTTATTCCACTTATTCCTTCACCTCTATTCGATCCATTTGTATTTCGCCCAGTATTTTTCTCTCCGTTCTTTAATTCGTTTCCCTTCGGGTCTGTCTTTTTCTTTAATAACCCAATAATAAACAATCCTGTGTTTAGCGATTCAACGTTGATTGAATGATAGTATCTCATCAGGCTTAGACGTACTGGCAAGCTCGAGTTCGATATAAAAGCGAAAACATAGCCGAATTTATGGTGAGTTTGATTTATTATACTGTTGATAAATAGTTTAACACCGGATAGGCAACGAGTCCCTTCGATGTAACTCAGGACAGGCTTGCTCGTTGCGGCATGAGTCACTCCAGCAAGACTGGGGTCTACCCTCTATTTATTAATATTGATAAGTTGTAATCGAACTTACGTTAAGCTTAATTTCCTTGACAATCAAAGGGGATTTGGTAGAATGCTTGACTGACTTTTAATATGGTGACAGGTGAAATAATGAAGAGTTATATGGTGAGAAGTGAAGACATAGAAAAGAAGTGGTATCTTATTGATGCAAATGGAAAGACTGTTGGAAGAATTGCAACAAAGATTGCCAGTATTTTAAGAGGTAAGGGCAAACCTCAGTTTACACCTCATTCAGACATTGGAGATTTTGTCGTTGTAATCAACGCTGATAAAGTTAATTTTACTGGAAAAAAGTGGACGCAGAAAACTTATTACTGGCACACACCTTATCCAGGCGGGCTTAAATCAATTACTGCTGAAAAGTTGTTCAAACAAAACCCGGAGGAAATACTGAAAAAAGCCGTTTGGGGGATGCTTCCTAAAAACAAATGGCAGAAAGACCTCATTACGAGAGTAAAAATATATTCAGGCGGTGAACATCCCCATAAGGCCCAAAGCCCTGAACAGTTGGAGGTATAATAATCACAATGGCCGAGGTTAGATACTGCGGTACAGGACGAAGGAAGACATCTATAGCGCGCGTATGGTTATGTGAAGGTGAAGGTAAAATATCAATAAATGACAAGACTGTTGAATCTTATTTCCCGCGTGAGGCGTGGAGAATACGGGCACTTGAGGGGCTTAAGTTAACTCAGACAATGGGAAAATTCGATGTCTTTGTGGATGTAAGTGGGGGTGGGCTTACAGGACAATCCGATGCCGTAAGGCACGGCCTTGCAAGAGCGCTTCTCCATGTAAGCGATTCTTTCAGAAAGACTCTTAAAAGTGCTGGCCTTCTTACGAGAGACCCCAGAATGGTCGAAAGTAAGAAATACGGAAAGAGGAAAGCGAGACGTGGCCAGCAGTTCTCAAAGAGGTAATATCCCCTTTGCCTATCAAAAACAAAAAGTCCAATAGTAAGGAAAAAATAGATATTAGACCGCCCAAAGGAAAGCTGGGCATTTTACTGCCCGGAATAGGTGGGGCTGTTAGCACTACTTTTATTGCGGGTGTTGAAGCAATAAAAAATGGGCTTGGAAGGCCTATCGGCTCTCTCACTCAGATGGGGACAATCAGGCTCGGCAAGAGAACTGAAAAAAGGTCTCCTCTTATAAAAGACTTCATTCCTCTGGCAAACCCAGAAGATTTGGTTTTTGCCGGGTGGGATATTTTCCCTGAAAACTGCTACGAAGCCGCTCTAAAGGCAGGAGTGCTTGAGAAAAACCTTCTCGATGAGTTAAGGAATGTGCTTCAAAAGACAAAGCCGATGCCGGCTGTCTTTGACAGGACGTATGTAAAAAACCTAAGGGGCGAGTACCGCAAGGCCGGAAAAACGAAAATGGACCTTGGGGAGCAGCTTATTGATGACATCCAGAATTTCAAGAAAGAAAATCGGCTTGACCGTTTAGTTATGGTGTGGTGCGGAAGCACCGAAGTTTACATAAAGCGCTCGCAGGTTCATAGCTCTCTAAAGAGTTTTGAAGAGGGTTTAAGAGATAACCATCCAGACATTGCTCCAAGCATGATTTATGCCTACGCTGCAATTCAGTGCGGCGTGCCTTATGCAAATGGTGCTCCAAATCTTTCGGTTGACGTACCTGCACTTATTAAGCTTGCCCAGAAGAAAAAGGTTCCCATAGCAGGAAAGGATTTTAAAACCGGCCAGACACTTATGAAAACGATAATCGCTCCCGGACTGAAAGCCAGAATGATAGGTCTCAAAGGCTGGTTTTCTACAAATATACTTGGAAACAGAGATGGAGAGGTTTTAGACGACCCCTACTCTTTTAAAACAAAAGAGGAGAGCAAACTGAGCGTTCTAGAGTACATACTTCAGCCTGAACTCTATCCCGAACTCTACTCTGACTACCATCACAAGGTTAGAATCAATTATTATCCGCCGAGAGGCGACGCAAAAGAAGCATGGGACAACATTGACATATTCGGATGGCTGGGCTATCCGATGCAAATTAAGATTAACTTCCTCTGCCGGGACAGCATCCTTGCCGCCCCGATTGTCCTTGACCTGGCACTCTTTCTTGACCTTGCAGGAAGAGCCAAATTATATGGAATCCAAGAATGGCTTTCATTCTATTTTAAGAGTCCGATGCACGGGGAAGGACTCTACCCTGAGCACGATCTTTTCATTCAGCTTATGAAATTAAAAAATACGCTCCGTTATCTGAAGGGTGAGGAACTTATTACTCACCTTGGTTTAGATTACTACGATCTTATGTGAATTTTGAGGTAGAGGCTTACTATTCCCTTACTCCTACTCCGGCTCTTACCTGAGCAAGTTTTAACCTTCGGTTTAGCTCTTTAAGCTCTTTCGGGTTTCCACTGAAGTTTTTAAGTTCTTCGAGAATGGCTTCCGCTTCTCTTCGTGCGGCTTCAGTGTTTATATCTACTGGGTCTTCCACGTTATCGGTAAGAACAGTGACCTTGTCGTCCCGAACCTCTGAAACACCGCCCCAAACAATGAGCTTTCTTTCAGACCCCTCTTTTCTGTATCTAAGCTCTCCCGGCATGAGAAGCGTAATAAAAGCGACATGACCTGGAAGAACTCCAAACTCTCCTAGTTCTCCAGGTGCGACGACTTCGTCTACTTCTTCATTTATAACAAGGCTTGAGGGTGTTATGACTTGAAGCTCTAATTTATCTGCCAATTTCTAATTCTCCATTTTCCTGGTTTTAGGTTAGCCACAGAGTTCACAGAAAAAGATTTTTTAGCTTCTCTGTGTTCTCGGTGTCCTCTGTGGCCAGTTTCTCGAAATTTTTAGTTACCCCGATATAAGCTGTTTAGCTTTTGCATAGACCTCTTCGAGATTTCCCACCATGTAGAAGGCCTGCTCAGGAACTTCATCCATGTTTCCCCCAATGACCTCGTTAAATGCTTCAATCGTCTCTTTAATCGGCACGTATTTCCCTGGGGTTCCCGTGAACTGCTCTGCAACGCTGAAGGGTTGTGAAAGAAGTCTCTGAACCTTTCTCGCCCTTGCAACCGTAAGCTTATCGTCCTCTGAAAGCTCATCCATTCCGAGAATTGCGATGATCTCCTGGAGCTGTTTGTAACGCTGAAGTATTCTCTGAACCTCACGTGCAATCTTGTAGTGCTCTTCTCCAACGATTCTCGGATCCAAGATTCGAGAAGTTGAATCCAAAGGATCAACCGCAGGGTAGATACCGAGCTCCGTAAGTTGACGGGAAAGGACGATAGTTCCGTCGAGGTGTGCAAATGTAGTTGCGGGCGCGGGGTCGGTAAGGTCGTCGGCGGGAACGTATATCGCCTGAACAGATGTTATTGAACCTTTGACAGTAGAAGTGATTCTTTCTTGAAGCTCTCCCAAGTCCCACGCAAGGGTAGGCTGATAACCCACGGCTGAGGGGATTCGTCCTAGAAGCGCTGACACTTCGGAACCCGCCTGGGTAAATCGGAATATGTTATCAATAAAGAGGAGCACGTCCTGGCCACCCACATCTCTAAAGTATTCCGCAAGCGTAAGAGCCGTAAGTCCCACTCTTGCTCTTGCGCCAGGTGGCTCGTTCATCTGTCCGAAAACCATTCCCGTGTTTTTGATAACGCCGGATTCCTTCATCTCAAGCCAGAGGTCGTTTCCCTCGCGTGTTCTCTCACCGACGCCGCCAAAAACGGAAACGCCGCCGTGTTCTTTTGCCACGTTATGAATAAGCTCCAAAAGGAGGACCGTCTTTCCTACACCTGCTCCGCCAAAGAGTCCGATCTTTCCTCCTGTAAGAAATGGAGCAAGGAGGTCAATCACTTTAATTCCGGTCTCGAACACCTCAATCTGAGTGCTTTGCTCCACAAACTCAGGCGCGGGTCGGTGAATAGGCCATCGCTCATCTGCCTCTATCGGACCTGCTTCGTCAATCGGCTCTCCCACGACGTTGATAAGCCTTCCCAATGCCCCCTTCCCGACCGGGACGGTGATTCCTTCACCGGTGTTTAGCGCATCTTCTCCCCTTTTAATTCCGTCTGTAGAGTCCATTGCTATACAGCGCACGCGCTTTCCGCCAAGCTGCTGGGCGACCTCAAGCACGAGATTCCATTTCTCATCGTTTAAAAGCGGGTTTGTTAGCTTGATAGCTGTGTAGATAGGGGGAAGCTCGCTGTCTTTAAATTCAACGTCAACAACAGGTCCCATGACCTGGACAACCTTTCCATTACCTACATCTGTTCCCATTTTATTCCATACCTCCTTTCCTTAAGGACTCAGTTCCATTTACTATGTCCATAAGCTCTTTTGTAATTATAGCCTGCCTTGTTTTATTGAATAAAAGAGTCAGTTTTTTTATTACGTCCTCTGCATTTCTCGTGGCATTTTCCATTGCCGTCATGCGTGCTCCATGTTCGCTTGTAATTGATTCGAGAATTGCTCGTTCCAAACGAACCTGGACGTATTTGGTGAGGACAAATTTAAGAACATCCTCTCTATTCGGCTCGTAGAGATAGTCTACGGGCTTTGAATCGCCGGTTTTCTCTTCGGATTCTATTGGGAGAAGTTTTTCAAAAGTAATAACTTGAGAAAGTGCTGATTTAAAGTAGTTATAGACCAAAACGACCTCATCGCTTTCGCCTTGAACAAACTCCTTGGCTAAACCAGAAGCAATCTCGTTCGATACATTGCTAAAGTTTCTTTCATTAATGCCTATGTAACTGTTTTCCACTCGAATCTCTAATGTTTTAATCTTGCGTCTTGCGAAGTGATCCCTTCCTCTCCTTCCTACGAACCTAAAACCTATCTGCTCGTAATCCTTCGCATCAACTGCAAGAAAGGTTTCAATTTTTCTGATAAGGTTGCTGTTAAAACTCCCGCATAGTCCCCTATCTGAAGTCATGAATATTAGATGGAGTTTCTTTCTCCCTTCTGGGCGCCTGAGAAGAGGATGGCGTTCTGGGTCGCACCTTAGGGCAAGGTTCTTTGCGATCTGCTCAAAAGAATCTGAATAAGGGCGAAAAGCCTGGAGAAGCCCCTGGGCACGCTTGAGCTTTACAGCGGAAATAAGCTTCATAGCACTCATAATTCTTCGCGTGCCTTTCACACTGCTGATTTTGCTTCTAATTTGTCTTAAGCTGGGCATTGGTTCACCATAGTTTCAAAGATTCGCATTACAACAGTAGGGTAACCTTTGCGGTTACCCATTAAAGAATAGGGCGGGTACAAGACCCACCTCTATAGTTCTATTTCATCTCTCCTAGCTTGTCCTCAAGTTCATCAAGAGCTTGTATTATCTTCTGGCCTAAGTCATCCGAGATGTCTTTTTTCGTTTTTATCTCTTCAAGAAGATTTGGATGTTTAGCTTCAAAGAAAAGATAAAGTTCTTTCTCGTATTTTTTAACAACTTCTATCGAGTATTCGTCCACATAACCGTTTGTAACGGCGTAAATGAGAAGCACCTGTTTTTCTACTGGGAGAGGCTGATACTGGTCTTGCTTGAGTGCCTCAACAAGCCTGCTTCCACGGGCAAGCTGTGCCTGAGTGATTTTATCAAGATCGGAAGCGAACTGGGCAAAAGCTTCGACCTCTCTATACTGAGCGAGCTCAAGCCTGAGTTTCCCGGCAACCCGCTTCATAGCGCGGATTTGAGCGGAGCCGCCGACTCGTGAAACTGAAAGTCCTACATTAATGGCGGGTCTTACACCTGCATAAAAGAGGTCGCTCTCAAGATAAATCTGACCATCCGTAATTGATATAACGTTTGTCGGAATGTATGCGGAAACGTCACCCGCCTGGGTTTCGATTATAGGAAGCGCGGTGAGAGAACCAGCACCTTCCTCATCCCTCATTTTCGCCGCGCGTTCAAGGAGCCTTGAATGAAGATAAAAGACGTCTCCGGGATAAGCCTCTCGTCCGGGAGGACGCCTCAACAGAAGGGAGAGCTGACGATAAGCCCATGCGTGTTTTGTGAGATCATCATAAATCACTAGTGCGTGTCTTCCGGTATCACGGAAGTATTCACCAAGAGCGCAGCCGGCATAAGGAGCGATAAACTGAAACGGTGCAGGAACGCTTGCAGTAGCTGCAACAATTGTCGTATATTCCATAGCTCCAAACTCTTTTAGTTTATCTACAACCTGAGCAACAGTTGACTGTTTCTGTCCTATTGCGACATAGATGCAGTAGACGTTCTGGTCTCTCTGGTTAATGATCGTATCCACTGCAATTGCGGTTTTTCCGGTCTGACGGTCTCCGAGTATTAATTCTCTCTGTCCCCTACCTATTGGTATCATTCCATCAATAGATTTGATTCCGGTCTGAAGCGGCTCACGAACAGGCTGACGATAAACGACACCCGGGGCTTTTATCTCGATCTGCCGATAATCATTGGCGCGGACCTCGCCTTTTCCATCTATAGGCTGTCCAAGGGCGTTTACAACCCTTCCTTTCATATCGTCCCCGACGGGGACTTCGGCGATTCTACCCGTGCGCTTTACCATATCGCCTTCTCTCACATGCTTGTCTTCACCAAATAGGGCGATACCAACGCTGTCTTCTTCAAGGTTTAAAACAAGCCCAATAACGCCGCCCTGGAATTCCACAAGCTCTCCAGCCATGGACTGGTCAAGTCCGTAGGCACGGGCAATTCCGTCTCCTACAGAGATTACCGTTCCGACTTCTGCCGTTTCAATCTTTTGTTCGTATCCCTTAATCCTATTCCTTAAAATTTCGCCAATTTCTTCTATCCTAATTTCTTCCATTTGTTCTTGTAGCTCCTTTTCTGTTATTTAGCCACAGAGTACACAGAGAACAAGGAGATAAAATTGATTAATAAATTTTTTTCTCTTCTTATTGTCCTTTGTGCTCTCTGTGGCTGAAAAAGTTTTCAGGTTATAGATAGTGCAGTTCGAATTCTCTCCAGTTGGTTTTTAACACTACCGTCAAACACCTTATCTTCAACCTTTGCTATTATTCCGCCCAATATTGTGGGATCAACTTTTACAATAACTTCAACTTCCTTTTCCGTAAGCTTGGTTATGGCTTCCTTCATTCTATTTAAGTCCGATTCGGAGGGGGTTGCAGCCATAGTGATTTCGGCTCTTACTTTTCCGGAGGCCTTTCTGATTTTCCTCATAAAAGGCTCTTCGGATTTTACAAGCGACTTAAATTTCCCAAGCTCAATTGCTAACCAGATGAAATTAATAGTTAATTTGTCAAAGCCCGCTCTTTCACCAATGTCGCTGGCTATGGCTTTTCTTTCTCCGGTATCATAAACCGAGCTTCCCAGAATATCTCTTAGGTCTTCTTGCTTAGAAAAGATTTTAAAAAACTGTTCAAGGTCGGATGCAATCTTTTCAAGCTTTCCTTCCCCTTTGGCTGATTCTATAAGGGCTTCCATTAAATCCCTTAGTGTTGCGACTGATCCCATTTCTTCTCTTCCTCTACTTTTTTAATAAAGTCCTCAATGAACCGTCTTTCGTCGGATTCCTTGAGGTTTTGCCTAATTATACTTTCGGCAAGCCCTACTGCCAATGAAACCACTTCGGACTGAATCTCCCGTCTTGCTTTTGCAGTTTCGAGTTTAATTGTTTCCCTTGCCTCCTTTGCGATCTTTTGAGAGGTGTTCTCTGCCTGCCTCAGGATTTCTTCCCTTTCGACTTCACCTTCTTTACGAATGGTTTCCTTTAGAGATATAATCTCTTCGTCCATTTTTTTCATTTTTTCCGCATAATCTTCGTATTTCTTTTTAGCTTCATCTATGGTTTTTTTTGCTTCTTCAATTTCGTTTCCTATTATTCCACGCCTCTCGATGAGAAAGTTTCTTATTGGCTCTTTCAGAAAATAAGCAAGCACCGCAAATAGTATGATGAAATTCACGGCATGTTCGCCTACAAATGTCCAGTTAAAACCGTCCCCTGCTGCTTCGGTAGCGCCGGTGATTATTAAACTGATCATATCCGAGTTCACGAAAACTATACCTCCTTCCCAAGGATCCGCGAGGCCATTTCACGTGCTAGAACCTCGATATCAGACCTGACCTTTTCTTTGATCTCTTTTGTCTCCGACTGTAACTTAGCTTTAGCTTCTTCTAATAGGGTTTGAGCCTCTTCTTTTGCTTTCTTAACTATATCGTCATATGCACTCTGTGCCTGACGCCTGATTTCATTTCTCTCTTCCATAGCCTGAGTGCGTGCTTCGTTCAATTTCACATTGTATTCATTTATTATCTGCTCTACCTTTTTTCCGAGCTGATTAGCTTCTTCGATGGTTCCTGTCGTCAATTTTTCCCTTCTTACTACAAGCTCTAGAAGAGGTTTAAAAAGAAGGGAATTTAATATGAATATTGCTGCTACGAATATAATTATCTGAATTATCAGGGTCTTATCCACGCTGAGAATATCCTCAGCAGCCCTTGCGTTAAAAGTAGAGATAAGAAGAGCTATCAAAATAAAGAATAAAATCATACGTCTTATAAGCACTCTTTATAACCTCCTCAAGATTTCGCCTCAGCCTCTAAAGCGGGTTCGCCCTCAGCAAAAGTAATTTTAAGAAGGGGTGGAGCTATAAATGTCGTAAGGATCACCATTACAGTTATTGCGGAAAACAGCCTTGAATCAAAGACACCCGAAGTAAGCCCCATCTGTGCAAAAATCCAGCTACTGCAAATATAAACAGCACTAGAGCAATTAGCAAAATCGGGATATTCCCCCCGACTAAAGGGTTGAATACAGCCACATCTACTGCTGCACCAACTATTATGAAAAAAATCGGCGTAAATACGTCAGCCACCGGTTTCAGGCTGTTTTCAATGTTCTTAAACTGATTTGTTTTTGCAAGTACTAGACCTGCGGCAAATGCGCCCACTATTGGGGCAAGACCAAAAAGTTTTGCAAGGTAGGCAAATATAAAAGCAAACGAAAGCGAGCTTAAAAGAAGTACCCCTCGAACCCGCATTCTGTTAATGAGGTCGAATATCCTCCTCGAAGCCAGATTCCCAACGAGAATTGCGACAAAAAGAAATCCGAAGGCTTTTAGGGCAATAAAACCAACTCCTGATGCAGAAATCCCACTACCAGCGCCCTGTTTTGTCGCCTCGATAAGACCGCTTACTACGGCCAGAATTATTAGGCCTAAAACATCGTCAATTACTGCGGCGCTGAGCACAATTTTGGCTTCTTGGCTCTGCAGACGATTCAAATCCGAGAGCACCCTTGCAGTGATCCCAACGCTTGTTGCCGTGAGGGTTGCACCGGCCGTTATTGCTATGAGTGTAATAAAGTCAGGGTTGATGTCACCCAGCATTCCGAATTTCTCAAATCCTAAAATGCTCGCAAATCCGAGAAAAAAAGGAACTGCAACCCCGACAATTGCCACTAGGGTCGAAGGAATTCCCACCCTGATCAAATCCCTGAGGTTTGTTTCGAGTCCAATTTCAAAAAGAAGTATCACAACTCCTATCTCGGCAAGGAGGTGAAATGTCTCGTATCCTGCCTGTCCTGGAACCGATGGAACTATAGCCAGAACGCTTGCTCCAAGCATAACACCAGCAAGAAGCTCTCCTAAAACCGCAGGTTGCTTTATGCGTTCTGCCATCTCTCCAAAGAGTTTTGATACCACAAGAACTAAAGCAAGGGCGAGGAGAAACCTTTCAACTGGAAAACCGCCTACTTCTTCCACGCTCATCTATGATTTGTATATCCTCGGATAGGAAATCTAAAAAGAAATTTTAAATTTTTAACATGAAAACCTGAAGCTGTCAAACGACATCGTAGCCCTGCACTATCTGTACTGTTGCCTCACAGGAAATATACTTGAAATCTTTGTGATTTTTATCATCTTTATTGTAATTCTGTTTTTTTCTCTTCAGTAGTCCAATCCTCCTGAGCTTGTCTTGTGGTTTTGTGATCCGCCTCTTTAGCTCTGCCGGATTTAGTTTAACATGCTCTNNNGAGAGCCTCTTTCCTTCCCTCTTCCACATGGGAGGAGTCTAAGACTCTTTGGTATGGAGTCCGAGGTTTATCATGCTTCTCCTTCGACTTCGCTCAGGACAGGTTTTTTACTCTGCTTCCCACCCTTGTTTTCTCTATCATCTTCATTACCGGTTGAAAGTGGTTTGTGTAGACCCCGTGAGATATGAAATTATCTCATGGGGTAGAGTCTCAGATACCCATGCAACCGGTTAATTATCTCCAACTCCCTCTGTGTGTCATATCGGAGATAACCCAGAGCGCGTCTTACCACAGACCAGTTCTTCTGCTCCACATAGCAGTTGTCGTTCTTCCTATACGCTCTGGCTCTGGTAAATGTAATCTCCTCTTCAAGACAGTAGCGATAGAGTTGATCATTTATTAACTCAGAGCCGTTATCCGAGTCTATTCCCAGGAGCTTAAAGGGCAGACACTCCCTTATCTGTTTTAGCGCCTCAAATACCCAGACCCGGGCCTTGTTCCTCACGGCTTGAGCCTCTGTCCAGCCCGTGCAAACGTCTGTAACATCGAGGGTTTGAATGTAATCTCCGCTGATATTCCCCCCATCATGTCCAACAAGGTCTATCCCCACAAAACCCGGTCTCTGATCATCCCACTGGGAGAAGGTCTTAATTGGTATCTTGTGCTTGACCCCGTGAGATAATTGCATATCTCATGATGGGCTTGAGCAGTGTCCCCGGCCATCAAGTTCTATCCCCCATGCTCCTCCAAGACCTGTATTAACCCCATGAGATATGAAATTATCTCACGGGGTTAACTCTCCCAGCACCCCCACCAGTCTCTTGCCTCACACATACAGTCCATTATCCCCCATATCTTCCTCAATGTACTCAAAACCTTCTCATCGTAGCTCCTGGGTTTGTTTCTCCTTATCTTTTTCCTCCACTCCCCGACTATTACCATCTTGTTGTTGATCCGTATTCTTTTACCCACGTTCCTTAGCACCCAGGCAGCGTAACTGCGGTTGTATCCGGTCAGTTGAACCCGTGGGATAAATCAGTTAATCCTTTCTTCTGAGGAAAAAACCCTCTATCCCATGGGTTGACTAAACTCATCCCAGGATCGGTCCTTTGTCCTGCTTTCCTGTATCTTACTGCCACTACTGCCCTAACAGATTGCCTCTCTTTCATCATTAGCCCCATAAGATAGGCGAAGCCGACATCTCACGGGGTTAGTCTCACCTCAGCCTCCACACTGCCAATTTGTGGGAGACTATTTTGACCTATCAAATAGATTCTTATGTGAGGCAACGATCCTATTTCAGATAGATTTTTGATGAGGCAATTCGAGCTGTATCGATGAATAATGGAATGTAGTCTATAATAGAAAAAGTCCGACGAGTTAGTTTTTCCGTTGCTGCCATGAGGGATTGGTATTTTCTAAATAAGACCGTTTATCTCAAAGTTGTTAGCAATTATTAGATGGATGATTCAAAAGAGGAGTCTCATCCCGGCTCCAGTTCTCCCGACAAAAGTTTTACAGAGAATTTAAGCCAACGCCTGCATGCACTTTACTCGAATGAGTACACGTTTTTTATCTTAGTAGCCATCTTTATTGGATTTTTTGCCGGTCTTGCAAACTTTGTTTTCGTAGAAGCCTACGGGCTTGCTATTATAGAGTAGTTATGCCTTTTTGGGGTTCACGCTACGTAATCATACCCGTCATTGGCGGGGGGGGGGGTTATTTTGTTTCTTTTCACCTTTGTTTTTTCTGATGATATTCTGGGCTATGGCTTTCCGCAGTTTCTTGAAAAAGTAAACTTGAGGGGGGTACTGCTAAAACCCAGAGAGATGATTGCAAAAACGCTTGGTTCCTGTATAACGCTTGGATTCGGAGGGTCTGCAGGACAAGAAGGGCCCATTGCCCAGCTAGGAGGAGGAGCAATTGGTGGATTTATAGGGCAGCTGTTCAAGGTTTCAAGAGGAAAGATACGTGTTTTTATTGCCTGCGGAGTTGCCGCTGGGATTGCGGCAACGTTTAACGCCCCTGTCGCGGGTGTTCTATTTGCGGAAGAGATAGCCCTTCTTAGGGATTTTAAAATCGGAAGCTTTCTCCCGATTGTGATTTCGTCTGCTGTCGGCACCATTGTATCCCAAGCCCTGAGGGGAAATGAACCTGTATTCAAGGTGCCGCCTTATCAATTCGTAAATACGGCGGAACTTTTCTTTTATGCACTATTTGGGCTGCTTTTGGGGATTCTTGCCTCAGGGTTTATTAGGCTTTTTTTTCTCCGTCAAAGGCCTATTTCCCAAGATAAAATACTCTTCTCGTATAAAGCCTATACTAGGGGGGTTCATTGTTGGTATTATAGGTATATTTTCCCCATACGTACTCGGAAACGGGTATGAGTATGTCGGAAGGGCCTTAGTCGGCGCGCTGCCTCTTGTTGTAATACTTGGATTAGTCCTACTAAAGCCCATTGCAACTTCGATTACCCTCGGTTCGGGGTGGCCTGGTGGAATGTTTGCACCTTCTATTTTTATAGGAGTCATGGCGGGAAGCGCATTCGGAAGACTCGTCGAGTCTATTTTGTCGAGTCCAGTGCACCTGGCTAGCGCTTATGCAACCGTTGGAATGGGTACTTTTCTTGCGGCAGTAACCCAGGCACCGCTGACATTCATTTTTTTAATATTCGAGATGACTCAAAACTATCAAGTTGTAATCCCGATAATGATCAGCTCTGTTCTTGGAAGCTTGGCAACACGGCTTCTTGTCGGGGGCTCGCTCGAGAGTTTAGAGCTGAGTAAAGCTGGAATAAACATAGAAGAAGAAGTCGACGGGCGCATTCTACATTTAATTCTGGCTAAAGAAATAATGACATCAGACATAGAGACGATACCCGAAGGGATGACTCTACGGAAGCTGATAGAGTATATTCCCCAGAGCCACTACACGACGTTTCCGGTCGTGGATGAAAAAGGAAATCTCACTGGAATAATCTCTATCCAGGATTTTAGGGAGTGGATTTTCGAGGAATCAATCAAGGATTTGGTTGTAGTGAAGAAGATCGCCACGTTAAATGTCGTGACTGCAACCCCTGATGACACTTTTTATACCGTTTTTAAAAAATGGGAGAAGAAGCCCGTGGAGATTCTTCCCGTGATTGAATCAACCAGTTCAAGAAAGATCGTAGGAGTCCTCTCGAGAAAGAATGTAATTGCGGCTTACAATAAAGCCCTTTCAAAAGGGACCATTTATTAAATCTCAGGAAACCTCTTCCCCGCAACCCCCTTCTCTAATAATCTTTTCTATTTCGTACCCTGCCGCGATGCTTGCTATGCGGGCGATTAGCTGATAGGCGGGAGGAAATGACTTTTCGCACTCATTATTCTCACAATCAACCTCTTTTTCAAAGGAAATACAGGAAAATTCCATTCCTTTAGTGTTTAGGTTGTCAAATTCGTTTTTATCTTTATTTAGTCTCAGAAAAACACCTGCAACATTCGCTTCGACAAGATATACGACAGGTTCTCCAACAGTATTACCTCTAAACCTTAAGGATGTAGGTATTCCTTCTTGAATCACCACATCCCTTACGGGCTTGCCGCTTTTAGTAACCCTCATGCGTTTCCTTCCCTCAGCGTTGAGCGTCCTTATGTCATTTCCGCTTGAGACGCTTATTACAGCCATTCCGTAGGTGCCGGAATTGCTTTTTACAAAAAGAAATGGGCTTTCTTGAATCCCTCTTTTATTGTATTCAACCCTGATTTTATCGAGCATTGAATCGGAAGATACTGCTACTCTTTCGCGGTCTTCCGCATTATCAAAATCGACATTTATTTCGGGCGCTGTTTCTATAGAGATTATCCATGGGTCAATCTCAAGTATTTCTGCAATCTCGCCGGCGAGTTTATTATAAAACTCAAAGTGCACGGTCTTTTTTCTCGTATGCCATCCTATCTCCACTGGAGGCTCCACCGGCTGCAAGATGTCCCTTAGCGTCTTGGGGCATTTTGCTGAAAAATCATTATTTATCAAAAGGAGATCTGGGACAAACCGTGAAGTGAAAACCTTGTAGTTTTCCATCTTTACTTTAAAGCCCTTGATTTCCTCCCCGCTCACAGTGTTGAATATTACTTGATCTTCAATCAACTCATCACTTACGAGTCCTATCTCTACGATAAAACCAACGCTCTCAAGTATGGATTTAAGCACGCAGATATTTTCCCAATAGTAGAGATTCCTTGTGTGAAGCTCTGGGATTATGAGAATGTTCTTTACTTTTGGATACTTACGAATAAAGTATTGTTTAAAAAGATTAGCGGTACGCTCTCTAAAAACCTGACAGAGGTTGTTAAATCCCGCGGGAAACACGTTTGTATCAACCGGCGTGATTTTATGCTTAGAAATCCTAAGGTCAACCGATGTATATAGGGGAACAATTACTTTTTCGCACTGCTCCTCTATCCATCTGTCAATTTCCTTTGATTTTTCGCTGATTCTTTGATTAATTTTATTAAGAATTTCCATAGTAAAAGCAGTTCATTCTATTACAACATATGTCCCTGCAAGTTTATCATGCCAGGTTTGAGATTTCGAATCAAAAATGGCCCAGATGAATCCGAGAAAAACACAAAACAGTGATATGAAATACCCAACCCACCTTATAAATGCCTCCCGTAGGCCTATTAGTTCTCCATCATCTCTGATTATTCTAATTCCCATAATCATCTTTCCTATGGTTCTACCTCCAAACCCATGAAGAAAAACAAAGTAGGTAGAGCTGACAAGAAGTAGAATAAGATAGATTGTAATAATTACATTCATAAAATTAGCTGATCTAATATCCAAATTTGCATTCGCAAAGAAAAGACCGCTTGCAAGGGTGAGCGTTGCAATGCCTAAAAGGATAAGCATGTCAATGAGAAAGGCTATACCTCTTGTAATAAATCCGGCAAGGTCAAAATCGAGTATTTCTTCTTCCTCTTTAAGCTCTGAAGGTTCTTCAAATAGCAATTCATACTGGGATTCTGTAGGGACAGGGATTTGCTTAATCTCCTCTATTGGTTTTTTGTCTATTGTAGGCTCTTCTTGCTTTGCTGGTTCTGCAAACGGTTCATGAATAATCCTGTGCCTTGGCTTTGCTTTAAGTGGACTGCCACATTTCTTACAGGTTTCGAGATAGTCAAAGGTGTTAAAGCCACAGGCAGGACACTTCATGACTTTTTCTGTCAAAATTATAACCTATGTAAAATTAAAATTAAAGAATTGCAAAATCAAGAAAAAACCCCTGTTGTTAGAATATTTGATACAACGGTAGGGGCGATTCGGTGTTCGCCCCTACTTGGATGGATATAATAGGAAGGTTAGTTAGCCAGCTAAAAAAATTATTAAGATTCTCCAGAAAGGCTAGCCTCGATAGCTGCCTTTAATCCTTCGGAATTAGCTCCAGGAACAGACATACCATTAACCACAAACGTTGGTGTTGAATTGATGCCAATGGACTGGCCTTCTTTAAGCTCGTTTTGAACTTTAGTGGCAGTATCGGGGGAATTAAAGCATGCTTCAAACTTACCAGTGTCTAGTCCTATTTGCTTTGCGAAGGTCTTAAACTGATCCTTTGATTTTTCTACAGTGATTTCCTTTTGTTTTTCAAACAGTATGTCATGAAACTTCCAGAAGCCATCGTTTCCCTGCTTGTAAGCGCATACGGAGGCAATTGCTGCATCCTTAGCCCAAGGATGACTGGGGAGAGGAAACTGCTTAAAAACCAATTTCACCTTACCTCCGTACTGTTTTAAGATTCCAGGAAGCACATCTTCAGTTGCACGTTTACAGAATGGACACTGAAAATCCGAATACTCAACTATCGTAACCTTTGCATCTTTGTTTCCTTTTAGAGGTACATCCTCTAGAGAGATCTTTTTCATGGTTTCTTCAAGTGGGTTAACCGTGGAATCAATCAATTCACCTAGGATCAGATACTTCCCATCATTGCTCATAAGAATCGGCACTGACTGACGTCCTAAATTTACCTCTCCCTTTTTAATTCCCGCTACCTTCGTGTCCTCGAACTTTCCCGTATCTATCGGCTCTCCAAGAACTATATATTTCCCGTCCTGACTGATAAGGAAGGGGATATCTCCCGATCCCCTGGAGGAAGAAATTGCAAAATTGCCCTTTTTAAAGCCTTTAACAGGGCTTTCTTCATAACCCTTCACGTCAATCTTAGCATCCTCAGGCATCCGCGCTCCAAATGTTCTTTTAACGAACTGTTGAAGCCTTTTTGTTTCTTGAGGCGATATTTTCTCGGCAAAAACCTGAGCTTCAAATGCAAAAAGGGATAAAACAAATACTGCTATACCAAAATACTTAAGTCTCATTTTTTACCTCCTTGAATTTTTGTCTGGAATTAGATAAGTAAAGGTTATTTAGGCTTATTTTTGGCTTTAGAATCAACCAATTCCCCAAGCATCAGGTATCTTCCATCCTCGCTTAACAAAATGGGAATTTGTTGACGTCCTAGAGGAATGGCTCCCTTCTTAAGGCCTGCTACGTCTGACTTCTGGAAAGTTTGCGTGTCAATTGATTCTCCAAAGATTACGTATCTCCCATCCTGGCCGATGAGAAATGGAATATCCCCCGATTTTCCAGAAGCATCAACCTTAAAACTACCTTTTTTAAAACCCTTAATAGGGCTTTCTTCATAGCCATTCACTGTAACTTTGGCATCTTTAGGTAGATTACCACCCAGCTTTTCTTTGAGAAAGGTTTCAAGCCTCTTAGCTTCGTCTTTTGATATGTTTTCAGCACGGGTGTTAACACCAAAAATCAAAACAAGCAGAATAAATAGGACCGTAGCAACATAACTTATTTTCATTAATTTACTCCTCTAAAGCGTTAGGTAAAACTATACCACTGATTAAATAGAAATCAAAAAAATTTGAGATTCGGATAGGGGTTCAAGGAATTCTCTTCGCCATATCCTAAGTTTCAGAAAACACTCTCTCGAAAATGTAATCAACATTTTTCAGATCATGTGCTATACCAAAGCAAACCTCTATCTCTTCCAAGGAGAGGAGATTCCTTACTTCTTCATCGTTAAGAAGCAGGTTTTTCAAGTTCTCTTTCTCTTCCCAGCTCTTCATAGCATTTCTCTGTACGAGTTCATAGGCTTTTTCTCTTGTTAATCCTTTGCCCACCAATTCGAGCAAAACCTTTTCGGAAAAAATTAGACCTCGAGTGAGCCATAGGTTCTTTTCCATGTTTTCCGGGTAGATATGAAGGGACTCGAGTAGATGTTTGAGCCGATTCAGCATGAAATCTATTAAAATCGTAGCATCTGGTCCTATCACCCTTTCTACAGATGAGTGGCTTATATCACGCTCATGCCAAAGAGGAATGTTTTCAAGAGCCGATAGAGCATAAGAACGAACGAGCCTGGAAAGCCCGCAGAGGTTCTCCGATAATATCGGGTTTCTCTTATGGGGCATAGCGGATGACCCCTTCTGCCCTTCCGTAAAGGGTTCTTCAAGCTCAAGAACCTCAGTCCTTTGAAAATGCCTAATCTGAACTGCTATTTTTTCGATAGTTGAAGCTATTATAGAAAGCGTGAGGAAATATTCGGCATGAATATCGCGCTGAACAATCTGAGTAGAAATCCTGGCGGGTTTAAGTCCAAGAAGTCGGC
Source organism: Deltaproteobacteria bacterium (assembly GCA_016187835.1). Lineage (GTDB taxonomy): Bacteria > Desulfobacterota_D > UBA1144 > Nemesobacterales > CSP1-2 > JACPIY01. Next base: position 23,559 of record JACPIY010000019.1, on the reverse strand, counting down.
ACACGTGTTGCTCCACGAATGGAGGCAGATTGGCAAATGTGCCAACAGCTCCAGAAATCTTTCCAACGCTTATAATCTCTTTTGCCCTTTTCATTCGCTCCAGGTTTCTGTTCATTTCGTCATACCAGAGAGCAAATACAAGACCCAGGGTTGTAGGTTCTGCATGAATCCCGTGAGTTCTTCCTACCATGGGAGTGTGCTTATGCCTAAATGCGATCTCCTTTAAAACCCCGATTACATCTTTTATATCCTCGATTATTATTGTTGCTGCTTCTCTAAGCTGAAGTGCAAAAGCCGTATCTAAGACATCGGAAGATGTAAGTCCTAAATGGATGTATCTTGACTCCTTTCCTACATGCTCGGAAACTGCCGTAAGAAAGGCTATCACATCGTGCTTTACTACCTTTTCAAGCTCATTGATGCGTTCTACATCGAATTTTGCCCGTTCTTTTATATTTTCTAGAGCATCAGGTGGCACCCGTCCGAGTTTTGCCCAGGCTTCGCAAGCCGCTATCTCAACTCGAAGCCAGTTCCGATACTTTGCTTCATCGCTCCAGATTTTAGTCATTTCGGGCCTTGAGTATCTTGAAATCAAATCCTTATAACCTCTCCTAGGGTTTTTCTCGGGGCAACAGAGAGCCCTATTTGCTCAGCCCCGCTTTTTACGAGTACTGAAGATGCGGCTTCCAGAGCAGCCTTCGGTTTGTTGTTTACCTCGCTTAAATGAGCTAGGACAACATGGCAAAGACTGTCGTGGACCAGGTTTTTGAGAAGTCTCGCCCCTTCTTCGTTTGATAGATGTCCAAGACGGCTCTTTATCCTCTGCTTTAATTCCCAGGGATAAGAGCTATAAAGGAGCATTTGCTGATCATGATTGAATTCTAAAACAAGTATGTTTGACCCCTTGAGCCTTTCTCTCACAAGATTGGTAACCGATCCTATGTCGGTAACTATACCTAATTTTTTACGGTCTGTTTGAATCGTAAACCCAACCGGATCCAGAGCATCGTGAGGAACCGGAAACGGGGAAATTAAAAAATCTTTTATTGAAAATTGAGAACCTGAGTCAAATTCATGGAGATTTTTAACTCTATCTTTCCAGTGAAAAACTGTTGCCGAAGCAACATATACCGGAACATCAATGTAGGGAAGTGCAACGGTATGATCCGTATGCTCATGAGTAATAATCACTGCATCTATGTCGGGCATCTGGACATCTAGGGTTTTAAGCCTGTTATTAAGCTGTCTTGGACTGATGCCTGCATCCACAAGAATCCTTGTTCTCTCTGTCTCGATAAATAGGGAGTTTCCTGAACTTCCGCTTGCAAGCGTACAAACTTTCATTTTCTATCCCGTGAAGTATTAGTATGAGTCGGTTAATGAGGGCTTGTCAACCCTCAATGCGGTAACCTGATATTGAGTACTATGATGTAAGCGGAGTGCAATATACTTAAAACTAAATTTTATGAGCGGAGAAGTAGCTAAGCCCTTTTGTTAATTTAAAATTGGTATACAATAATAGCTAATAATAAAAAGGAGGATAAAGATGGTCCAATATATATTAAGGAGGGATTTTCATTTTGCTTTAATCATATTTTGTCTTTTATTTATTGCTTGTGCTCCTACTAACGTTATTCTCTATAAACAATCAGACGGGAAAATTGGTAGGTACGATGTCATTGAAATTCCCAATTTTACTAAAACCGATGCAGAATGGGTTCCTTATGATTCATATACGCAAATTCCAGATATGTTAGCTGAGAAGCTGAGAACCACTAATGAGTTTAGGGAAATCAGACGGTCCGAATACAATACGCCAACCCAAGAAAGAGTGCTTCTTGTTAAAGGAACAGTAACTGGTTATACGCGTGGCTGTAAATATTGTGAATGGTTGATCAGAGTTAATGATAAAGGCAAAGGTTCTGTATCCGTATGGGTAAGGTTAATTGATAAAACCACGGGCGATGCTTTAACTGATGCAGGTATAGAGGGGAGGGCAGTAAAGCCGGGGTATGGTAAAAGCAGATACGTAAGGATTGTTGATGAGATAGAACATCTGATAGAGAATGTAAATAAAGGAAAATCATAAGACAATGGAATTAAAAATTAAATTCTCCTTACCACCTTTGCCGCTTCTATTTACAAAAGTTTATCTTTTACAATAAATGACGGGAATTAAGGTAAATTGATAATGAGCCACAAACGGGTTTTTAATTCAAAACTAGATGAAAACCAAATAAAAAGAAGCACTTAAGCTTGTGGGGAAGACAATTATCACATATACTTGATCTTGAGCAAGGGGGTAGGGAAAGGGGTGAGGAAGCAATGAAACTTAAAATTTTTTTATTGGTGTTTACAGTAGCACTGGGCTTTTGCCTTACGAACCCTTTCTACAATCTTATTACTGCAGCAATAGTTGGAGGTATATTTGGTTTTATAGCTCTTGGGGTTTTGTGGGGACTTGAGCCAAGAATTGGGGAGTTTCCTCCAAAATCAATACTTGGGCTGGCAATAGGAACGGGTGTTGCATCGCTTGCTTTCTTTGCGTTGAAGGAAGTTATAGGAGCTTTTCCAATTCCAACCCATATCACTCCCTATATTTACGTCATAGTTTTTCTATCACTTTTCTATATTGGGATAACAATGGGAGTAAAAATTAGCTGGGAAGCTGACTCTTCTGGAAGAAAGCCTTCCCTGAGAAGTGACTATAGCAATCCCAAAATACTCGATACGAGTGTTATTATAGATGGAAGAATTGCGGATGTTGCTGAGGCCGGGTTTATTGAAGGAGTCATGATTGTACCCAAGTTCATAATCAAGGAGCTTCAATATATAGCCGACTCTCCTGAGCCGATTAAACGGGTAAGAGGAAGAAGAGGACTTGATGTTCTAAAGCGCATGCAGCAAGAGATTCCTAACGTCGTGATTAAGATCACAAGTCATGATTTTTCACACATAAGAGAGGCTGATTTAAAACTAGTTGAGCTTGCGAAGAGGCTGAAGGGCGTTATCATAACAAACGATTTCAACCTGAATAAAGTTGCCGGGCTTCACGGGGTAAAAGTGATGAATCTCAATCAGCTTTCAAATGCCATTAAACCTGTAGTGCTTCCTGGTGAGACAATGAGTATTCGCGTAGTAAAAGAGGGCAAGGAAGAAAATCAGGGAATAGGTTATCTCGACGATGGAACTATGGTTGTTGTAGATGACGCCAAGAAATATCTAGGAAGGGAAATCGAGGTTGCCGTAACCAGTGTACTCCAAACTCCCACTGGAAGAATGATATTCACGAGGGTTAAAGAAGAGGAAATGGTTTCTAGCATACATGTCTGATCTAAAAACCGCCGCAATAATAGCCGCAGCCGGTTTGGGAAAGAGGTTTGGTGGTAGTCTAAGGAAGCAATTTCAAAACCTCTTTGGAAAGCCGGTTTTATCATATTCAATCGAGAGCTTTGAAAGATCGCCGTTAATCGAGGAAATAATACTTGTTGTCCCGGAGGATTCTATTAGCTTCTGTGATAAAGAAATTGTAGTTAAATTTGGATTTAAAAAAGTTACCAAGATTATTCCTGGTGGGGAAGAAAGACGAGACTCTGTAGAGAGGGGATTCAATTCCCTTTCAGATGAAATTGATATAGTTTTAATTCACGATGCAGTGCGTCCATTTCTCACTATCGGAATGATTGAAGAAGTAATAGAAGAGGCGTCAAAAGCAGGCGGGGCAATTATTGCCGTACCAGTTAAAGATACGGTAAAGAAGTCCTCTTCGGGAAATTACATTGAAAGAACCGTATTACGTGAATCTCTCTGGCTTGCTCAAACACCCCAGGCCTTTCGGTATGACGTTTTGAAAAGGGCTTATGAGGGAACACGGGAGAATGATTTTGCGCTCACAGATGAATCTTCCCTTGTTGAGCGCCTCGGGATGCAGGTAAAACTCGTTGAAGGCTCTGAGTTCAATATAAAAATCACTACTGAAGAGGATTTGCTATTGGGAGAATTGATCTTGAAAGAGGAAATATATAAAGATGTATCGAACAGGCATAGGTTTTGACGCTCACAGGTTTTCAGGTGAGAAAAAGTTAATTCTTGGCGGTGTGGAGATTCCATTTGAGCTTGGGCTTGAGGGACATTCGGATGCTGACGTTCTCACCCATGCGATCTGTGATGCTCTGTTAGGAGCAGTCGGGGAGCGGGATATTGGCAGTCATTTTCCAGATAAGGACCCAAAGTATAAAGGTATTTCTAGTCTAGTGCTCTTAAAGGAGACTTTAGCTGTATTAAGTTCCAAGGGTTTCAACGTTGAAAACATAGATAGCGTGGTAGTATGTGAAAACCCAAAACTTCAGCCGTATATTTCTCGAATAAAAAAAAGCCTTGTCTCTATAATTGATGTTCCAGAAGAGTTTCTGGGAATTAAAGCAACAACTACGGACGGCGTGGGTTTTACCGGCAGGGGCGAAGGCATAGCGGCTTATGCTGTGGTTCTTGTGAAGAAAATAAATATTTAGCCGCGAATTGACACAAATTAAAGCGAATAAAAAAAATCAGGATACGAGATAGATGATACAGGATACATGTAAAACTTTCACATATCATGCATCACGCATCGTTCATCATGTATAGGTGTAAATTCGTGGTTCATTAGTGGTTGAATACTTACATAACTTGATCGATGGGTTCATTTCTTTCAAAATACAAAATCCTCCCCCCTCTCTTCGGTTTTATCTCTGGAATACTAATTACGGAATGGATAGGAAATGAATGGATACTCATTGCCTTTCTTTCTCCCATTTTTGCTACCATATATCTTATTAAACCAAAATTCGGCATCTTAATCTTTATCCCAATTGGGATTTTATTCTCTACAAGACCCGATCTTACAGAAAATCACATTTTGCACTTTGCGGAAAAGGAGATTGACGTAGAAGGGGTTCTATTTAAATCTCTCGAAAACAGGGAAAAGGGATCAAGATTATTCATTGATGCCCAGAGCGTTTTTATCGAGGGTAAAGAGATTCGGACGTTGGGAAAAGTAATTATAACTACTAGGGAAAGAATCCAAAGGCTTGCTTATGGAGATAGAATAAGGGTGCTTAGTATAAAACTTCGCCCTCTTAAGAACTTTCTAAATCCGGGAAGTTTTGATGTGAAACGCTACTATGAAAGACAGGGAATTTATGCTACCGGGTTTGTCCCCGGAGAGGAATGGATCATATCGTTCGGAAAAGACGAATCTTCCAACTTCTTCATCCACTCTTTAGACAAGATGAGGTTGAAATTCGGGAATTTCGTAAGAAAAAGTTCTCCATTTCCAGAAGGTGAGATTATAAATGCCATAACAATTGGAGACCAGGGTGGAATACCAGCTGAGTTAAGAAACCAATTCTCCAAGGCCGGGATTGCTCATCTTCTTTCCATATCAGGGTTGCATGTAGGGGCGGTTGCGATTGTCTTCTATGTCATTATAAAATGGCTTATTAAACGCTCCGAATTTATGCTTCTTAAATTTCAGGTCCCAAGACTCACAGCCAGACTTACAATCCCTCCTATTTTTATTTATATGATTCTCGCAGGATTCGCTACTCCCGTGGTACGGGCTTCTATAATGGCTATAGTTTACTTAGTCTCCATAGTTATAGGTAGGGAGGAGAATAAATTAAACACACTCGCCGTGTCGGCTTTTATCATCCTTCTCTGGCACCCCTGGGCACTTTTTGAACTGTCGTTTCAGCTCTCCTTTGCCTCGGTTCTTGGGATTCTTCTTATGCACAAGTTTTATCCCTTTAAGCTAGACACAATCAGTGACAAGTTCTTCACGAGCATAAAAACCACTTGTGCCGCTTCATTTGCTACCCTACCTTTTATAATAAACTCATTTGGAGTATTCCCGGTGGTATCCGTACCAGCAAACCTGATTTTTGTGCCGCTTGTTGAATTTTTGTCCGTTCCGCTTGGACTCGTTTCTTTCTTGGTGTTTCTTATATCTGAAACTATTGCAACACCTATCCTTTATGCAAACGTTTTTCTTATCAAATCGCTTCTCTGGGGAACTCACAGGCTCCTCCAAATCCCCTTTTCTTCTTTGACAGTTCCTTCTCTTGGTGCCCTAAGCTGGACATTATACGGAATTGCTTTGGCGGTTTTTCTTCTTAAGAGGGCTTATCCCAGATTGGGGATTGCTCTTCCTGTTTTAATTCTTGGTTTTCTTAGTACCTCAGCCTATAGCATTCTAATCAAACCAAACAAAGGGTTTCTCGAAATGAACTTTCTTGATGCCGGAAATAGAAACATAATCTTTGTGCGCCTTCCTCGAGAAAAGAATATTCTCTTAGATGGAGGCTTTTCATACTATGATCGAGGTGGGTTCATAGAAAGGAGCGTCGTTATCCCGTTTCTCCTCGAATCAGGCATTACAAAGATTGACTATCTGATTTTAACCTCACTCGATAAAGATCATCTAAAAGGCATCAAAGAAATCCTAGGAAAATTCCGAGTAGAAAGGCTCTGGACAAACGGTGGAAAACTCGACGGCGGGGTTTGGGAGATAATAAAAAACAAAGGTATAAGTTGGAAAAACATCTTGGATGAAGTAGAAGACTTTGAAATAGAAGGTGTTCGGTTTGAGTTTCTAAAACCAAGAGGGGAATTTGAAATTAAAGATTCATCGAGACCATACCCTATTCTGGGAAAGTTGACTTTTAAAGAAGCAAATTTTCTTTTTGGAGAAGCTATTGAAGAAGAGACAGTACAGAATGAGCTGATTGAAATCTACCGAGATAGAATTAAAAGCTCTTTACTCTATGTTCCCAGAATCTCTGGAGAGAATACGAGAGGTTTTATAAGCATGGTTTCACCGAGGGTTATTGTGACGAATACGGCTTACTCTACCTTTCTTATATCAACTGATATAAAAAAATCAGATAGCCAAACCGCCGTTTTTCAAACCGACACTCGGGGCACTGTTACCATTCTTACGGATGGAAAAATGCTTAGAGTAAAAACATACTTGGATGAAAAGGAAGAGTTTTTGCATTAAGCTTTAATCATGAAAAAATACGTTATTCTAATAATCATAGCAGTAGTTTTGGCTTACCTGTTTTTCCCATCAGGTGATGATACTCGGGAAATAGAAGCTGTTTTTATCAAAGCAATGGAGGCGGGAGAGAAAAAGGACTTGGATGGCGTGATGGAGCCTTTCTCTATAAACTACAGGGATGAGTACGGCGCAACTTACCCTGTAGTAAAAAACGTTTTAAAGAACTTCTTTGATAAGTTTGACGACTTTAAAGGCAACTTTTCGGCTTTAACGGTATCAATTAACGAAACCGAAGGAGAAAAACAGGCGGTAGCAAATTTGGATGTATATGTATTAGGAATGAAATTCGGTATCCCGACTTCCATCCTGGGAGATGCAGATTCTCCTCAAAATCTTACAATTACATTAAAAAAATCCGGTTTAGGCGTGTGGAAAATCATAAAAGTCGAAGGTCTTGATCAAGAGTTTTAGACCAATAAATAAAAGGAAAAAGCATTACATATCCTCATCAAGCCTTCCATGAATAAAATCGCTCAGGGCCTCAATATCCGTATTCTTAGCCTCCTCTACAGTTCCTACAAATATAATTTTTCCCTTGTAGAGAAATGCAATTCTATCTGAAACCTCAAATGCGCTTGCAACGTCGTGGGTGATAACAATGCCGGTTACCCTAAATCTTTGCTGCATATGCCTTATTAAATGGTTAATCCTGCTTATGTTGGGTGGGTCGAGCCCGGTTGTCGGCTCATCGTAGAGTAAAATCTTTGGATTCATTGCAAGCGCCCTTGCAAGCCCGACCCTCTTCTTCATACCTCCGCTAAGATCCGAGGGAAGCTTATCCTCTATACCGGGAAGACCTACGAGCTCGAGATTTTCTGCAACTATCTCTTTTATCTTATCTTCTGAATACTTAAAATGTTCTCTGATGGGATAAGCAATATTCTCGGCTACAGTGAGTGAATCGAAAAGAGCCGCTCCTTGAAAAAGCATACCCATCTTTTTTCTTACATGAATAAGCTCCTCCTCACCCATCTGGACAATGTTCTCACCTTCTATGATGACTTCACCTTTATCTACTTTTATAAGACCCGTAATCTCTTTGAGGAGAACGCTTTTTCCCGAGCCACTTCCACCGAGAATGGTCATATTTTCGCCTCCTTTGATCGAAAGCGTAACGCCTGTATGTACGTTCTTAGAGTTGAACGATTTATGAACGTCTTTGAGTTCAATTATAATATCTTCTTTCATTCCCACTGTTCCTAACCAGTGTATAAGGATATCATCATAGGTTTTTATACTTGGTTTATTGGAGTCTAATTACACCATACCTCTTTGTCAAAAAAGTTAGTCGCTGCTCTATGGTTTCCTTTGACACGCCCCAATTAAAAAGTTACAATATTTAATCGGTAAAGAATTAGCGTTTATTCTCTATTTGCAATCTCTTAATATCATTATTATTTATTCAAAATACAATCATAAGAGGAGGTTATCATGGCACACGAGTTACCAAAATTACCTTATAGCTATGATGCATTAGAACCGCACGTTGATGCCCGCACAATGGATATTCATCATACAAAACACCATCAAACTTATGTAAACAACCTCAATGCGGCTTTAGAAAAGCATCCAGATCTTCAAGGTAAAAGCGTCGAGGATTTGCTTAAAAATTTAAGCGCGATCCCTGAAGACATTCGCAACGCTGTGCGCAATAATGGCGGAGGTCACCTTAATCACAGCATGTTTTGGCCCATGATGAGTCCCCAGCGAGGTGGTGAACCTACAGGTGAGTTAGCTAAAGCCATTAATTCCACTTTTGGAAGTTTTGCAAATTTTAAAGATCAATTTGTTAAAGCTGCCATCGGTCGTTTTGGAAGTGGGTGGGCTTGGTTTAGTGTAGACAGTAGCGGCAAGCTAGTCATAACCTCGACGCCTAATCAGGACAACCCTATTTCTGAAGGCCACAAACCTATTCTTGGTCTTGACGTTTGGGAACACGCCTACTATCTAAAGTATCAAAACCGTAGGCCGGACTACATTGCTGCATGGTGGAACGTTGTAAACTGGGAACAGGTAGCCAAAAATTATGCCGCAGCAAAATAAGTTGTAACGAGTTGAATTTATTGCCAATTTGGGGGCAACCGGAAGGTGATTTTTCTCCGATGGGTAATTGTTTGATTTTACGAAACCATGTTGATATATAATATGGATATTAGATATTTAATTTGAGTTTTCCCTATTTCTTAAGAAATTTTTACCTTGAAACCTGTTTGTGAATGATTATGTTAGTGAAATGAGGTGGTTGTGATAAAAGAGAGGTAAAAATAGTTCCTAATTCTACGCCAAATAAAATAATCCTTATTTACTTTGAATCTTTTATTTTCACAAAAATCTTATAAGTGTTTAGTCAAAGGAAAAAGAGATGGAAACAAAATACACAGAGTTTGAAGGGCTTGCCAGGGAAGAATATGAAGAGACTTTTTTGCCTATTGATATAGAGGATAACAACCTGATGGGCGATGTGGAAGAGTCTGAATTTCAGATTGAAGAATCTGAGTCCACAGAAATTCAAGACAATGAGCCGGAGGTTCCGGATGAAAGCTTGAGGCTTCTCTATGCTTATTTTAAGGATATGGCAGTTGAGCCGCTATTCAACGCAAAGAAAGAAATAGAGGTCGCGGCAAAGATAAAGAAATGCGAGTCAAAAGCAAGAGAAATAGAGGACATTCTCAATAAAGCAGCCAAGGTAAAAGAGAATAGAAGCATAAGAAACGGTTATCGAAATAGCCGGGAGAGAAAACTATCTGAGCAAATAGAGAAGCTTAGCGCTTTAAAAAGAGCTTATTCAGAAAAAGCAAAGGAATTAAAAGACAGATTTGTGAAAGCTAATTTAAGACTGGTGGTAAGCATAGCAAATAAATATAGGGGGCGAGAGTTACCCCTTTCTGACCTTATTCAGGAAGGTAATTCAGGATTGATGAAAGCTGTAGATAGATTTGACCACACCAAAGGGTATAAGTTCTCAACCTATGCTTCGTGGTGGATACACCAGGCGGTATTCAGAGCCCTTCAAGAGCAGACAAGAACGATCAAGGTTCCCGTATATTTGCTCGAACAATCAAATAAGGTATTTAGAATTAGTTCCATGCTTTATAAAAAGATGGGGAGAAAGCCTACGCCCGAGGAAATTGCAAAAAAATCAGGAATTTCAACTAAGGTTGTAAATAGTATTTTGAAGGCACAAAACGACGCTACCAGCCTGGATTCACCCATATTAGATGGGGAAAAGGCAACTCTCCTAGATTTTATGGTTGATGAGGACTCACCTACTCCAGATTCTGTTATGGCAGACGCAGCGCTAGCGGAAAGGTTAAGAGAGGCTCTATCACTTCTTACAGCTAGAGAGGAAGAGATAATCAGGATGAGATTCGGGATAGACCAGGAGACTACAAACACACTGGATGAGATTGGAAAGAAGTTTAATCTCACACGAGAACGTATAAGGCAAATTGAAAAGGGGGCGCTAAAGAAGCTTGCAAAATCAGAGATGGAAGAGGTTTTGAAGAGCTTTCTTAAATAGAAATAAACGATTTCTGAATTCAATCAAATGGTTCAGATGGAATTTATAAAACATATGGATATATTTTTTCCTCTGAAAGAAATCTACTACTCTCTACTATAATCATTATTCTTTGAACAAGCCAATTAAATTAAGTAGTAGAGAAACTCTTTGAATCCATTCCTAAATAATTTTATCTAAATAAATAGTAAAAGTTTTCCTATCCTCCTGGCGTTAAGGGCATTAGAGAGAAATTTCTCTCTCTAATGCCTCTTTTTTATTTATTCATCCTCTCCAAAATAGAGGTGACTTTACCATTATGACCGATTCCACAGTGGGGGCCAAAAGGCATTAGAAGAAGTTTCTTGAATGAAACCTCCTCAAGTCTGGGATACTCTTCAAGCCCGTAAATGATTTTTTCATGTTCAGTGAGATGGGTATAAGTGCCAAATAACTTATCCCAAATGGAAAATAGGTTTGAGTAGTTTGAGTTTGTTTCCACAACCTTATTGGTGTGGTGGATATGATGCATATCCGGGGTAACAAGGATCCTACGAATCAAGGACTCCCAAGGTTTGGGTATGCGTATATTCGCATGATGAAACTGAGCAGCAGCTCCGAGCGCCGCTTCATGAACCGCAAGAGCTATGGCGCTGGGTCCCCATAAGACCCCCGCCGGCATTTTGAAAATGGATGATAGTGCTACTTCGCTTATGTGGAATCTAGAGGCACTCGTTACATCAAGGTCCGGGTCGCTGTGGTGTACTCGGTGCAGACGCCACAGAAAGGGCACTTCATGGTAGGCACGATGCCAGACATAGGTTATAAAGTCGAGAAAAATCAAAGAGAGTATTATATTTGTCCGACTATCTAAGTTGAGTAGATTTAAAACTCCTATGCCATGTTTAGCCAAGACATCGTAGTATGCTACTATAAGACCTCCTATGGTTATATGAAGTATAAGCCCATTGCTGAGACCCAGAAAAAGGTTTCTGATGTAATGTTTAACCCTGGATTCCAAGGGTTTTCGGAATTGGAAGGAAACTTCCATTGCGCTGAAGAAGGCCAATCCTGAAAAAGCGACTAAAAATCTCCAGACGCTGGTAACGATGGCGATTTCCATAGTTTTATCTCTCTATAAACCTATACCATTTCTCTTAACATTCTAGAGAGCTCAGGTGCTAACTATTAAGGTGAACAAAGCTTGTTATTAGTGGATCGAAATTTTTAGGAAAAGGTTACAAAAGGAATGTCAGACAAGCAAAATGGAGTTCAATCTTCGTCAATTATCCTAAAATGGAATGTATTCATTTGTCATGAGGGGATCGTTAAATGATTCGAAAATTAGGGCTTCTTCATACTATGTAAGCTTTTTTTAATACTATTGCATCTTTTGAGAAAAGTAGGCATTATAGGAACGTTTTTTTGTACTTGTCAGGTACGTTAAAACTCCAAAAGTAATCTTCTAGTCAAAATTACCAAATCTGCTGGTTGTTAAAGGAGGATAATTATGGAACGAGATCGCATGTCAATTGTAATGGTTGCCCCTTGTGGTAAAAGAGTAAAATCTCTTAATTTTAAAGTCTTGCACATTAAGATAGCAGTATTTACTTTAATAGGCTTTAGCTTAATGTCTCTCTCTTCTTTTATGTCTACTTATATTTTCTATAAAAAAGCCAATCACAAAAGAGAACTATCTAACCAACTGATTAGTCGGGTAAGCGTTTTGAATCGTGGTTTGATCGAAAGCCAAGTCGTTAAAGAAAATCTAGAAGAGAAAATAAAGGATATAGAGGGGAAACTTCTAGAAATGCAAGAGCTATTAGCTAAAAAGGGAATAAAGAAGGAGTTATCCGTCGGCGGCGATTTTATTACTGCGGATAGGTTGAGCATGTCTTACGTGGATTTTATGGAAAAAGACATTGATGAGTTTTTTAGCCTTATGAAAAGTTTTCCGGTTGGCACTCCCTTATCTGGAAAGATAACTTCTGGTTTTGGTTACAGAAAAGATCCTTTTAACTCTAGGCCAGCACTCCATTCAGGTGTGGATATAGATGCAACATACGGGCAGTCCGTAGTTGCGACTGCCGATGGAGTAGTTGATCATTCGGGATGGCAAAAAGGATATGGGAAAACCGTTCTTATTAAACACAAGGTATGGATACGAAACCCTTTACGGACATTTATCAAAAGTGAAGGTAGAGGATGGACAGGAGGTTAAAGCAGGTGATAAAATCGGATATGCGGGTTCAACAGGAAGGTCTACAGGCCCGCATTTGCATTATGAGGTAATAAAAAATGGTAAGAACTTGGATCCAATGAAATATTTGTTTCTAAGGTAACTACAGATGTTTGGAAAGGGCAAAGATAAAAAACAATCCGATCCTAGCCCTAATAGGCAAAGGGTGCTTATTTGCAGGAGATATTACAATTACATCTCCTTCTTCGAAAAGGATAGATGGACATGTAAGAGGAAATTTTAAAGGTAGGGGGAGCCTGATAATTGGGGAAAAAGGTGTGGTTTCAGGTGAAGTTAAAGCTAGCGAGGGTATAGTTTATGGAAAAATAGAAGGGAATGTTGAATCTCAGAGACTTGAAATAAAAAAGGATGCCAGTGTCGCCGGGGACTTGTTTACAAAATCTTTGATTATAGAAGAGGGGGGAGTTTACAACGGAAGCTGTTCTATGGAACAGTTGCCACAGACCGTTATTGGGCGGCTAATACCAGCCGATATTGAATCTACCGAAGTCAAGATGCAATCTAAAGCTTAAGGAAAATAATTTTTAACACTATTTTAGAGGCAAAATCACTCTATTGTGTTTATCTCTTCCCGCTTAAAAATCCGAGTTTTTTAGCTCGATAGTTCCTTGTAGCTTAAGCTCACTCCGGTGTTATTCATTTTATGGCACCATCTGAATAGAAAGATAAAAGGCATCTAATTCTAGACAAGGCTCTTCTAAAAAATTAAGTGGGAATGCTCCCGCTTTTAGGAACATTCCCACTATCTTAAAGGAGGATGGAGGATGATTTATAAGTACATCGTTTAACTTTATATATAAAAATAAAGTATCTTACTTAAAATGTCAAGAGGTAATTTTCTTCTTTGAAAAATTTATTTCCTATTACCATCTTGAATCTATATTTTCCGTATGATTAATGTTTAAAAAAAAGATTACCTTTAGACTTTAGTTATAATATACAAAGCTAAACTTGGATAGATAAAAATGGACAAAATCGCCAGGAAAAATAATACGCTTAGATATATTATCTCAAATAATAACAATTGGAATTATAGATGATGGGTATGCTATTTCCTAGTAAAAAAGGTTTAGGCATTTAAAACGATAGTACATTTGATTTAACCAAAAATATAACTAAAGCAGAATATACTTCTTCCGCATTTGTTTCAATAATTGTTGTAAACAGCCTGCTTAAAAGGAATAGGTACATGGTTAAATCAGGAATAAAGCAAACGACCTCAAGTGTTGATGAAGCAAGACGGAAACTATTAAAAATTGGAATTTATTCCGCACCTGCTGTTTTATTTTTAGGAAAGGTTTCAGGAGCAAAGGCTAGTAATGGTCAACCGGTTGGGTCTAGAAGTGGTGGAAAAGGCTGCAGTTTCTTTGAAAAACTAATTACTTTTGGATTATGTGACTGATGTAAGCATTAAGTTGTTTTATCTGTTATCCATATACACTAATTGTTAACGATAACTCTTTCTTTGGCTGATCGGGGTCTGTAGCTAAAGAAAACCTTTCTTATTTAAAACTTATTTAGTCTTATATCTTAACAACCTAAGCGTCTGCTTGAAACTTAAATACCCCGTGATATACTTTCCTATTTACCGAAATCTTTGAAAAAGAAAGTAGATCTAATAACAGTTAAGTAAATTCTCTTTAAGTATTTCTAATTGAGAGAATAATCGGATTCGGCGGCGTAGCTCAGAGGTAGAGCAGGGCTCTCATAAGGCCTTTGTCGGGGGTTCGATTCCCTCCGCCGCCACCATCAAATTCCCCTTTTATTCAGGCCGGTTACATCCACTAAGTTGGTTTCTGGTAATTCCGCTTTTCGGCTAGAGGTGTCTATACTTACCAGTTCCATCGCCTTTTTCTTATGTTCTGGAGTAGGGTGAGAATAGCGTTTTGTCATGGCTATTGTCTTATGTCCCAGAATTTCCTGTAACGCGACAATATCAACTCCGGCCATAACTGCCCAAGTTGCAAATGTGTGTCCTAATGAATGGAAGGTGCCATAGGCTATCCCTGATTTTCTTAACGCTGTATGAAATGATCTATTAACTGACTCTATTGGTGTTCCATCAGTATTGGGGAATAAATATTCGCTGTCGCAGTTCCTTCTAAGCTCCTCAAGAGTTTCTTTCAGCCTTTCACTCATTGGGATCGATCGGGGTTCATAATTCTTGCTATCTTTAACATAGATTACCCCTGTTTTGAAATCTATATCTTCCCACTTTAGATTTAGAACTTCACCCCTACGCATACCGGTGGAGATTGCAGTTTGAAGAATGGGTTTAAGGTGATCTGAAGCTGCGTAATACAGCCTTTGGAATTCTTCCACACTCAGCACTCTGAGTTTTCCCGAAGTTATTTTAAAAAACTTTACTCCCTTAACCGGATTATGGTTTGTTAAACCCCATTGGATTCCTAGATTAAAAACCCGCTTTAAAACAGTTAGTTCCCTATTGATAGTTGAAAGTGATTTTCCCTCCCCTTTTCTATGAGATTTAATTTTCTCAACGTGCCATGAAGTAATATTACCAAGTAAGATCTTGTTAAAGAATTTGAGTAAAACCTTGCTGATTGTAACGTCTCTTTTATAAGCCCGGTGATTATCTCTTGCGTACTCTAAGTACCTCTCTACAAGCCGGTCAAATAGGGCAGGCTTGTTAGCTTTTTCTAAACTAAACTTTCCTTGAACTATTTCACCGATTCTGGCTTTTAGTGCTTTCTCAGCCACCGTTTTTGAAACCTTCTTTGTGTGTCCAACTACTTCCCTCTTCCTCCTGCCTTCCGGTAAGTAGTAGTCGATATACCATCTATTGCCTTTTTGATATACTCCCATGACTATGTCCTCCCTGTTGTTTTTTTGTTCCATCTCCCTCCTATCATCCTACCTTTTGAATCCAAGAAAGGAATATACAGATGAGTTAACCAGCTTCACTCCATACCCCATCAACCGGATGAATTTTGTGCTTCTCGATCCACTCATCCAGATCCTCACGGTCAAAATACACCCGCCCCTTTTTTCCCGGAGCCGAGTTTGACAAATGGGATCTCACGGAGCCTTATTTTGCCCCTGAGTGTCCACTCCGGAATGCCAAGATACTGCGAAGCGTCTTTTACAGTTAACAACCTCGTATCACTCATAAAAGCTCCTTTTTAACCATTCCTCTTTCCATCATGTCTTTACTCTTTCCGTCATATACTTTGATTTCTTCTTTTATTATTCGTCTTGCCATTATGGCTGAGATTGGCACCATTGACCGTTTCTCCTCGTCTCCAAAGAAACTCATGAGCTACGCAGGATTAGTACCATCGACATACGCCTCTGGAGAGAAAACACGCCATGGACATATTACGAAACAAGGATCGCGTTGGCTCCGATGGACAATGATTGAAGTTGCACAACTACAGCTCTTGTGTAAAAGAAAACCCGGCTTTGGATGGTACTATAGAAAGATCAACCAGCGGAAATGTTCGTCTGTTGCCGCAGTCGCCACGGCAAGAAAACTTCTTGCCGTAATCTGGAGGATGCTCAAGGACAATCGTCCTTTCCAGGCTGTTCCTCCACAAAGGGAAGTCCAGGTAGCTCACCTCCCACCTATCGTCGCTCACCCAAGGTGGAAGGGCGCGTTGAGTAATTGTGAGACCTGGTGTTTCCCACAGCTTTGCGTGTGCGCTAACGGCACGGATCGATAAGTGAAAACAGGTTTCTCTATCTTCGTGCCGTGGCTATTGCGGCAGCTAGGTTTATATTACCAAATTTACAAAAAATTAAGGGAAAACTTATCCACAAGCATTATTAGTATAGGCTCTTGCAGATTTTTATCGATAGGTGTGGAAATTGGGGTCAAGTAGTGAATTTTGTTGGAACTTGGTTTTGGGAGAATGCGAAATTAGTCCGTTCACTTCAAAGAAAGAGAGCGGCGTAAATACCGATAACATTTGGTCTTACATTTTTCTTATACATGGAGTATAGCTATTCAGAAAAGATAAAATAGGTGGAGAAATGTGACTTTTGAGGGAACAAATGTTTTCGATTTCTTCTAATCACTTATCTTAGTGAGGTCACTTCGTCAGACCATTATGGCCGCAATTTTACAATTGAGTTTGAGCTCACGGGTAATGTAAATAAAAGGGTTTTGGAACCTGTTTATTTCTTTATGAAATGATATTCGCCTGATTTATGGATTATTGAATGTATGGTACATAAGATCAAAAATTCGATTTACCTTTGCCAGGGTCCAATTTCGTGCCTCGGTCACATATGATTCTTGTGATTTTTCTGCTCTTGAATAGATTCTCGAAGTGCTTCTAATCCTTGGATTGTAAATAATCTAAAATTATTAAAATCCCATTCTATATTTGCGAGAGGTCTGAAGTAAAATTGTTTGTCCCCCTCAGGTATTATCATAGCATCATCAACAATTACTCTGTATTTAGCTATTCTCAAGCTTTCTTTTAAGGATTTTTCATACCAGTTAAGAAGTTCCGGTGATAGCGTTTTCTTCATAACATGCCAAGTTGGGTTCGACTTTGCCTCTTGATCGAGTTCTTCATCCGTTGGCTCCTTTTCTGGCTTTTCAATGATTGGTGAAAGAATAATGCTTCCCTGATGAGCGGTGAAATGTCGGTTACGCCTCAATTGCTCGATCCACCTCTTAAAATCTTCTTGTTTGAATACACTGGCTAATTTAGGGCTAGATTCCTCAATTTTTTTAACAAAGTCTTCTCTAGATCCGCCCGCTTTTTTTCTTTGAACATTAAGATTGAGTGCGTGGTTTATTATTCTTGAAAGCTGATCTATGCCTCCCCAAATAAGAAGGTAATAGAAATTTAGATAGTAGGAGGCTTCGAATTGAAAACCTTGCCTTTTCCATTTCTGGCGCTTTGCGAATCTCCTTTGCTGAACATAAAACAAGAGTTTATCTCTTGTATAGAGTATATTAGACACCCTGTTGAGCAATAGGGATCTGGTTAATTCAAGGGTTTCTCGATCAAGTTCTAATTTTCTAAAGCTCACTTCGTATAATACGTTTGCTTTTAGGCCAAACTCATCGCACGTGGTGTAAGCCACCGTCCATGACATATTCCATAAAGGATGATCAAAAAACCAAGGAATTTTATGGCCTCGAACAAAAACCTCAAGGGCCCTGAGTCCTTCTCTGTAAATTCCGGTATCGAAGAGACTTTCGCGTTCCTTTTTTGCTAGATTTATGAGTTCTTTATTTTCAGTGACAGGAAAATCAATGTTGTTTGTTTTCGCTAAATTCAAAATTTGTTCGTTGTCTATTGGATTTTCTGAGAGACTCAAAACAGGAAAGATTTTAAAACTTTCTCCTTGGTACTGTAGGTTTGATATTATTTCTAGAGTAGCCGGACAATCTGGTATAGATTCGAGATAAGAATTTAAGGTGAAAGCGTTTTTTAGAAAATTAAAAAGATCGCTTGAATCTTTTCTAGAATCAATAAGGATTTTAAATCGGTGGCTTAATAGTCCAGCAGATTGAATCTCGCTATAAATTTTGTCAAAAACAAAAGGCATAATTTTTTAAACCATCCTGCTGTCTCGATAAAACGAGCTAGATACTGGCGAGTTAGGATTCGACCATTAATTCAGAGATAAAAACCATGGACCTATTTCATCTCGCCAAATGTATTCTTTTTAAAAGTTCTAGAACGTTGTTTTAGCCTTATAAATGATAACAGATGAGACTTTCAGTCAAAAGACTTTGCGGTATTTATAAAAAAGGAGGGCCAACGTGGTTAAGTAGACCCAACAGCCCCCTTGTTAGAGTATTGTGGTCGCAATATTACAATCATGTTTGAGCTTGTTGCTAAAGTAAATAAGCGGATTTTCGAAATTAAGCATTACCTTGAATCTTAAAACAGAAGGTAATATAAGTTTGGGCATACTCAGATGATTTAGATAGACTGTCCGATTTTATAGCCTAACCAAATCCCGGCTAATCCCCCAAGAAAAGAAAGGATAATGGCAGACAAAGAAAATATTCCGGCTCCCCATAATTGCGGAAGTAAACCGCCTATTGTCGAACCAATAAATAATCCCATCCAGATAAGTGATCGATTCATTCAGTAGATATGAGTAATAATACAACTGTTTTTATGAGAATAAAATCAGTTGGGAATGTAGCTTTGTCTGGATATATTTTTTAATCTTGAGGCATATAAAGAAAGAATGAGTGCCGTTAGGTTTGCCTTTTGAATATCTGCAGAATTTAAGATTCTGAATTTAAAATACCCATTTACTTATTAATCACTTTACTTGCTTTTGCATTATCCGATGTTTGAAGCACACAGGTCGAGGATTTGCCAGTTCCTGTCGTTCCATATACGTAATTAATATTGATGCCTGCATCAGCAATCTTTTTTGCAACCTTCTGTAATTCTCCTATCTTGTTTGGCATTTCTACTGCAACGACATCCTCATCTTTGGCCTCAATCCCTAGTTTAGCGAGTGCTTTCCTAGCCCTCGCATTACCATCTGTGGTTAACATAAAATATGCGTTGTCCCCCATTTCGTATGCACATATGGTGTTGATATTTACCTTTGCACCCGAAACAGCAGTGGAAACCTCGGAAAGCAATCCAACCCTGTTTGGCATGGTGAAGCTCAGTTGTTTTACTTTCTTTGCTTTTGCCATTTCTCCTTCCTCCTCATCTATGCGTAAACTTGTTGAGTTAGGATTATATCACAGAAATAATTTCTTGTTATGAAAAATTTTCTCTCGGCACCCTTAGACGATTTCCGAACCTTAAATTGGTTTGAGATCTTTAAATCTTATGAGCTTACCATACACCAATTGAATACTCTTTTGTGACCCATAACTCAATACAATTGTATACATCCATGAATGACGTTCGAATATGGTGGCTTATGCCTGAAGAAGCTTCAAGTCAAAGATCTTTATTAAACGCCCTTTCAAGACGATACAGCATGGGGCGAGCACAACTTCATAATAAAAATAATCGAGCGTCATAAAGCCGATTTTAGGGGGTCGGCATTCAGACGAATTCAGAAAAAAGTTCCCGTCTAAGAAAATTCTATGAATCATTTGTACATCGATGTTTTTAATTGCACTTATTGCACGTAGTTGCATTCGAAAATCTTCATTTTTATCAAGCAGTTATAAAAGAAGCTGAGGTTTTCAATCAGTTACAAAACTCCCTTAAAAAGGATTCCTAATCCTGGGGTCGTGGATTCAAATCCCGCCGGTAACAACATAATTTAATGAGTTTAGAAGACATTCAAATTTTTCATCTCATTTGTCTTACCCCCCCTAATTTATTGGACAATTATGAGGATAAAGGATACTAATTACATGGGCTTAGGCCAAAATTCTATGGAATGTAAAAAGCAAACACGGATTCTACAATCTGCTTACATTGTAGTCATAGTTCCAATGAAATTTACTCTTTCCTATCAAAAATATCTGCACATGATCTAAGATGATCTAGAAAATTCAATTCTTTAGCAGGAACCGTTAGTAAACCTCATGCACATCCATGCGGTAAACAATTACAATAATTTGACCCTAGAATTAGTAAAAACATATTCAGATCGACCATGATAATAAACTCCTCACACAAAATTGTAAATTCAGTATACAGGTAATGAGTTTTACTTATGGGAAAATTTTTGTTTATATTAATGGGTTCTTGTGATATGAATAATTACATAGTGCACTTTCCTAGTTTCTATAAGCTAGTAATAGTTTTATACCTTTTGTTGGGCACTATTGCCCCGATTTCCGGAGCACAAGCTAGATCCAAAGTCCCGGCAGCCGGGAAAATATATGTTACCTCTTGGTTTGGGGGTATGATTTCAGTCATTGACGTTGCAACCAGAAAGTTTATTTCTAGAATATCAGTTGGTGTTCAGGATCATAATATATTCCTCAGTCCAGATCAGAAGTTTGCGTGGGTAACCAATAACAATGACAGTACAGTTTCAATCATCGATACTTATACAGACCATGTAGTCAAAACAATCCGCACTGGAAACGGTCCACGGCATACCTTTTTCAGTCCAGATGGCAGTGAAGCCTATGTGACTAATGAATTTGATGATACGGTCACGATTATCGATCCAGTAACATTCAATATTCTCGCTATTGTTAAAGTTGGCAACATGCCACACTTCCCTATTCTGGTTGGTGATAAACTCTTTGTAACGAACTTCGGAAGCGGGAACGTTAACGTGATTCTAAGACAGACTCGAGAGGTGATCGCCACTGTTCCTGTTGGTTATGGTCCACTCGGTGCTGGAGCGACACGAGACACCAAACGTGTCTATGCCGCTTGTCACAATTCCAATTCTGTGGCAGTAATTGATGTCCCGACCCTCCGCGTAATCGCGCATATCCATACTGACCCTGGACCTGTTCAGGTTACTGTAGCTCCTGATCAGAAATACGCTTATGTCACTAACGATGGCCGTGGAACGGTGCAAAAGATTGACATAGCAGCAAACCAGGTCGTAAAGACTATTACAATTGCACCCGATGCTGGAACACATGGGATCTCTTTTTCAGCGGATGGGAAGCTACTGTTTGTGACCAATACCGGAGTCGATACTGTTTCTATCATCGATACCAGGCATGATGAAGTTATCACAAACATCAAGGTTACCACCGCACCAGAAGGGATTGCGTTCAAGCGGCCATGAATCTGCTCCTCAGTAAAGTAATCACCCATTGCCTGGATAATTGCACGCCGGGCTTTTTCCATAATCTGTCGGTATAAATGCTCAAGTACATACATCGACATATAACGTACCCCATGAATCGATGACTTCTTAATTCTATTACTCTACTAGCAGAGTCTTTCTATCAGGTCTTTGAGCACTACGACAATATTGCCCCTTGCATTCCTAGCCGAGTAAAAAATATCACAGTCCGTTGGTGAGCTCTTTCGACCAATTGTTTAAGCAGAGCTTACTTTTCGACACTTGTAACCCCACTTCATGGCGCTGCCGGAACCTGCCTCAGCGCTTTGGATCATGACCAAACCACTTACCTAATGCGCAACAATGTGACAGAACTTTTAGCCAATCAGTCAGGTAGGCTGCTTTTTTTGCGATCCCAAGAGCCACAGCCGCTCCACCAGGAAACACTTGCGATCATCCTCACCGGGTGATTCGTAAATCCATTTCACCTTAATCATGGTTTTCTCTGTCTTGCTTAGTTTTTGTCTTACATCTTGGATAAACTTTATCCCGTAGTGCACGCTTCAACTCCTTTATCGCTTTTACCTCGATTTGTCGTGTCCTCTCTCTGGTAAACGGAAACTCTTGTCCCACCTCTTCAAGTGTATGCTCTCTTTGCCCTTCGATTCCGAAGCGAAGTCCTACTATCTTTTATTCTCTAGCATTGAGAACCAAAGAAAAAGCATCTTTTATGATTTGCCTGAGCTCCCTCATCTCAATAACCTCAATTGGAGATGCTGCGTTTGTATCTTCTATAAGGTCAATAAGCTTACTGTTCTCTACGTCTCCGAAAGGGTTTTCGAGTGAAGTCGGATCCTTTTCGATTTTCAGAATTCCAGAAACCTTGTCTATCGACATTCCAACTTTTTTTGCTATCTCTTCTGGGAACGGCTCCCGTCCAAGTTCTTGGACAAGAAGCCTTGAAACCTTAGTTAATCTGTTCATAGTCTCAGTTATGTGAACGGGAATCCTTATTATTCTCGACTGATACGCAATAGCTCTGGTTATCGCCTGCCTTATCCACCACATAGCGTATGATGAAAACTTGTATCCTCTATTATATTCAAATTTATCAACAGCTCTCATAAGCCCGATATTTCCCTCTTGGATTAAGTCTAAAAATGGAAGGCCCCGGTTGATATACCTTTTCGCAACGCTTACAACCAGCCTTAGGTTGGACTCAATCAGTTTTCTTCTGGCCCTATACATCTTTTCTTGCCCACATTTAACCCTCTGAAGAGTTCTTCTAAGCCTTATAGCGTTCCCACCCGCTTCTCTTATAATGCTCTGGAATTTTATTCTCATATTATATTTTGTTTGGACCCTTGAGTTTTTACAGTGTTTTTGAACCTTTCCAAGCTGCTTCTGAATTTCCTCTATCTGATTTATATAACTTCTGATAACCGAGAGAATTCTATCCATCTGATGCTTACTGAGATTTATTTCTTGCAAATATGCAATTATCTTTTCGTTATTTTCTCTTACTTGTTGTCTTAATGATTCTCTACTTTTTTGGGGAACGAAGTAAATAATATTCCTTATTTTTCTCATTATCCTGATGAACTCTTTTAATTAACCCAGATTATGCGTTAACGCAGTATTTATTTAAAGAAAAATGCCTCCAACTATAGTAAAATAAGGGTGTTTTAAATACCATAATGAATATAGAGGAGGCACTAAAAAAGTGAAAAAAACTATATCTAAAAAAGGTAAAAAACACAAGCAAAAAGTAGAGGTGGTTACCGAAGAGTTTACAGGTAAGAACCTCACCCGTCCCTTCGACCTTGCTCAGGACAGGTTTGGTGGTACAGGACTTATAAGGAGATTCCTTAAGCATCATAAGATAGAAAAGGCTTTGCAGGAAAAGGTCACAGTAGAGGGACGTCGTGAGAGTAAATACAGTGTAGGAGGGATGTTTGTAAGCCTTCTTTATGGGATATTCCTGGGCTATTCCAGACCCAGCCATATGGAGGTTCTCTCTACCGATAG
>JACPIY010000006.1 GCA_016187835.1 Deltaproteobacteria bacterium | reverse complement strand
AGAATTCCTCGCAAGTTTTTAAACAAGTTAAAATCCAATGTTAAAAGTCGATTTATCTTATTGCCATTTGCTGAGAGAGAAATTCTATCTTTGATCGATATATGGGAAAAAATGCGTATAAGATGAGAGCAAATAGATTTGCCTCAGCTTGTCGCAAAGGTAACGCGCATGGAGGAGTTTTATAAGTGCCCGAATTAAAATGGAAATCATTCGCTAAAACCAGTCCCGACAGAGAGTATTTTGCCCTGATCTTGCCTTCCACTTAAAAGCTTTTGGAAACTACCTAAGTTCCTGCTCTATACACGCGCTATCCAAAATCAGTTGAAGGAGTCAAGGTACCTTATCGGATATTCTCTTCTGGCATACATTCTACAACGGAGATTCTGGACTTTGTCGGTATGGTAAGATGAGGATGCTTTAATGGAGTATGTACGGAGTGGAGCCCATAGAGAAGCGATGATAGGGATGAGGAGACATCTGTCTGAGACAAAATTTGTGAAGTGGAAAATATCTGGCTCATCAATTCCACCCGCCTGGGGAGAATCTCTTAAGCGGTTGTGATAGCGGTACTCTAAGACACTCACAAATTGGTTTCCAACTCAATAATTATAATGATTGAAGCAAGTTATCCCTCATTGTNNTAATGATTGAAGCTAGTTATCCCTCATTGTTAATTATTAGAAGTATTGAATTAAAAGTGTTGCTTGAAGTTATCTTAAGTAGTACTTGACATTTGTATCTGAAGTGTAATACAATGAATACTTAGGTTACGGGATGGGATAGCTGAAATTCAGTCCAAGTATTGTTCCTTGCTTGCAGCGCCAATAGTAATCACATTCTCAGTGAAAACTTTTTATATTTTTTATGTTTTTAAAAACTTGCTGGAAAGGAGGATGAAACCATGAGTTTAAATAAACCTATCCAAATACTATTGGTATCAAGCTCAAAATTTTTCCTGAATGGAATTCATAAGGTTCTTGAAGATAAATGTAATTTGAAAGTAGTAGCCAAAGTTTCAAACGGTGAAGAGGTTGAAGAATGTTTCAACGAAACAAAACCTGACTTTCTATTTCTTGACAACAGATCTGCTCTAATGGACCTTAATACTCTATTAAATTTAATAACGAAAAAAAGCCCTTATACGAAGGTTATTTTATTAGCCAATCAGAATGAAGAAAAACTTAATTTCCCCAATGTTATATATATAACTAAAAAAACTGATTCTTCAAAACTTAGACAAATTATAGAGAGAAAAAGATTGAGAAGGTTGGTATCAACTATAAGATCAAACAGAGTGAATGTTAAGAAACGTTAATTGTTTTGCTGATTACTGCGGATTCCTTTCCTTATTCTTTGTCGAAACTTTACCGGATGTTCTAGAAAATTCATGCAAAAAAAGAATTAGGAAACCTCCTGAAGTTCCTCCAAATCCATCTGCAAGTAAATCTCTCAAATCGAACGTTCTTCCTGGAACAAATAGCTGATGAATCTCATCACTTAATCCATAAATGAGTATGAAGAATAATGTAACGATTCCTATTGCAACCGAGGGCAAGTCTGATTTTAGGTTCTTTAAGAAATATGCAAAGATTGAACCAAAGCCCAAGTAGAGAAAAAAGTGTTTAACTTTATCAGAGAATGGCAGAAAGCTTATTGAACTGCCTGGGAGAGATGAGAGATAAAATATTAAGGCGCAATAAGCAACTAACAAGATTCCTGAAATCCAAGCATTTTTTTTCATCCGGATAAGGTTACCTGAAGGATTGCATTTTTAATATATCAAAGCCGGATGAAGGCTTAACGATTAATCCTAACAATGATGAAAGATGAAGATTCGGGGTAGCGGGGTTTCCTGATTTTTAATATTGACATAAATTTTGACATATAAAAGCAGGGGGGAACATATGCTTCGACATAGCTCAGGACAGATATGCGTTCCCTACACATATAGTACTAGTAAAGGCTACCCGGCGGGTTGCCCCTACAATTATATTCTTATGTCTAACGCTCGTTAATTGAGGTTCTCGTAAGTAACCGAAGTTCATTTAAAGGGTGTTTTGCTGGCTCAGAAATCTAGCTGGTATGCTTTAGATGGGAAATAACTTCATGGACAAGAATGGCGAAGTGAACGCTAAGGGTATTAAAGAAGAAATTCGACGGAAATATAACAGGTTTGCTCCGTGGTACGATCTTGCCGAGGGAATACCCGAGCTTTTAGGTCTAAGAAAACTCAGGCGCCGTCTATTCCAAAAGGCGTCGGGGAGAATCTTAGAGGTCGCCATAGGGACGGGAAAGAACCTCAGATTCTATCCTAAGAACCGCCAAATTATCGCTGTGGACTTGAGTCCTAAGATGTTGGATATTGCACGCAATCGGGCAAACGAGCTGGGGATTGACATCAGCTTTTTGGTTATGGATGCGGAGAACCTTGCATTTCCTGATAGAAGTTTTGATACGGTTGTTGATTCTCTGAGTTTATGCACGTTTCCAGATCCCTTGATTGCTCTCAAAGAAATGGCGCGAGTATGCCATTCGGAAGGTCGGATTTTACTTCTTGAGCACGGGAGAAGCGACCGTGAGTGGTTAGGATGCTTGCAGGATCGTAGAGCGGATAAACATGCGAAGCAGCTTTGCTGTCACTGGAACCGGGAACCTCTTGAACTTGTCCGGCAAGCAGGATTGAAGCTAATCTCCGCCCGGCGCACATTCTTTGGTATCTTACACGCGATTGAGGCTGCACCCTCCTAAAACCTTGTGAGCCTACAATACTTATATTTTCAGATAAAGCAACACGGGAAAGATCTTCCTTAAAACTTCCCATAACCTCATTCCAGACCCGGAATCGCGTCTCAAAATGCACGGCGTGTATAATTACCAGTAAACTAGAACTCATCTCATAAAGGGTCTGTGTCATCCTGAGAATGTTCGAAGGGCTCTTTCAGAATGACACCAAGGGAATTTATGAGACGGCTTCTAGATACTCATCAGTGGTGACAATGTTAACCCGAAGAGATTTTTTAAAATTGGCTGGAATTTTCTCATTACCTAGTCTTCATTTGATTTCTTCTTCATATCAATCTAACCTTTTTTAATGGCAAAAAATTCTACAAAATTAGATAAAAATAGCTCTTCGCTCTTTAAACCGCCAAAATCCATGGTTCCTCTTGCCGAAAGAATGCGTCCCAACGGATTTGATGGATTTATAGGACAAAACCATCTCGTAGGTACTGAGGGAACGATTCGCAAGATGATCCAAAGCGGAAATATCCGCTCGATGATTTTGTGGGGACCTCCTGGAACAGGGAAAACAACTCTTGCCAGACTTATTACAACTAAACTCGATGCAGAGTTTTTTCAGGTGAATGCGATTTCATCTGGAGTGAAGGAACTCCGTGAGATTATAGAAAGTGCCGAAAACTCAATGAGGATTGGAAAACGTACAATTTTATTCATTGACGAGATTCATCGCTTCAACAAAGCCCAACAAGCCGCTCTTCTCAAAAGTGTAGAAGACGGCACGCTGATCCTTATTGGTGCCACAACCGAGAACCCATCGTTTGAGGTTATATCTCCACTGCTTTCAAGGTGTCAGGTTTATGTGCTGGATCCACTGACGGATTCAGAGCTTGAGGCTATTTTAAACAGGTCTTTGGTTGAGGATGAGTTTGTAAAGAACGTTGAGTTTACGCCGGATGCTAAAGAGGAACTTATCAGGCTATGCGGGAGCGATGCGAGGGTTATGCTGAATGCACTCGAAGTAGCAATTGCTTTGAGTGGAGGAAAAATTCCAATCAAAATTGACAGAGCTAAAATTCGCGAGGCATATCAGGTACATCACTACAAATATGACCAGAGCGGTGAGGAGCATTATAACACTATTTCAGCATTCATAAAAAGCGTGAGGGGAAGCGACCCTGACGCGGCGGTGTATTATCTGGCACGGATGCTTGAAGCAGGGGAAGACCCGAAATTTATCGCACGACGCCTTATAATCCTTGCGTCGGAAGATATTGGCAACGCCGAACCATATGCACTGACACTGGCAACGGCTTGTTTTACTGCTGTAACCTACATTGGAATGCCTGAGGCTCGGATAATCCTTGCACAGGCAACGACTTATCTTGCATCCTGTCCCAAAAGCAACGCCTCCTATGCTGCGATTGGAAAAGCATTAGCGGATGTGCATGAGAGGCCGTATGTTCCTATTCCTGTTCACCTAAGAAATGCTCCTACGAAGTTAATGAAGGATATTGGGTACGGCAAGGATTATAAATACTCGCACAATTTTGAGGATCATTTTGTAGAGCAAAACTATCTGCCCGATGAGCTTAAAGATAAAATCTATTACGAACCAACCGACATAGGCAGAGAGACAAATCTAAAGAAATACCTCCAAAAAATATGGAAAAAGCGACAGGAAAGAGACAAATGATGTCCGTGATAAGACTTCGGAGGGACGCAAATTTTGCGTCTCTACAAAAGTTATGGATGCCCAATAAATGTACTCGGATATTACAAAGTAAGTGTATAAAATCTGCTAATAGCTGGAAGTGGCACTAGGTCGTTCAATCAATTCAATCCTATATGAATCGGGGTCTTCTATGAAAGCAATTACGGTTTTTCCGTGTTTCATCGGTCCGGGTGCCCTTACGATTTTTCCGCCAAGTTCCTCAATCTTCTTGCAGGTTTCGTAAATGTCCTTCACACCGAATGCCATGTGACCGTAACCGCTGCCAAGGTCGTACCTATCAATGTCCCAGTTGTGGGTCAATTCTAAAAACGGCTCGGTATCTCCCCCAGTACCCAGGAAAGCCAGCGTAAATTTTCCTCCTGGGTAGTCTTGTTTTCTATGCAGTTTAAGTCCGAGAACCTCAGTATAAAATTGTATTGATTTTTCAAGGTTTCCAACGCGAATCATTGTGTGTAAATACTGCATCTAAACCTCCAGGCTACTTTATAACACAAACTATCATACGCCTAAAAAGATGTCAAAGAACTTGTACGTTTTAGAGTACGGTATTTCTTTGCTAAGAGCATTTGTTAGATGCTCTCGGCTTATATGTTAGACTTTATAAAGATTAATAATAAAGGAGGAACGTAAAAATGGCAGACGACAAAAGATGGTTTGAGAAAAGGGCTCCGGAGATGGCTGAAGGCTGGTGGAGTTTCTATAATGCGGTCGAAGGCGAAACTGTTTTAGATAAAAAAACAAAAGCCCTGATTGCGATTTCGGTATCGGTACATGGTAGATGCCCACATTGCACGGAATCCCGTATAAAAAAAGCTATTGCGTTAGGCATAAGCAAAGAAGAGATTGGGGAGGCTATTATGATGACCGCGCTCCTTTCTTCCGGCACGGAGATTTTCTGGGCTAAGGAAGTATATGACAAGTATTTGGGATAACTGCAATTATTAAACTAGATTTTACTTTGTCGTCTGAATAAACTGCTGGATCAAGGCGACAAGGGTTTCCGCGGAATCTTCCTGGCAGAAGTGGCCAACGTTCTCGAGTTCGACTAAGGGACCGTCAGGGAATAGGATTTTAAAGTCAGCAATTGCTCTCTCCGGAGGAATAGCTCTATCGAGCATCCCTTCGGCCAGCATGGCATGTTTCTTGCGCAACTCTTCAAGGCCGCCTGCTCCCTCCTTAACATAATTGGTTATCCTTTGCAGCGCCACATCGAGTGGGAATTCTATGGCGCCCATGCATTCTTCTTTACTCTCGAAGGGTGCGGAGTAAGCACGTAGCCAGGTTTCGTTGACAACCGCCGAGTTCTCAAAACCTAAAATTTTCATGACGCTTAGAACGGTACTACCGAGGTTTCCCATCACTTCATAATATGAGCCATCATTTAGTTTTTCAGCAATCCAGGTAAACCAGGGTGAAGTATGCAGAGGTGGAATTTTGCTCACCAGAGCTCCATAGCCAAGAAGGGTATTCATGAGGCAAAAGCGTTTGACCCGTTCAGGATGTCGAACAGTGTATCCAGCACTTATTGGACCGCCCCAGTCTTGAATGACAAAAGTAATGTTCCAAAGGTCTAACTCCTCGATAAGCAAAGCTAGGTTTTCTACGTGGGTCCAAAGACGGTATTCTTTATCTTGAGGGGTTTCGCTTTTTCCAAAACCCATGTGGTTCGGCACAATCACCCTGTTTGTCTTTGAAAGCGGTGGGATAAATTTTCGATATAAATATCCCCACGTTGGCTCGCCGTGAAGGCAAATAATTGGCTCACCTTTCCCTTCATCTACGTAGTGCATACGAAAGCCCGCGGCTTCACAAAAATGTGGTTTGAAGGGAAACGATCCGTTAAAAGTTTCGTCGGAAGGTATCATCCTAAATAAACCTGGTCTCTCTTAAGCATCACTCTTTACCAAATATTGCTCTTGCTATAATCAACTTCTGTATTTCGTTAGTTCCTTCGATTATTTCCCCAACTTTACTGTCTCTATAGATCTCTTCAACTTTATAAGTTGATTGGTCATGTGCCAATTCCTTGATATAACCATAACCACCAAAGATCTGGACAGCGTCTCTGGCCATATCTACAGCACATTTTGTGCCATAATATTTCGCACCCGCTGACTCAGGCTCAGGAAACTCTATGCGTTGGTCCAACCGTAGAGCAGCTTTAGAATAAAGATTCCTCGCATTTTCAATTTGGATTGCCCGTTCAGCTAGAAGGAACTGCCAGTACTGAAATTCATGAAGCTTTTTCCCAAATGCTTCTCTTTTCTTCATATATTCGACTGATTCGTCAAAAGCCGATTGTGCCATACCAACTCCACTAGCGCCTATACCCACTCTGCCATAAGTTAGTGTTGCAAGTGCTATATGCAAGCCCTTACCTTCTTTGCCTATTAAATTTTCTTCTGGAACCTCTACATCTTCAAAATATATATCCGAAGTAAGCCACGCCTTATTTCCCATTTTCTTATCGGGCTCACCGACCTTACATCCTTTTGAATTTAGCTCAATTACAAGCATACTCAACTTGCCATCTATATTAACCAACGCTGTTACAAAATCTGCCACACAAGCATTAGTTATAAAACGCTTGTGTCCGTTTACAACGTATTTAGTCCCCTTCTTTACAGCCCTAGTCTTTAAAGCCTGTGGTGAAAGGTCAGAGCTTGTGGTGGTCTCAGATGTTGCAAAAGAGCCAATCATTTTCCCACTAGTCAATGGCACTAAATATCTTTGCTTTATCGAATCTGACCCATATTTCATCAATGCGTTACCCGCCAATATACAATGGGCATCAAAAATTGCAGCTAGGCTATTTGTCATATACGCCAGCTCTTCAATGATTACCACAGTAGCACATGCGGGATATTTCAAATTCAATCCCCCATATTCTTTTGGAAATGGGACTTTGAAAAAATCTTCATCGGTTATTTTTTGGAATATATCAAAAGGGAAGTTTTCTCTACTTTCCTCTTTTTGACCGATACTATGAACTATAGGGGCGATCTCCTTAACAGCGAATTCTCTTATCTTTTTTCTTATTTCGAGTGATTCTTCGGGAAGAATCAAGTCGTGATAGAGTATGTCTTGCATTCGTGGAGGTAATGCCCTCATTTTGCCTTCTATTTGATTAGGAATGGACTCTTAAAGTTTTAAAGTTCACAATTATATTACCATACTGACTAGTTTGCATATTTAACAATCTAATTATAACATTTTGTGATTACATCAAAACAATATTTAACCAAGACGGCGACAATCAATACTGGAGGTAGATTGATGGATCAAATAGCAATTCAGGATTACATGGAAAAAAACCAATGCTGGGGCTGTGGAAGTAGTAATGAGCATGGACTCCATTTAAAAAGCTATTTCTTAGGTGACGAATCGGTTTGCACATGGAAGTCGAGAGAATATCACATGGCTGGCCCCAAACACTTTCTGAATGGTGGTATTATCGCTACCATAATAGACTGTCACTCGATTTGCACCGCTATTGCCGATGCTTACAAAAGGGAAGGGCGGGAGTTAAATACAGAGCCGTTTATCTGGTATGTTACAGCATCTTTAAAAATAGACTATCTCCGACCGACACCGATAAGCGAATCCATTGTCCTTAGAGCAAGGGTTAAAGAGATTAAGGGAAGAAAGACGGTTGTTGACTGTTCATTATTTTCAAAAGACAAGGAGTGTGTTCGCGCGGAGGTAGTTGCCGTTCGTGTTCCCACTGTTGATTGGTACAGGGAATAAATTATGTGGAAGGGAAGTAGTGGGTGATGAAATAAAGAAAGCGTAGACATAACACCGAAACGAGGTGCCAAAAAAGGTCTAAAAAGAAGGTTTGACTAATTATAATCTTTAAGCAGTTTCCTAAGGACAATGGAAATTGGTTACTTTATCATATTTTTGTGAGGGGTTTATATCTGAGATTCTTAGGGTATACTGCATGTGAATTAGGGTAATACACCGGATTCAAAGAAGAGTTAGGCGAGGTTTTTGTATGTTAGTTGGTTGAGGAGTAAATAAAACAGGAGGTTATTTGAATGAACATCTATATAGGTAATTTGTCGCGTGATGTCACTGAAGACGACCTGCGACAGCTTTTTGAGGGTTTCGGACAGATTACGTCTGTGAACATTATTAAGGATAAGTTCAGCGGCGAATCGAGAGGATTTGGATTTGTGGAGATGCCTGAAAAAGATAAGGCTCAGGCAGCTATCAACGGTTTGAACGGAAAGGAGTTTAAGGGACGGACTCTAAATGTAAACGAGGCTCGACCACGAACCGAACGTCGTGAAGGCGGTGGAGGTGGTATGGGAGGAGGTCGAAGAGGCGGTGGAGGTGGTATGGGAGGAGGCCGAAGAGGCGGTAGCGGTGGTGGTGGAGGTAGTAGAGGTGGAGGTGGTGGAAGCAGGGGCGGCGGTCGTCGCAGTTGGTAGGTGACATTTTAGCGAAACAGATTTAGACAGAAACTTCGCCTAGCATAGAAACCTATTTAAAAAGATAAGTAGTATTATAGGCTTGCAATTAAAAGTTCAGAAAACTTAGATATGAAAACTATATCTAACGATCTGCTCAAAGAAATAGTAAGGCATCTGGTGACTGAGTTTCAGCCGGAGCAAATTATTCTATTTGCATCTCATGCGTGGGGTATACCGAACGAAGATAGTGATCTAGATCTACTCGTGGTTGTATCAGATAGTGATGTTCCACCAGCACAGCGCGCTATGCGTGCCTACAGGTGTTTACGCAGTGTGAAAGTTTCTAAAGATATTCTGATAAAAACTCGTGCTGAGGTCGAGCGGTTTCGTAATGTTCACGCATCCCTTGAGAGTGAAATTCTCGAACGAGGGAAAGTGCTTTATGGATGAAGCGAAGCGAGAACTGGTACGAAACTGGCTGATTAGAGCAGAGCGGTGTTAAAATTCATATCTGGCATGTTTTCTATGACTTGGCTTTTGGTCTTGCTTTAGATAAAGCAGAAGAACTAATAATTAGTGTTAAAATAGAACCAACTGTGCAGACCTTTCAAGCACCCGGTGGCGCTACTTCCAAGAAGATTATCTACAAATTTTATTATCATTACGCTTACCCACTTGGTGAAGCAAAAGAAGAACCATCCCTGGTTCCTGCATATATTGAAGATAAAAATGGTCATATACTGCCTTACGTTAGATTCGAAGGGGGCAGTTTAGTGATCAGACCTGAAGCCTTAAAAATGTTGGATAATGCATCCAGTGGTGATAGGTAATAATGGCAAGACAAATAAATCACCCAAAACTACCTAGTACAGGCCCCGAAAGAGAAGCACTCAGGGAAAAAGGTCAGTTCTGGACGCCTGATTGGGTAGCTGAAGCTATGGTTGGATATGTTATTGCCGGTGGTTCTAATCACATATTTGACCCTGCTGTTGGTGCAGGTGCATTTTTCCGCGCTGCTAAGACTATAGCTAATGAAGTCGGTGAAAGGCTTACCTTGTTGGGTACGGAGATATATCCAGATGTATTGCAACAGGCGCGTCATAACGGTTTATCAGAAAGCGACCTTGCCAATGTTCAGATAACCGATTTTATCCTTGATCCACCTGATGGTTTATTCAAGGCTATTGTAGCCAATCCACCTTACATCCGACACCACCGTTTACCCAACTATCTTAAGGTAGAACTCAAGAGATTTAGTGCAAGCCTTCTAGGTAAGTCTCTTGACGGTCGCACAGGACTTCACGTTTATTTCTTGCTTCGTGCTCTGCAACTCTTAGATGTGGATGGCCGATTGGCATTCATCATGCCAGCCGATACATGCGAAGGAATTTTTTCAACAGCCTTATGGAGTTGGATTACTAAAAACTATCGGTTGGAGGCGGTGGTCACTTTTACTCCTGAAGCATCTCCGTTTCCGGAGGTGGATACCAACCCAATAATTTTTATGATTAAAAATACTAAGCCAGATGAGCACTTTCTCTGGGCGAAATGTACCAAAGCACTAACCTATGAACTCAAGGCGTGGGCACTTTCAGGATTTAACAGTAAGTCAGGCGATGCGCTTTCGATTTATCGCCGTGAGTTAGCGGAGGGTTTGTCTACCGGCTTTTCAAGAGAACCTTTAGAAGCAAAATCTAATGGCCCAATCTTGGCGGATTTTGCTAGTGTATTACGCGGCATTGCTACAGGGGCAAACGAATTCTTTTTCCTAACCGTCAGGCAAGCAACCGCTTTGGGAATAACTGATGAATTTCTAATTCCTGCGATTGGACGCACACGCGACGTATCTGGTGACGAGTTAAATGCTGAGACGCTTCGTACACTTGAAGTTAAGGGCAGACCAACATTACTTTTTTCTCCAGATAATCGTCCAATCGTCATGTTTCCTAAAACTGTTCAAGAATATCTAAAACAGGGAGAGGCTATTGGACTTCATAAAAGAAAGCTCATAGCTACACGGCATCCTTGGTACAAGATGGAGGTGCGTCCAGCACCGCCAATCTTATTTGCATATCTTGGTCGTCGCAATGCTCGTTTTATTCGGAACCGTGCACGAGTGGTACCTCTCACTGGATTTCTTTGTGTGTATCCACATCAAAAATCCCCGGTTTTCGTGGATAAGCTGTGGCAAGTTCTCCGCCGCCCTGAAACGATAGCCAATTTGCCGTTAGTCGGGAAGTCTTATGGAGCCGGAGCTATCAAAGTAGAGCCTCGCGCCCTGGAAAGACTTATTCTCCCAGCATCCGTTGTGTCTGAGGTGGAACTACACCCACTGACAAAAGCTGAACAGTTGCAGTTCTGGTACGATAGCTAAGCTTTATGGAACATCATAAGTATTTGCAAAACCTAAGAACACTTGAAGCTTTGTGTCAAACGGCAATGGATCTTTCAATAGCGACGCACGGTCGTGAAGTTCCCACCTGGCAAGAAGAGTACGCTTCACATATATTTGGTAAGATTTGTGTAACTGTAATTTCAATTCTCAGGCTTCTCCCAAAAAGTTCGCTATACGTAGCAACAAACAATGTCGCAATTTGGGATATATCTTCGGTTAGTATACTTACTCGTTCCTTGATTGATGCCTATTATGCTTTTTACTATCTGGTTGTTGATAAGATAGATAAAAACGAATCAGATTTTCGCTTAATATTATGGAAACTACATGCAGAGTGCGAGCGTTTAAAAATGCTAGAACTAATTAAATCATCAAATCCACGAATCAGTGATATTAGGAAAAATATAGGACAATTAAGAAAACAACTTGAAGCAAATAAGTTCTTTCAATCATTAGACTCGAGAAATAAAAAGCATTACATTAATGGAAAAAAGGGAATATTTTTGACCCATAGCCAGATTTCTGAGAATGCAGGGATAAATCCTGATTATTACAAAGCTGTTTATAAAGATCTTTCAAACTATGTGCATACTTATCCTTTTTCTATTTCTCAAATAGCTTTATTTAGGGCAGGACAACCTGCGTCTTTAGCGCTATTCAAACCAGTAGTCGATTACTGTAGTGGATACTTATGCCTAGCTATAAGGGATTTTATAAAATTAGTTCCAGATCAATTAAACAATTTCTCTCATCATATTATTGAGACAATGAAGCATTGGGAATACATAATGAGATTTGAAGAATAACCATGAAGGTGCTTTATAGTAATTGAACCTATCGAGAAAACTGAACATTGATCACTTTTTCTCTCTTGTCAAAAATTGCAACCCACTTTCTTTTAATGTAATTTTTTAGCGAACCTATCCTTAATATTCATGGATACAATCTGGGTGGAAAGTAACGGACTAGTAATCATCGCAGAGAGTGTGACAAAATCCTTCGGGAACATTCAGGCTCTACGTGGAGTGGATTTAAAAGTAAAAAAAGGTGAATTCCTCACTGTTTTTGGCCCAAATGGGGCAGGCAAGACAACTCTTATAAAATTACTTGCAACACTTACTAAACCTACATCAGGGAAAGTAATAATAGCCAATCACGATATAAAAAAAGAACCGGATAAAGTCAGAGGTCTGATTGGTGTAATCTCACATGATGCTTATCTATACGAAAACTTAAGTGCGATAGAAAATATTAGATTCTTTGCTTCTTTGTATGGAGTTTCGGAGGTTCAAGGGAGAGCCATAGAAGTGATTAGACAAGTTGGACTAGAAAGCAGGATGCACAACCTTGTAAGAACATTCTCACGTGGAATGAAACAGCGTCTTGCTGTTGCAAGGGCAATCGTCCATGAACCGAAAATACTTCTTCTTGATGAACCGTATACCGGTTTAGACCAGCATGGAAGTAGGATTTTTGGAGAGATGCTAAAATGGCTTAAATCCGAGAATCGAACTATATTAATGACTACTCATAACATAGCTGAAGGACTTGAGATAAGCGATAGAATTGCGATTCTGAGTGCGGGAAGAATTGCTTATGAGAGTGAAACAAACAAAGTTGAGCTTACGGGGTTTAAAGAGATCTATTTTGAGAAGGTAGGGATTTAGCCACAGAGGACAGATGAGAGTTCATAGTTGGAAGTCGATAGTTGATAGTTAGAGTTTGTTTACTTGCGACTTCTAACTTCAAACTGTCAACTATTTCTGTGAACTCTGTGATCTCTATGGCTAGAATTGAGTTATGACAAAAATCTGGGCGATTGTTTGGAAAGACATAATAACTGAGCTGAGGACAAAAGAGCTTTTCTCCTCCATGCTTACTTTTGCCCTATTAATCATAGTTATCTTTAATTTTGCTTTTGATTTTTCATCTGAACTCATTCCGGTTGCGGCCCCGGCTATTCTGTGGGTGGCTTTTACCTTTGCAGGGGTTTTGGGTCTTGGTCGCTCGTTTGCTCTTGAGAAAGAGGGGAATTCGATTTTAGGAATTCTTCTTACGCCTACTGATAGAAGCCTCATTTTTCTAGGAAAGATGATTAGCAATGCAATTTTCGTGTTTATGGTTGAGCTACTAATACTTCCGATGTTTGTTTTGTTCTTCAATTATAACTTGAGCCATTCTCTTATTCCGCTATTGCTAATTGTCTTTCTTGGCACTATTGGGTTTGTGGCAGTTGGGACGCTTTTTTCGGCTATGGCTTTAAATACGAAACTTCGGGAGGTACTTCTCCCAATTTTACTTTTTCCAATAATAATTCCCATAATCGTTAGCTCGGTAAAACTTAGCGGTGCTATCCTTAACGGTAAAACGATGGGCCAGGCAGGGACAGCTTTACAGGTTCTCGTTTCATTCGACGTAATTTTTCTGGTTGTGTGCTCGATAGTTTTTGAATATGTGTTAGAGGAGTGATAATTCTAAAAAGTAAAAAAACTAGTAGGGTACTTAAACAGCACACTAAGTTTTTTTAAGAATTACTCTTCAGAAATTCCTCATCAAAGTGGCATAGAGGATCAGTTTCAAGAAAATCGCCTTTTGTTGCATACGCTCTGGCCCTTGACCCGCCACATATAAACCTAAAAGGGCAGATTCCGCATTTCCCTTTAAAAAGGTCGGGGTTGCGTATGGCTTGTAAGATTTCATTATTTTTATAAACTTCCGATAGCTTTTTCTGTCTGACATTTCCAAGAAAAACCGAAAGAAAACCCGAAGGATAAATATCACCTTTATGAGACACAAATATAATACCGTTTCCATCTCTCACTCCAAATCCTAAGCTCCTTCCTTTAGAAAAAATCTCTTCTTTGTTTTTGTCCATTTCCTTTTCTTTAAGAACAAAATAGACCCTATAATGGGGAGCTTCAGTTGTTGTTACTCGAAAGGGGGCCTTCTGCGATTTTTCGTATAAAAATTGAAAAAGAGATTTCAGTTGATAGGAAGAAGGCATCTGAAGATTTATGCCTCGGCCAGTGGGGACAAGATGAAAAATTGACCATCTTTTAACAGGGGGTGAGAACTTTTCAGCCAAAAGTTTATAAATTCCTTCTATCTCTGTAATTGTTTCTTTTGTACAAGTTGTATTAACCTGAACAGGTATGTTTAATTCCTTAGCGTAGCTTAGGGCCCTTATGGAATTTTCAAAAGTTCCGTCTACTCCTCTAAAACTATCCTGGGATTTTTCAGTTGCACCATCAAGACTTATACCGAGAGCATAAATTCCGAGTTCTTTCATTTTTTTTATTTTGTGATAAGTAGCAAGATGAGAAGTTGTAGGGGTAACACCAACAGGAATTTTTAGATCTTTTGCATAAGAAAGGATTTCAAAAAGGTCTTCCCTTTTAAGAGGATCTCCTCCCGATATGATAAGATGTGAACCGAGTTCCTTAACGTCTCTTAGAAATTCCTTTATTTCTCCGGTATTCATTTCGTGGAGACTTCTGTTAGGGACAGCCTCTGCTCTACAGTGTTTACAAGTAAGATCGCAAGCAATCGTGATTTCAAAGTATACATTTATAGGTTTTGAATAAATAAAACGTTGCTTATTTAACATTCTTATTTCAGCACTTATATTGTTTTTCCCGACCCTTTTTTTCTCTATACCTGATAAATTTGTTCCAAATGAATAATGTATGTCGCTGGACTCCACAGCTTTACGCCAAGAACCAAAGTGATATGCGGCTGCAGATATCAAGCTTACTTTTCCATTTTTTCTAAGTTCTTTTAGCCTTAGGCTCTGACCCTTAAGGTGTAATTTTTTTATTTCTCTCCTCACTTTTTCCCTTGACCATTTCTTCCGGTTTCTTGCTTTTTCATAATCTATCCCGCAAGCTTCTAGGGCTGTTTTCCAGGAACCGAAAATCTTCCTTGCTTTTGAGTAGAGTGCGGGATACTCTCTAGCAACGTTAGAGGGCTTTTTTAAAGAGCCGTTGTAAAGCATCCTTATATCGGTCTTGATTTTCTCGGATTGTTTGTTCATCTAAATATTGTAGTAGCAAGTGAAATGCCATTATGTAACATACAGTGAGCATTAAAAAATTGAGACCCACCCACCCCAAAATAGTTGTCTGATTTTCAGACATCATACAAAGTTTAATATGTATTTATGTATTAGAGAGTTTTCACAGAGTTTCGGAATTAAAACTAAAATTGTCTCTTGACTGTTTATAGTCGCTTATGTTATTTATAACTTAGAAAGATACAACAAAGGAGAAAGCGAGGAAGGAGAGGGTAACAAACTTCTTCTCATTATTGTGAATCATGAGAAATATATCCTGTTATCTGACATCTGACACTTTTGTAAAGTTGCAATCCAATAGTATTAAAATAATAAAACTTTCAATAAGGTATAAAAGTTGTGCATGAAAACAAAGATTTCATATAAATTTTTTGACAAATTTTTACAATATTAAGTGTAAGTACTAAGGGGTTACTATAAAAGGAGGATGAGAAAATGAGAAAAATGGATGCGAAATTCCATTCACTCCTGAAAAGCTTTTACTTCTTTTCTCTTTTTATTATCCTTGCACTTTTTAATATTGGTGGATGTGGTGGAGGCGGTGGTGGAGATGGTGGAGAGCCTCCCCCTCCTGCGAGTACTGAAAATAAACTTAATGTGGAAATCCTTGACGTAACCATATCCTCTAATCCAGTTGTAACCTTTAGGCTTACGGATGATAAAGGTAATCCAGTGGATAGAAATAATGTGAATATGAGTTTTATAATTGCGAGGATTCCAAGAGGAGAAGAACAATATTCTAACTATATAACACGGGTTCAAACAAGCCCTACCACTAATCAATCGGTTATACAAGCTGATTTTGAAGGTTCTTCAGCCAACCCATTGAACCCATCGGGCTTTGTAGATCTAGGCGATGGTGTATCTAGATATACATTTAATACTGCCCTGCCTGAGAACTTTGACAGGGGTGTAACTCATACAGTTGGCATTTTTGCAACTAGAGATGTCGGTTCCCAGAGGTTTGTTTCTAATGCTACGTTTAACTTTGTGCCGGCAGGAGGGGCAGTGACGACTATAAGGGATGTAGTTAGAGTTGAAGCCTGTAATACGTGCCACGATCCTTTGGCATTACACGGAGGCTCTAGAAGAGATGTGAAGCTTTGTGTTCTATGTCATTCAACTGAGATTGTTAATCCGGATAACGGTCAAATTGTAGATCAAGTTGACCCCGGAACCGGAAACAAAATCGGTTTTGAAATAATGATTCACAAGATTCATTACGCTGAAGAACTCCCAAGCGTCCAGGCTGGTATTCCTTACGAATTCGAGGCTTTTATGGACCGGATAGTGGACTTTTCGAATGTAGTCTTCCCTCAGGATGCAAGG
>JACPIY010000052.1 GCA_016187835.1 Deltaproteobacteria bacterium | reverse complement strand
TGAGTTCTTAGCCTACCTATAAGGAATTGAAACGAAAGATTAAGCGTATAGTCACAAACATCCTCACGGGAGTTCTTAGCCTACCTATAAGGAATTGAAACTAGAGTTCTCGGGCTTTGACTTTGAGGATCGGATTTTTAGTTCTTAGCCTACCTATAAGGAATTGAAACCTATAAGTTAGGGAAGCACTTTCTCTTATGCGGGGATGGTTCTTAGCCTACCTATAAGGAATTGAAACAATATATTTTCCCTGATTGTCGGGAAGAGGATTCATGTGTTCTTAGCCTACCTATAAGGAATTGAAACACATCCGGCTCGATTAATAGCTTAGGTCTGGGAATGTGTTCTTAGCCTACCTATAAGGAATTGAAACGAACTATTCCTAATCTGCCACTCATAGGTATCAAAATGTTCTTAGCCTACCTATAAGGAATTGAAACACTCGATAATACAATTCCCTATTCGCCGCTTCGTGAGAGTTCTTAGCCTACCTATAAGGAATTGAAACTTGTGCCTGTCCCTTCGTTTAATTTCCAATACGCATCGAGTTCTTAGCCTACCTATAAGGAATTGAAACAATATATTTTCCCTGATTGTCGGGAAGAGGATTCATGTTCTTAGCCTACCTATAAGGAATTGAAACCCTTCTTTAGAGCATCCAGAGGAACTGCAGCCCCCAGTTCTTAGCCTACCTATAAGGAATTGAAACCTGTTGGGCTAAGAATTTTATTAAGCATCAAAACCTAGTTCTTAGCCTACCTATAAGGAATTGAAACTTCAAAGGAGAAGGACAGCATGACACACCTAACTAATTAGTTCTTAGCCTACCTATAAGGAATTGAAACAGAGTTTGTCAAAAGGTTTACAAGTTGGCGAGTTAGCGGGTTGAAAACATATCTATACAGTAATACACTTACGGTTATTGATACAACTCTAACTCGTAAACAGACAAATGGACAAAAAATAAACAGAAATGAAAACTCTAAAGAGATTCGAAGACCAGCCAGAACGCTTGCTGCCATGATCTATGGTGCCACAGCTAAAGGGCAAATTTGGGAAAGACCTTGGGCTCAAAAATCAGATTCAACGTGCTGCTGTATTAGTAGCTTCGAATATAGCTGAGGGTTTTGAAAGAAAGACGAACAAGGATTTCATTTGTAAAAATCTAAATTTGACCAAACAGACAATGTGGAAGTAAGGCTCACCCATTTTAATAATTCCTATCAAGTAGCTGTCATTCGACCGTTCCTCCTGTCATCCTGAAACGAACAAGATTCCTCACATGCGTTCGGAATGACAGTGGTATGTACGCTCGGAATGACAAATGAGACTGTTAATTCCTATCAAGTAACTGTCATTCGACCGTTCCTCCTGTCATCCTGAAACCAACAAGATTCCTCACTGCTCCTTCGCCGGAGTTTATCCTGAGCGAAGACGAAGGGCTCAGGACAGGGTTCGGAATGACACCTTTTGTCAGATTGTTCCCCGGAATTTATTCAGAGGTATCGAAGCACTAGGAGTAACAGCCTTGAAAATTTTGACAGAGGGTGAAAATCGTGCTGACATCGTCCGACTGAATAAATCTTGATTATTACAAATCTTCTCCCTGCCAAGATAGGTAAACTTATTTCTTATTTAACTTATCCAACACCTAACAAGCTGACACGCCAACTCGTTAACCTTTTAGTTTCTTTTTCCTCAATTTCAATGCTACAATATGAAAAGAGCGAATGAACCATGACCGATCTCGTCAAAAGATTGAACGACTTTTTTTCGAGAGAACTATGGCACATAGACGTAAGGTCTCACGACAGATTCAAGGCTTTCCTAATAAAATTACTCAGGCTGCTTTATGCGTCAGTACGTGAGTTCACAGAAGGAGATCTCACTCTTCGGGCAATGAGCCTTGTCTATACAACCCTTCTATCTCTCGTTCCTCTTCTCGCTTTCAGTTTCTCGGTGCTCAAGGCTTTTGGAGTACATAACCAGCTTGAGCCATTACTCTATAACTTCCTGTCACCACTTGGCCCGCAGGGCAATGAGATAGCTCAGAAGATTTTAGAGTTCGTAGAGAACACGAAGGTCGGGGTTCTTGGCTCTATCGGTCTTGCGATGCTTGTCTATACTGTAATATCCCTCATACACAAAATTGAGGAAGCACTCAATCATATCTGGAAAATAGAAAAATCAAGAAGCTTTGCTAGAAGGTTCAGTGATTACATAAGCATAATTCTCATAGGTCCTATTCTGGTATTCACAGCTATCGGTCTTACGGCTACCGTTCAAAGCAATGCCATTGTACAGAGACTACTATCCATGGAACCACTCGGAACCTTCATAGTTACTCTCAGCAAGTTACTTCCATATATATTTGTATCCGCCGTGTTCACGTTTATTTACATATTGATACCAAATACAAAGGTTAAATTCACCTCTGCACTTCTGGGGGGTCTCGTTGCGGGAGTACTCTGGCAAACAATTGGATGGGGCTTTGCTTCTTTTGTAGTATCATCAACAAAATACACCGCCATTTATTCAGGTTTTGCCGTAGTTATACTGTTTATGATATGGCTATATCTTAGCTGGCTTACGCTTTTGA
This sequence comes from Deltaproteobacteria bacterium, assembly GCA_016187835.1. Classification (GTDB taxonomy): domain Bacteria; phylum Desulfobacterota_D; class UBA1144; order Nemesobacterales; family CSP1-2; genus JACPIY01. Next base: position 20,317 of record JACPIY010000052.1, on the reverse strand, counting down.
TAGGCGCCGATATTTCATTCTGTCATCAAAACCTAAAGTTTCTCACTCTGAAAAAGGAAGCGTTTAATTTAAGCGGTAAACTTAAAGAGAAACTATCAGTTTTAATCATGTTTCTTATCGGATACAACTTCTATCATGACAAAGACCGCTGGACGCTGGACACTCTGGTGGATCACCTGGGACTTCCACCCGAACCAATCCAAAATACGTTAACGCAATTAGTCAATAAAAATTTAATCATTGAAACCGTAGACGATATTCCTTCATATCTGCCTGCAAGGGATATTGAAACTATCAAATTAAAAGAGATACTCGATTCTGCAAGAAACAACAAAGAGGTGTCTAATGCAATCGAAAACAGGCTTTCCTCGATAACTGAAGTTGACGCTGTGTTAGAAAGGGTAGATGATTCAATTGAAAGCGCGCTTGGTGAGCAAACAGTTAAAAGCCTCGTCCTTTCCTGTAAGAAAGAGATTTAAGTTCTGGAAAGGGGGCAATTAAACCTGCTTCAATTTAACCTTGGAGCGGTTTTTGGTTGAATGTACGGTGTTTTCATAAATGTCAATTCATCCTGAGCATTGTCCAAGGACGCACAACACTCTTTGACAAGCTCAGAGTGAACGGTTATAAGAATACTCAAACCATCAGATGCGTTCTTAAACGGACACACTTGCAGTACACGCAAGGGAAAACTACCTGGTACCAGAACAACTACCTCAAAACCAGCCTAAAAAACTCCATTAAACCAATAATAAAGCAGTACAAAATAATATGAAACAGGAAACACTACAATTAGACTGTCAAAACGATCAAGAACGCCCCCATGTCCTGGTAATATTCCTCCTGAATCCTTCACTCCGACACTCCTTTTAATCAAAGACTCGATAAGATCCCCAAATACGGCAACAACACCGATTATAAAACCTAATAAGAAAGCCCAACCGTACTCAAGAGGAGATTTAAAAATAAGATTTACTACTCCTCCCGTAATAGTTGAAGATATTATTCCCCCAATTGTTCCCTCAACGGTCTTTCCGGGACTTATTCTTGGAATTAATTTTTTCTTTCCCTTCCATTTTCCTGCAAAATACGCTCCGGTATCGTTTAAAAACGTACAGGCAACAACAAAAACCACATAAAAAAATCCGGCATCTTTTATCCCCTGTACCGTTTCAGCGTAGTTTTTTATATCTAAGTTATGATCTAAATTCCTCAACAAAATAGCATGGCTCAAAAACCAACCAAGATAGATAATCCCTATTAGTGTCGTACCCAACTCGACTATTGCATCAGATAAATCCTGTTTTCTGAATTGATAAACGAAAGCTATTATCATTAGGACCGTAAAAACGGCAAGAAAGTGCAAATAGCCAAAGTAAGCGGCTGCTGCCAAAAACACACTCGATAATACCGCAAAGACCCTCTCCGAAGAAACCCCTTTTGTTTCAAGTAGTTTAAAAAATTCAAATAGCCCCACAGAAATAATTAAAAGGAAAAGAAGAAGAAACAGCACTCCGCCTCTGTAAAAAACGAAAAGAAGAACCGGAATGCCTAAAACAGCCGTAAGAACACGCTGAGTTAAGTTGCCCATTGCACTTATATGGATATACTTTCATAAAAAACAAACGGATGCAAATTAGTAGCATGTTTCGATACAACAATTTATTTAATCATCGAATGGAGAGCCTCCTCTCCCGTCATTGCGAGGGACACTTCGCCTACCCTCATTACAAGCTCCGTGTCCCGAAGCAATCCGTTGATTGTTTTCGAGATTGCCTTGCGGAGTTTACACTGAGTGAAAACGAATGTGCTCGCAATGACAATTATTTATTATGAGCGAAATCAAACCTATATATAAATCAGACAATAAGCCTATGAGCGTTGCAGTTTTTGTTTCCGGCTCAGGAACAAATCTTGTAGCGCTTTATGAAGAACAGAGGAAATTAGAAAGATCAGGAGAGAAAAACTACGGAAGAGTTGACCTGGTCTTTACAAACGATCCTAACTGCAAGGGAGTAGAAAGAGCAAGGGAGTTTGGAATACCGGTTTTATCCCTAGCTTCAAAATCATACTTCGATATTCTTCAAAAGAGCTTGGATGATGAACTTACGAGAGACTACTACGATGGGGCAGTAATTACCCTCATCGAGGAGATCTCTAAGCCCGACTTAGTAGTTCTTGCCGGTTACAGGAGAAGACTGAGCGGCTTATTCATAAGCATGTATGAGAATAGAATCGTAAATCTATACCCTGGGGATATCACAAAACCGTATCTAGTCCGAGGAGTTGAGGCATCCATCCAAGCGTTAAGGGCAGGAGAAAAAACGATTAAATGCACAGTCTACATCCAAAAAGAAGAAGAGCGTTTCGGTCCGGCAATCGTTCAATCACAGCCGATCTCACTTGAGGGATTTGAGGAAGAAGATATAGAAAAAATTCAGGAGAAAATAAGAAAAGAGGGGGAATGGCAAATATTTCCATTTGCTGTCCACCATCTCATTGCAAAAGGCAGAGTTGGAATAGACGGAGAAAACAACATATACGTCGATGGAGTCAGAATGCCGAAAGGTGGTTATCAATAAGATCGCTATTCATAAACGGCCTCCTTATTTCCATTTGATGCTCACTGCGTATCAAATACTACACAAATTCTAAATCTCAATTTTGATGTTTTTCCCTTCCACAACTACTTTGTATGTTCTGATAGCACAAGAGGACTTTGTCATACAATCACCGGTTCTTACATTAAACATCCATGCGTGGTTCGGACAGATAATTATATCTCCATAGATCGGAGCATACGTCAGAGCAAAGTCAGCGTGAGGGCATCTGTTGCTTATAGCGTAGAATTCCCCATCAAGATTTAACAAAGCAATTTCCCCTCCGCTTACCGAAACCACTTTTCTCTGGCCAGGTTTAACTTCTCCAATTCTTGCTACGTTAACCAACTTTGTTCGAGTGGCATTTTGTTTTTGATTTTGTTTTTGATTTTGTTTTTTTCTTGCCATAATTTTTCTTATTTTAACATAATAAAAAGACTTGGCTCATATAAAAAATTAATGTCAAAAGAAAGTCAAAGCAGGGGAAATCTTCAGCCCTCCCCTACATTTATCGAAACTCTTTAACATTCAAAATTTATTTCTTGAAATGATATTAGAGTAGAGACATACCGTGGAGTGTCTCCACCTTGGATTAATCTAAATTATTTTTACAGAAAGTTATGCAAAAACCCATGGTTTTTCAGATTCCATAACTCCTTGCGTTATGCCCCAAATTAGGATATAAGTTTGATTATTATGATAAAACTATATGGAGGATGAGATGGGAAATCTGATTGAAGTAGCAAAAACAGATGATCTCGACCCAGGTCAGGGAATGCTCCTAGAAGTTGAAGGAAAAGAAATAGCTCTTTTCAATTGCGATGGAACTTACTATGCTATTGACAACGAATGTACTCATGTCGGCGGCCCGCTTTGCGAGGGGGAAATGGAAGGAGACGTAGTAATATGCCCCTGGCATGGAGCGGAGTATAACATTAAAACAGGAGAAGTCCTCTGCGCTCCTGCTGAAAAACCGGCAAAAAGCTATAAAGTTCACGTGGAAGGAAATAGAATAAAGATTGAGGTTTGAAACTATAAATGCAGCTCCTCAAACAATTCACCAGAAGGCCTTTCCCTGGAAAGGTCCTTTGCATGTTTCAGTTCTTCTCTGAATCCGCCATCCAGGATTAAATCTGAAAGAGCTGTGCCAGCCCCGTAGGAAATCATAAGCCCTCTTCCGGTATGCGCACCACACTCATAAACGTTTTTTAACCCAGGAACCTTACCTAAATAACCCGACCTATCCGGGGTTTCGGCGTAAAGACCGGCCCATCCCCTTATGAACTTCACCCTCTCGAATTTACTTATCCTGCTGTAGAGGGGAATCCAAATATATTTTACAAAAAGGCTATCCTCCTCCATGCCGCCAAAGTTAAAGTCAAGATTATATCCATAAGGCTCATCCATGTTGGAATATCCGGCAAGGATGTTTTCTGCGTCCTTATGAAAATACACGGCTGACGTGTCTATAAGTATTCCATAATGTGATAGGTCTACTTCCGGACATCGTATAACTACCATCTGCCTTCTTCGAGGCTTAATCTCCACATCGTTAAATCCATAGAGCCTGGAAATTATTGGAGACCATGCCCCGGCAGTGTTTATTAGAACACCACATTTAAATGAAATCTCATCCTGCTGAACTTCGGTTTTCTCATTAACTAAATATGTTTTAATTAACTCGGATTTATTCTGGGCGTTTTCACTCATTTTCTTTAAATGGAACGCAACAACTTCCGTTACTCTACCGTTGGAAACAAATATCTCTTTCACATAGCATCTATCGAAAAATATAACTCCTCTTTTTCGCGCCTCTCTTCGGTAATACTCCCTTAGTGAATAATGGTCAATCAGTCCAGCCTTTCTTGAAATGGAAAGTCCGGCTATGCCTTCTAAGTTATTCACAAATGGCAAAAATTCAGGAACAGCTTGAGAAGAATGAAGCTCCACAGGAAGCCCATATTCCTCATAAAGCTTATAATTCCTATTTACTTCTTGCCACCATTCCTCATCGTGCAACCAGAAGTAGCCTAGCTCTCTGAACTGGACTTCCTCTCGAATTGTTTCGTAGAAATCAATCGAGTATTTGCAGAGTTCTATGTTTGCACGGTTTCGCCAGGTGGCTCTAACGCCTCCTGCGTTTTTAAGCGTAGAAGAGTGTTCTCCTTCTAGATCTAAATCAATTACAGCTATTCGTGCACTTTCTCCCATTTCCTCAAGTTTTTTGGAAAGAGCCATAGCTCCTGATGACCCCAAAATTCCTCCCCCAATAAATAGAAAATCAAAATTATAATCTGCCATCACTCCTCAGTATTTTATACCTAATCCACCAGGGATATGCACACTTAATCCTATTAAAATACCTGACAGTGTATTTAATATTTTAATACACAGCGACCATATATGGTAGATTAATTCTAGGCAGTGAAGTCGAGGGGACACGAGTTTATTTCGCTTAGGGCTATGGCGTGAGGACAAACAAACGAATATCGGTTATCCTAAGCTATTTGAAACCCCTGGACAAGAGAGACAAAAATGAACGAAGATACTAAAACCGGTGAGAGTAATTTTAAAATAGCGATTCTTATAGATGGTGAAAACGCACAACCCGCCTTGTTGGGACATATCTTAAGCGAAGTGGCCAAAAAAGGAATTGTAACAATAAGAAGAATCTATGGGGATTGGACTAGTCCCCATATGAACGGATGGAAGAGCATACTTCACACCTACGCCGTTCAACCAATGCAACAATTCAAATACACTACCGGCAAAAATTCCACAGATAGCTCTTTAATTATTGACGCTATGGACATCCTGCATGAAAAAGTAGTTGATGGATTTTGTATAGTTTCCAGCGACAGTGACTATACAAGATTGGCAACAAGAATAAGAGAATCAGGAGTTTTTGTGATGGGGATGGGACAGAAAAAGACTCCTCAACCTTTTGTGAAAGCGTGTGAGCTATTTGTGTACACAGAAAATTTAATAGATAAAACGGATATTTCATCAGAGGAATCGAGGAAAAGTTTAAAGAAAACAGGCGAGGCACCAGCGGAATTAATCAATCTACTTAAAGAAGCTTTTAACATGGTCGTGCAGGAAGATGAATTGGCGTATTTGGGAAAAATTGGAGAGGCTTTACGAAAATTAGACCCAAGCTTTGATACGAGAACTTATGGCTTTAAAACTATGACACCTTTATTTCGGTCTTTATCAGATTACTTTGAAATCATTACAAAAGATTCAGGAAAATCAGTTTATATAAAATTGAAAGAAAAATGAATCCATTCTACTATTGGCTATCTCTCAAAACCAAGTTTCTTTATCGCCTTTTCACTTTGCTCGATCATCTTTCCGACAGGAAAAACTAAAAGGTATTGACCCGTGTTCTTAAGCACATCGAGGGCCTGAGATGAAACCTTGTCAAAGAATTTAATTGATGTGCCATCGGTAATTAACACGCAACTCTGGGGTTTTTTAATGGCATCAGGCATTTTAACCTTGAGAAATTCAATCACGTCCCGAAAACGCCGAATGGAAACTCCCTGTTTCTGAAGGGATACCAGCCACCTAAGAATTATGAAATCCTCTATAGAGTAGATCTTAGGAAATCCCCTTCCCTGTCCTCTTCTTATACTGGGGATTATAAGTCCGATATGGTCATAGTAATAAAGACGGTCAAAATCGAGCTTAACTCCTTCTAGTGCTTCGATAAGTTCTATAACGTCCTTGCTTTTTAAGCCGTTGATAATTTTTGCTTTTGTTTTTTTTGTTTTCTTTGTTTTCTTCTTTGTTTCTTCTTTATTCATAACCAAGGTTTTGATAAAACAATCTTGCTAGTAGGATTGCCAGCTATATCTTTCACAACCAATATCACAGAGCTTTAGACTAAATTTCAATAACTCGTCCACGCCTATTCCAAAATATCACAAACAGAGGAGCGATTCAATTGATTTGAATAACCAGATCATTTTACTCATATTTCATGCCCAGACACGACCAGTTTGTCATGAGTACATAGAAACGCAAAATTTTGTGCCTCCACATTTGGATCCCAGTTAAAACTTTCGGGACTGACAGCTTTATATTGCAGGTTGAGTGTATACTTGCTTAACATCTGTTAACAGTATATCGTAGATGAACCAAAACTACTGCTTTCATGACTTCTAATTTTTTGGAACCTTTTTGCTCTTCTTACATCTAATGATTAATTAAAAGTTATTGAAAGGGGGCATCATGCATAAAACATTAATCCTATTTTTGCTTTCTACTTTAGGTTTCTCTCCCATGATGGTATCAACGGGCTATGCCGCCACGAGCTCAAAACTAAATCCCAACCTTGACTACTCAAGTGACTCAAACGACGGACCGCTTATTACGGAAGATAACATGGCCGATGGGATGGTCCATGTCGGAAAACCCGCTCATATAATCTTTTACCACCGCGAGTGTTATAATTCCAAGCGTCAGGCAAGAAAAAATGTTGAAATATATGAGAAATATCAGGGAAAAGTTGATTTCATAGTTGTTGATTTGGATACAGACATATCCAAGGGACAGAGGGAATTAAAAGACCGTTTCTATAAAAAATACATTCCCCACGTCACAATAATTGATCCAAAGGGTAACGTTGTCTATAACAGCAGCGGAGAGGTAGATACGAACACCCTTTCAGCGATCTTAGATATATCCATTCCATTATAAGAAAATTCAGCAAAAAACCACAAGAGCTATTATATTACTAGAATTTTATCAGAATCTGAAGACAAAAAGGCGGTTGATTGTGGGGAGAGAATCAAAAGAAATAAGCAAAAAACGGCTCATTCTTTGGGGGATCTTAGCAGGTTTTATCGGGACTTTCATAATGACTTCAGTTATGTATGTGGGACGATTCAAACTGGGAACACCGCTAATTCCTGAACTTATCTCCCAGAAGCTCTTAGCCGGAGCATCTCCAGAGGCAAAATACACAGCCTATTTCGGTGCAATGGCAATTCACCTAGTTACAGGAACTCTATTCGGAGCTCTTTTCATATACTTTTTGAAAACAGCCAAGATTAAATATTCAATAAAACCTGTACTTTTATACTCCATTTTTCTCTGGTTTATCTTCTCAACAGTAGTTCTCCCGCTTCTTGGCTTTGGATTTTTCGGGAAGTACCTTGCTGGAATTCCAGCGATCGGAGAAGCCGCTCTCTTGATTTTTTATCTATTATACGGCCTTACCCTCTACTTGTTTTCCCTTAGACTAAACGATGATTGGTAAAGTCGTGTGGTAATGCAAGTGAGGGGAAGTTAATCAATAGAAAGCCTTTTAGCTTATTAAAAACTTACCTATCGTGTATATTTAAACTCGATGAGTGTCAAACTAAAGCTATTTGCTTACCTCAGAGAAACCCTGGGGATTAAAGGAGAGGAAATTGAGATTGAAGAAGGAACAAAAGTCAGCCAGCTTTGGAGCTTATTTAAAGACAAAATTCCAGCGAATAAAAATTTCCGCATTCTCTTTGCGGTAAATGGGGAATACGTCGAGGAGGAGAGAGAACTAAAAGAAGGTGACGAAGTAGCGTTTATTCCTCCTGTAAGCGGCGGGTAAGAGAATATTATGCCGTCTAAACAAATAACTAAAGATATATCCGAACCCCCCGTTCCACACAAATCAGAAAAAGTCTATGAAAGTTTCTTCGCTTCTTGGCTTAACAAAGTCGAGGGAAATATAAAATCACTCCGCATTAATCGTCAGGAAATCTCGGGCTCATTAGGCGATATGGGAACTTTTATTCCACTTCTAGTCGGTATGGTTTCCCTGAATGGACTGAATATCGCGAGTGCTCTTTTCTTCGCTGGGGTCTTTAACGTAATAACCGGAATAGCATTTGGGATCCCAATGGCAGTTCAACCCATGAAAGCAATAGCTACAGTCGCTATAAGCGAAGGACTAAAAGTAAACGAAATCCTTACTGCCGGAATTGTAACGGGACTTGTAATCTTTCTTTTTGGAATAACAAGAATTATTGAGATGTTTAACCGAATAATTCCACTTAGTGTTATAAGAGGCTTACAGCTCGGAATCGGTCTTCAGCTTCTAATAAAGGGATTCTCGATGGTTCTGAACACAAAACATTTCTTTGGATACGACAGCATATCCGTGGGAATACTCTCCGGGGTGCTTGTCCTACTTCTTTTCTTTAGTAGTAGGGTTCCAGGAGCAATCGTTGTATTCCTGCTTGGGCTCTTATTTCAATTCTTAAAATCACCAGGCTTATTTAGTAGTCTACAATTTGATTTGTATATCCCACATTTTATCAGCTTAACCTGGGACGATTTTGTTAACGGAGCCCTCAAAGCTGCAATTCCTCAGATACCTCTTACAACCCTAAACTCTGTGATTGCAGTCTGCGCCCTTTCCTGGGATTTGTTTCCGAAGCAAGGTGCAGGCACAAGAGAAGTCTCAATCAGTGTGGGACTAATGAATCTTATCGGATGCTGGTTTGGAGCAATGCCGATGTGTCATGGGGCAGGAGGGCTCGCAGGACAGTACAGATTTGGATCAAGAACCGGAGGAAGCGTAGTGTTTCTGGGTTTGGTAAAAATTCTACTCGGACTTTTTCTAGGTGGAGCGGCTCTTACCATTCTTACCTCTTACCCTCTGAGTGTGCTTGGAGTGCTTCTTGTATTCTCGGGAATGGAACTTGCTCTTGTTGCAAGGGACATCAAAACCAAAACAGATTATTTCGTTATGATAATAACAACTGCGGCGATAATCGCAGTCTCATCTACGGCAACAGGTTTTGTTATAGGACTCACACTTTCTTATCTTTTCTACTTCGGGGCTTTTAGAATTGAAAAGGACTACAAATAACTATTAGATTTATAGTGCAATCCGCCTGGTAACGCTTTCTTATAAAGAAATACCTTATAAATAATAGCTTCTTCCTTCTGCTATTGAACTCTAAATGTTTAGTCCAACTGTTGTCGTTACAGGTACTGCTTCTAGAACTTCTATCTTCCCAGCCATAAGATGCATACCGTATATTCCGTTCGGGTTTACTATTAGGGTGGGTAGCCCCTTCTCAAAATATGTTTTTTTACTGTTAGGTTCCAAGTTGACGGGTATAACCACAGTTGCGGTATATGGTTCTGTTGGGTAATAGTATAGATAATAATCTATTTGTCAATAATCTATTTTGACATAATCTATTTTGACTTTGAGGGCTTTATATGCTACATCAATAGGGTTCTCTATCGTAACATGATGCATGGTGGACATACCCCAGGCTGCGTAGAAGGAATAGTCGGTAATTTGAATTTGCAGTATATTAACACTACAATATCAAAGTAGCCAGTGAAATTATTGATTCCAGTCTTAACCTTAACTCTACTACACACACCAAAAACTAATTTCCGCTTTCTGTAATATACTAATAACCTGACCGATTAATTCCAATTCAGGTGAATATTAGCTAAGTTTGAACTTCGTCTTTTTAAATCTGCCCCATTTTGTAGCAGTGTTTGTTCTAAATTATTCCTATAACTCCTTGAAAACACTGGATCAATGATTAATTTTACTAGTGGCACGCAATTTGCAAATATATGAGTTAAGTTATTAAATTTTAAAAGGGGGTAAATTAAATGACAATAACAATCTCACCTTTTACAGTTGGCTCACACTGCGATTGCAATGTGTCGCCAGTTGGGTATAGAAAAGATGAACACATAAAAAAGGAGCACATGCCAATTACCTATTGGAGAATCTACATAGATGATAAATACGTATCTTACACCTCGAGCAAAGAATTGGCTGAAAAGACAAAGGCATGGATGGAAAAGTGGCTAAAAGGTAAAGCCTAAGTAACTATAGGTAAAAGGTAGGAATGAAGATGCTAATAAACAAAGAAAGAACCTGGCTAAAAGAAGCTCACCCTGGAATAATTACAGATCTATACCTACTTCCATTTCCGGTTTTAAACTTTGAGGAGTCGTTCTTGGAAGAGGACCTAGGCCGGAAGCAAATCATAAGAGCTTTACCAGGTTAGAGTTGTATAACACATAATATTAGTTAAACCTTTCATCCAAAAAAAGCTGAAATAAAATCCTACAAGTAATTCAAGTTTGTAACCCCTTCACGTACAAAAATAAAAAAATCAGTGAAGAGTAAAAAAACAAGAGAAAGTAATGTATTAGGGGTATGTTGAAAAAATTAAAGAAGATGGGGAATATAATAGCAAGTCTATAACGACAAAAAAGGGGGTTAAATGAAAGCAGTTTCAACCTTTTCCTTAATAATTGCATTAATTGCTCTTATCATAGGTGGTTACACCCAATTTATTCAAATCACCGAACTACAAAAAGAGCAAAAACAAATGGCCGAAGACATGTTAAAACTAAAGCAAGAGATAGCAAAATCGTGGCAACATTCAGGAAAACCCGAATGGCCCAAATATCACGATGCAACCGGAGTATTAAAACAGATAGCCGGAAACCGCGTGATTATAGACCAGGATGAAATGCCAGGATTTATGAGAGCGATGATCATGAGCTACGATGTCGAAAATCCAGAACAACTTAAAAACCTCAAAGAAGAAGACAAGGTAAGACTAAAGCTTAAAGAAACCGAAACCAACCTCACAGTTGTAGAGATTGAGAAGAAGTAGCCGATTGTCATTATTTTTCAAAGCCATCCTGACTATGCTTATCCCGATCTTTTCAGCTCTGGGAAGTTTAAGATATTTACAAAATTATAGAGTAAGGCCAGGAAGCTACATGATAAATCAGAAAGAATAAACTGGACTTTCTAATCGCACATGAGAATGGAGATTGGAGCAGCTGGTTCATCTAACCCACCTATCTCAACAAATGCAATTAATCTAGTTTTGTATTGATAACATATTTGCTTAAGATATTTAACACATATATAATTTTTCAAGGATAAAACAGAAAAAGTTTGAGCCAAGTCCTAAAAAAACTGAAAAAGACAGGCCATAACAGTATTGATATTTTCATAACCCAATTCAATTCCAGTATAAATACTGTGAAGGAGTTTTGATGAGAGTCGTTCTAATCATTCTTCTACTTTTAATAGTAGCGGTTGGAATTACACCTTATTGGTTTGGATTAGAAACGGAAAAAACATATAAGAAAATATTAAAAGAGGTTTCGGAATCGGGGAATGTTGATGTAGCACAGAAAAGCTATAACCGCGCTTGGTTTAACTCCACTGCTGAAACTGTCTTTAAAATTCGTAGCAGAAACCAAAAAATAGCAAGCTTAATAGTAAACGACAACATCAGCCACGGGCCTATACCACTAAAACAATTATTTAGCGCTAATTTCCAACTTAAACCTGTACAGGCGATTATATACAGCACACTAAAAATTACACCAGAAACTCAAAACGAACTTGCCGACTTCTTTGCTAAATTGCCACCAGCAGAGATGAAAACAACTTTATACATCAGAGGAAACGGAGAAAGCCAGTTATCGGTGCCAGCATTCAACTATCAACTTAAGGAGAAAAATGAATCCATAAACTGGGAGGGACTGAATGGTAGAACGACATTTAGTTCCAACTTTAAACAACTAACAACTTCAATGAAGTCTCTCGGTCTCATGGCAAAAAACGATGAATTCGCTCTGTTCGTTAAGAATATTGAGTTCAACTCCGACCTACATAGTGATACACCCGATCTCTACTCTCCTCTTGGCAGCGTTACTTTTAAGATAGAGTTAATTGATATAGAAAAGAAAGAAGCTAAAAAAGAAAGATTCTCTATTAAAGACATAGAACTTACAGGTTCAACTGAGGTGTCAAATAATAACATAAATAGTACCCATAGCCTCGGTTTTGCAAATCTCAGGGTAGATGGTGCAAACTATGGACCTGGTTTATATGAAATTGCAATACGAAAAATTGATGCGCCCACATGGGGAAAGCTTCAGAAGACATTAAAAGAAATCCAAAAAGTGGACACTCCAGATGAAAAGCAAAGTCTGACTGTTTTCGGTAAGATAATCGAGATTCTGCCAGACCTTTTAAAAAAATCCCCTGAGATCGAACTCACAAAGCTTAGTTTACAAACACACGAAGGAGAAGTTTTAGGCCGCGCAAAAGTAATCATAGACGGTAGCAATCCGGAACTAATAAAAAATCCATTCTTTCTTCTTACCGCGGTTAATGCGGAGGCCTATATCTCAATACCGGCTCCATTTTTCGAATTCATGCTTCGAAACTTAGCGAGGAAAAATCTAATAACCGAGATTGAGGAAAGAGGCGATGAAATTCCAAGCGATCAAGAAATAAATGAATTGACAAAATCAGCGGCTGCCCGAGAACTCCAACGCCTTGTAGAACAAAGAATATTCGTTGTAGAAAACGATAACCTTAAATTGAGGGCAACCTATAAACAGGGAGAGCTCAAATTGAACGGCCAGCCAATAGAACTCCCCTTCGTTGATTGAGTTGTAATAATCAAGATTTATTCTGTCGACAACGTAAGTACTATTTTCACCCTCTGTCAAAATTCTCTAGGCTGTCACTCCTAGCTCTTCAATACCTCACAGCCAGTACTTAGCAAAGCGAAGGAAAAAGCTCCGCGAAGCAATCTGACAAAAGGTGTCATTTCTCGAAGGTTAAGATTTCTCCTTTCAGTCGAAATGACAGGAAGCGTGGTCGAAGTGACAGGGGGGTCAGTCAAAACACATTCTCATCTGTCATTCCGAACCCTGTCCTGAGCCCTTCGGCGGAGCCTGCACTGAGAGAATCGAAGTGCTCAGAGCTTGTCCTGAGCGAAGCGTAGGAATAAACTCCGGCGAAGGAGCAGTGAGGAATCTTGTTGGTTTCAGGATGACAGGAGGAACGGTCGAATGACAGTTACTTGATAGGAATTATTAAACTGGGTGAGACTTAGCTCCACATTGTCTGTTTGGTAAAATTTAGATTTTTCAATTGAGCCTTACCTAGTCTAAAATCTTCATCGAATTTTATTCGGTTCATTCCTCCGTGGATATCGCAAACTTTTTTTCAAGTTCTCTATACTTAGGAACATCCACGATTTTCTCAAATTCCTTGAAAGAAATTAAATTATCAAAACCCGAAGTCGTGCCGTGCTCTTTCAAGTGACGGAAGTAGATCTCCATAGCTTTTGTCGCTGAAAATAAGCCTGAAAGTGGAAATACTACAATTTTGAATCCAATATGCTCTAATTCGCTGGCACTAAGGAGGGGTGTTTTCCCACCCTATATCATATTGGCAAAGAGTGGAGCATCAGGAAAGGCTCCTGCTATTTTTTTGAGTTCCTCAACGGACTGTGGTGCCTCGATAAAAACTACGTCTGCTCCGGCTTCAAAATAAGCCCGTCCCCTGCGAATTGCCTCGTCAAGACCAAGTGGGGCGCTGGCGTCAGTCCGACTGATAATAACTAAACCGCTATCCCCTCGTGCATGGACTGCGGCATGAATTTTCTCGACGTACTCTTTCATTGGAATCACGCGCTTGCCCTCGAAATGGCCGCATTTTTTGGGCAATTCCCGATCTTCCAGTATTATTCCTGCCACACCTATTTGCACCAAATCCGTTACTATTCGAACGACGTTCAGCGGATTTCCATAACCCGTATCAATATCAGCCACAAGGGGTATGTTTACGGATTGGACAACCCGTCCAACTCTCAAGAGCATCTCGGTAGCAGTGAGAAATCCATAATCAGGGAGTCCCAAAGTTGACCCAGATATGCCAAATCCACTGGTAAAGACAACCTCAAAACCTATCTGCTCAATAAGCCTAGCCCCAATACAATCATACACACCGGGAACAACTAAAATCCCCGGCCGCTTAAGAATCTCTCTTAGTTTGTGAGCCTGAGTCATAGGAAAATACTCTCCAAATATCCTGTGAAAAACAAGAATCAAGAAAAGCAGAATCAAGGAAGAATCAAGGAAAGCTGTTGACAAACACGATTATTTAGTATAGAAAAATGGCCTTAACGGAGGGCAGAGAATTGTTTGTACCAAAGACTGCTTTTGTAACTAAAGGCGTTGGGAAACACAAAGAAAAACTTACAAGTTTTGAGATGGCACTTCGAGATGCGAAGATAGCGGAGTTTAACTTAGTTAAAGTATCGAGCATATTTCCTCCAAACTGTAAGCTCATACCACAATCAGTAGGACTTAAGCGTCTTAAACCTGGGCAGGTCGTTTATGTCGTTATGAGTGAAAACGCGACAGATGAGCCCCATCGTTTAGTTGCCTCATCTGTAGGTATTGCAATTCCCAAAGACAAAAATCGCTACGGATATCTTTCTGAGCATCATAGTTTTGGTCAAACCGATAGCGCTGCAGGAGACTATGCGGAGGATTTAGCAGCATACATGCTTGCTACAATACTTGGAGCACCATTTGATCCAGATAAAAGCTATGACGAGCAGAAAGATATTTGGAAAATAAGCGGACATGCCGTGCAAACCAGAAACGCAACGCAATCAGCTGTTGGCGATAAGAGCGGTATATGGACTACCGTGATTGCTGCTATAGTGTTCGTTCCCTAAAAGTTATGATTTAGTTCTTCATTTACACTTCACGTGTAATAATCAAGATTTATTCTGTCGGACAATGGAAGTACTATTTTACCCTCTGTCAAAATTCTCTAGGCTGTCACTCCTAGCTCTTCAATACCTCACAGCCAGTACTTAGCAAAGCGAAGGAAAAAGCTCCGGGAAGCAATCTGACAAAAGGTCTCATCTGTCATTCCGAACCCTGTCCTGAGCAAAGCCTGCCCTGAGTCAGTCGAAGGGTCGAAGGAGCAGTGAGGAATCTTGTTGGTTTCAGGATGACAGGAGGAACGGTCGAATGACAGTTACTTGATAGGAATTATTAAACTGGGTGAGACTTAGCTCCACATTGTCTGTTTGATCAAATTTAGATTTTACACTTCACGCTTAATTCATAACTCTCAACTCTTCAGCTATTCCTTTAGCATCTCGCGTGCAGCCTCAACGGTTTTTTCAGTAATTTTGAGTCCACCAAGCATACGGGCTAGTTCTTTCACCCGTTCCTCATAATCTAATGCTTTAACCTGAACCCTTGTCTTATTATCATCAAATGTCTTTTTAACCGTGAAATGAGTATCTGCAAATTTTGCAATCTGTGGAAGATGGGTAATACAAATAACCTGATATTTTTTTGAAAGATTTTTAATCTTTCGTCCAACCGTCTCTGCAACTGCCCCACCAATCCCCGAGTCAGCTTCATCGAATATAAGGATTGACCCGCCTTCTACCCTGGCAAGAATTTCCTTTAAAACAAGCATTATTCTAGAAAGCTCTCCACCCGATACAACTCTTGTAAGAGGTTTTGGCTCCTCGTCAGGATTTGCGGAAAAAAGAAAAGTACACTTATCACACCCACTTGAAGAGAACTCTTTTTTATCAAAATGCACAACAAACTTCCCCCCTTTGATACTAACCTTACCGAGTTCATCCTGAACTGCCGATATTAACTTCTCTGCAGCCTTACGTCTTTTTTCCGAAAGCTCCTCGGCGCCGCCATTAATCTTAACTTCCAGTTTATGAATCTCCTCCCTCAAGGCCTCCACTCTTTCTTCGTATCTTGATATATTTGCCAGGTCCTCTTCCATTATTCTCTTTTTCTCAAGAATTTCTTCTATATTCCCACTGTACTTCCTCTTAAGCTTTCTTATTTCCTGAAGCCTGTTATCTATATAGTTCAACCTGTCCGGATCAAAACGTATCTCCGACGCGTAATCCCTGAGCGTAAAAGCCGTATCCTGAACCTCGACAATTCCCCTTTCGATTGATTTTGAAGTTTCGGTTAAGGCAGGATCAATCTTAACCGCTTCTTCAAATTGGCTGTTCACTCTTTTTAAGGTATCTAAAACAGATTTTTGACCTTCGTAGAGAAACTCGTAAGCTTCCTGGACAATTGAATAAAGTCTCTCTGCATTTGCGAGTTTTCTTCTTTCCTCCTCAAGTCTTTCATCTTCACCGGCCAAAAGTCCTGCCGAATCTATTTCAGCGCACTGGAATTTCATAAAATCTTCTCTCTCGATCTGGTTTTTTTGATCTCTTTCACACCCTTCAAGTTCTCTTTTAGTCATAAGGTATTTATGAAAAAGTTCACTAAACTCTTGAGTAAGTATTTTTAACCCTCCAAACTCATCGAGCACATCAAGATGTTTATCCTCTTTAAGAAGTGTCTGATGCTCATGTTGACTAAATATATCAATAATACCCTCCGTGATTTGCTCAAGAATTAAAAACGTAGCTATGCTCCCATCTATAAATATACGGCCTCTTCCTTTACGAGAAATCACGCGCTTAATTAAAAGCTCATCCCCTACTGCTTCAAACCCAAAAGAATTAAGTTTGGCTTTTAAAGCCATGTTTTTCCCCGTGTCAAAGAGGGCTTCAATCTGAGCTTCTTCTTTACCAGATTTTACAACGTCGGCTGTGGTCCTATCGCCAAGTATAATATTTATCGCATCAACGATAATGGACTTCCCCGCCCCTGTTTCACCGGTAATAATGTTTAGACCTTTTCCGAAATTTATAGAGAGATCGTCTATTATAGCGAAGTTTTTAAGGTTGAGTCCAAGAAGCATTCACTATAGTGATCAGGAACTAGGTTATAGTATTCAGTCTAACTAAAAACGTAGAACTAAACCCCACACACTATTCCAGAAAGCTTTTTAGCATTCCTCCAATATCCGAATCTTCGAGTTTTTCAAGCGCCCTTTTCTCAATTTGTCTTATCCGTTCACGTGTGAGATTAAAATATCTTCCAATTTCATCTAACGTATAAGTAGTTTCATAACCTATTCCAAATCTCATCTTAAGAATTTGCTCTTCCCTAGGAGTGAGTTTTGAAAGAGCATCTTTTATCTTGCCGGTAAGCATTGCCTTTGCCACCGCCGAATCGGGCGTAAGGGCGGTTTCATCCGGGATGAAATCAATAAGCGTCGTTTTTTCTCCATCAACTATAGGGGAGTCAAGGTGAAAAACGTCCTTCGTAGCTTCAAGTACCCTTTTCACTCCTTCTATTGAAATACCCGATTTCTGTGAAATTTCCTCAGGAAAAGGTTTTCTCCCTTTTTCCTTATGAAGCATAGAACTTATTCTATGTACCTTACTCGCTTGCTCGAGAACATAAACTGGAACTCTTATTGTCCTTGTCTGGTCCAGAAGTGATCTTGATATAGCCTGGTGAATCCACCACGACGCATAGGTTGAAAACTTATATCCCTTCGTATGGTCAAATCTTTCCACAGCTCTCATTAACCCCACATTACCTTCTTGAATAAGGTCGGGAAGTGGTAGCCCCCGGCCCATGTATCTCTTGGCTATACTTACCACAAGTCTTAGATTCGCCTTAACAAACCTCTCCTTGAACCCTCTTGCCCTCGTAAGATAGACTTTTGTGAGAACACTAAATCTCCTTATATCACTAGGTGTAATTCTCGTTCCAAGGTTCCTCTTTCTTGAAGGCTTTTTTCTAATCAGCTTTAGACGGTTTTCTATCCTCTTTTTTGAAATCCCCTCGATCTCGGCTATAGTATCATCCAAACATTCACCAAGTTTTTTGTCAAAAACCCATTCAAGGAACTTTTTTACCTCCTTTGCTTTCGCCTCACATTTTTTGATTTTTGCTGATACCTCTACCTCTTCTTTAGCCGTTAGAAGAGGCTCGGTTCCCATCTCTCTGAAATAAACCTGAAGAAGTCTGAATTCTTCGTCGGGAGTCCAGGGTTTTTCCTTTTCTTCCGCAAGTTCGCTTTTGGGGGATTCAAGTTGAAGTTCAAATTCGGACTCAACTATCTCGGATATAATCTTATCCTCGATATCAATCGGGATGAAAACATCTTCTTCCCCACTAATCTCATCAACTTCATTAATTGGATATTTCTCGTAGGAAGAATCTCTGTTAGATTTATTCTTTAATTTTTTAATTTCTTAATTTCCTTCGATCTTGATTTTACTCGAGCCATCCGTTTTGAAATAGGAAGAACTGCTTTTGTTTCCAACCTTCCTTGTCTCACTTAAGATCCTCCTAAGATAATTTATTAGGTCCTTATTTGACCATCCCCATAGATAATAAACTTAGTAGTTGTAAGCTCCTCAACGCCCATAGGACCAAACGCATGAAGTTTTGAAGTGCTTATGCCTATTTCTGCCCCTAACCCAAGCTCGAAACCATCACTAAACCTTGTGGAGGCATTTACCAAAACCGTTGAAGAATTAACGTTGGTTAAAAAGAGTTGGGCATTTCTATAATCTCTAGTAATAATGGCTTCTGTATGCATTGAGCCGTACTTTTCTATATGGGACATAGCCTCATCCAGATCTTTTACGACCTTCACACTTAGAATCAGGTCAAGGTATTCTGTGTGCCAGTCCTCCTCGTCGGCTTCCTTTGCTTGAGGAACGATTTTTCTCGTACGTTGGCAGCCCCGAACCTCAACCCCTTCATCTTCAAGTTCTTTAGAAATTATAGGAAGGAAACTCTTGGCAATGTTCTCATGTACAAGAAGGGTTTCCATAGCATTGCATACACCCGGTCGCTGTACCTTTGCATTCATGCATATACTCTTAGCCATCTCAAGATCCGCGCTTTCATCCACAAAAATATGGCAGACTCCCTTATAATGTTTTAGAACAGGAATCCTTGAGTTTTCCGAAACAAACCTTATAAGCCCCTCCCCTCCTCTTGGAATAATAAGGTCTATATAATCCTCTAGTTTCAATAATTCGAGAACAGCCGTCCTATCAGGCACGGGAACTATCTGGATGGCATCCTCAGGAAGGTCGTTTTTATTCAAAGCATCCCTCAGTGCCGCGCCTATTGCCATATTCGACCTCACAGACTCAGAACCTCCTCTTAAAATCACCGAGTTTCCGGCTTTGATACATAAACCAGAAGCATCCGCAGTCACGTTAGGCCGCGATTCATAAATTATTCCTATCACTCCAATCGGGATTCTCATCTTACCCACAAGGAGTCCGTTTGGCCTTCTCCACATCTTTACAACTTCGCCAACCGGGTCTTGAAGAGAGGCGATTTGTCTTAATCCTTCCGCCATCGCTTTTATCCGGGAGGGTGTGAGTGAAAGACGATCCATGAAGGCTTGGGAAAGACCTTTTGTTTTTGCATCCTCCAGGTCTCTTTTGTTTTCATCGGTTATAAAACCCGATTCGGACAGAATCCCATCTGACATTGATAGAAGGGCTTCATTTTTTGAGCGGGAAGAGATTTTGGTCAATATCTTAGATGCATCCTTGGCTTTTTGTGCAATATCTATAGCCAGTTCTGCAATTTGAGGGGGTTCAGAGATAATAGCGCTTTTTGTTTTCGACATTTAGCTTAAAAATATTCCCTTGCCTCTTCATGGGCTCATACCTGAAAAATGATAATATATCTATAAACCCATTGTCAAGCTAAATTTTTTTTCGAGTTTGCCTTGGATGAGAAAAAAATCCTCCTTTAAAGCATGTATAAAATAACATTCCTTAAAGGAGGCCGTCTTTTAATGACAAATGACACCTTTTGTCAGATTGCTCCGCAGAGTTTATTCCTTCGACTCCGCTCAGGACAGGCTCTGAGGTATCGAAGCGCAAGGAGTGACTGCCTAGAGAATTTTGACAGAGGATAAAATAGTACTTCCATTGTCCGACAGAATAAATCTTGATTATTACATATAAAGCGATAAA
>JACPIY010000007.1 GCA_016187835.1 Deltaproteobacteria bacterium | reverse complement strand
GTTCCTCCTGTCATTTCGACCCCGTGAGATAATTTCACCCCATGGGATGTTTACTATCCCACGGGGTCATATCTCATGGGGGAGAAATCTTAGCCTTCGAGGCATGACACCTTTTGTCAGATTGCTTCGCGGACCTTATTACTTGGCTTCGCCAAGTACTGGTTGTAGGGTATCGAAGTGCTCAGAGTGACAGCCTAGAGAATTTTGACAAAGGGTGAAATTCGTGCTGACATTGTCCGACAGAATAAATCTTGATTATTACACCTAAATTACATACTCTGGGGAACTTATATCGAACCCAAGTTAAGCTAGATTAAGTGGTTAAAATGGTAAAAGAAATAAAACCGGGATATGATACTCGCAAAATATCATTAAACAGATGATCTCTTAGGACTATGTCAGATGAAGAGATAAGCGAAGATGAAATGAAAGTTGAAGGATCAAAGATTGACACTTGCTATCCAATTAGGTTGAATAAATTAGCTATGGGCATCGCCGGAATTCATGATAAGGTCTTTAGAAACGAAAGATTAACTCCCGAAGAAGGCCTTTTACTCCTTCGTGAAGCCGATCTCCTTGAACTCGGAGCATTAGCCGACTTGGTAAGAACGAGATTCAACCCTGAGGGTTTTGTTACCTTCGTTGCAGATACAAATCCGAATTACACAAACGTATGCGATACCGAGTGTTTGTTTTGTGCTTTCTGGAGACCTCCCGGAGCCACGGATGCTTATACGCTCTCCATTGAAGAACTCCTAAGGATTATGAAAGCTTCATTCCACAACGGCGCTACAACGGTCCTTCTTCAAGGAGGACACAATCCGGAAATCAAGCTCGACTATTATGTAGAGCTCGTAAGGCGGGTGAGAGAGGAAATCCCCGACCTTCATCTTCATGCGTTTTCTGCCCCAGAAATCAGTGCAATTGCCAAGTATTCAGGCATCACCAGCAAAGAAGTTCTCCAAAAACTCTGGGATGCTGGACTTAGAACGATCCCAGGAGGCGGGGCTGAGATTCTCAGCAACAGGGTTAGAAAAAAGATAAGTCCTCTTAAGATTGATGCGGACCAGTGGATTCGGGTTACCAGAGAAGCTCATCAAATCGGCTTTAAATCCACAGCTACCATGATGTTTGGTCATCTCGAGGAAAACGAAGACATAATCGAACACCTTGAAAGAATTAGAAGCCTTCAGGACGAAACGAGCGGTTTTCTCGCCTTCATTCCCTGGACGTTTAAACCCAAGAACACGTTTCTCGAAAGGAAGATCTCTCAAGAGATCGGGGGAGACAGGTATTTGCGTGTTCTTGCACTCTCAAGAATATATCTTGATAACTTTAACCATGTTCAGGGGTCATGGTTTACTCAGGGGAAAAAAATGGGCTCGATCTCACTCCAC
Organism: Deltaproteobacteria bacterium; assembly: GCA_016187835.1. Classification (GTDB taxonomy): domain Bacteria; phylum Desulfobacterota_D; class UBA1144; order Nemesobacterales; family CSP1-2; genus JACPIY01. The sequence goes on along the minus strand of JACPIY010000007.1, from coordinate 21,008 downwards.
TATGGAGCTAGCGATTTAGGAGGCACTCTCTACGACGAAAATGTGCTGGGTTGTGCTGAAAACAAACTTCGAGCTTCGCTCGATGAACTTGTGCATATGATAAAAAGTGCAGGGTTTAAACCGGCACAGAGAGATACGTTTTATAGGATCACTAAACAGTTCTAATTCTCTTAAGAAGCCTGCTGTTTTACTATCAATCAAAGTGATACAAAACTAAAATTGCTGCTTAACCTTCAACAAACAGCTTTATTTTTCACCACGTTAAAGGTATCTTATATTGACTTGTCATTTATTTATGAAAATATCTTTTGTAAATTCACCGCGGAGGAATAATATTATGTCAAAAAAAATGCATATCGCATCTTTCTTCTTTTTAATCGCATTAGTACTTTTTTCATTCTCTTGCGGAGCTCAGAGAACTTTTCAGACAGCACCGCCCACCGAAGGACTTGCAAGATACGTAATTATTGAGGTTCCCGATTTTAAGTCGTCTCTTGGTTTTTTGCCACCGGATACATTTTGGAGCATTCCCAATGAAATAACCGAAAAATTAAGAAGAGAACAAATCTTCACAGGAGTGAGTCGTTCTCCAGTGGACTTAAGTGAAGGCGTGGTTATTTTGGAAGGAACCATAGTGGAGCTTACACCAAAAGAGTGGTACGAACAGGCAGTTAGGACTGTAAAGGTTGTCGCCGATGTGCGTTTTGTCGATAAAACCGAAAACAGGGTCGTAGCCGAGGCAAAATTTGAGGGGACTTCTAAAGCAGGAGCGGTTAGCGGCGGAGTTCCTTTTGCTTACTCACGACTAGTAGATGAGATTGTTCGATATATAAAACTCAACTATACTCCTTAGAGATTCCCCTGAAGAGTCTGCATATTTTTTTAAAGCACAGGGTTAGACAGTCAATCCTTGAATTTATCACGAAAGATACGTTTATCAAATGTGGAATTAATTTGTAAAATCTCAATTTGACCAAACAGACAATGTGGACCTAAGTCTCACCTAGTTTAATAATTCCTATCAAGTAACTGTCATTCGACCGTTCCCACTGTCATCCTGAAAACCGGGAAGCTTCCTCACGGAGTTTATTCCTACGCTTCGCTCAGGACAAGCTCTGAGGATAGCGAAGGATTCGGAATGACACCTTTTGTCAGATTGCTTCGCAGAGTTTATCTTAAGGTATCGAAGCGTTGGAAGTGACTGCCTAGAGAATTTTGACAGAGGGTGAAAATAGTACTTACATTGTCCGATAGAATAAATCCTGATTATTACATATTATTCCTGGTTCAACTCAAATCTAAAGTAGAACTTTGACAGAGAAATTGTGAACTCATATCTCCTCGGTTTTTAGAATCTTTATCTTCCACCCATTTCCTGTAAAGCCCACAAGACACTCAAACGAGTCTAAAAACACAAATAAGAAATCGAAAAACTCATAAGCAGAGCTAGTAAAGACAGGTTTTTTAAGAAAATACGAAATCTCCATACTATCGAGACCCGCGCACTCGCATGAAGAGAGGTCAAAATCAATACCGCCTTCTTCAATATCTTCTTTGGCTGAAAGCAGAACTGTCGAGATATAGCCCTGATCTCCATTTTTATGGACTGCGAGTTTTATCGGTGCCTCCTCCGCCTCCAAAATGGTTGAGGCGAGAAATTCATCCAGATTGCTCAGATGGATTTTTTTCTCTTCTTCGAGTTCCTTACTCATCCAAAAATATAATATCCGATCAAGGCAAAGAAAGGAATTGAATATAAGAACTTAACTTCAAATTAAAACCGTAGAGACGCATTGCAATGCGTCTCTACGGTATAAAAACGGGGAAGATGGATAAAGAAATTAACGGCTAGAATTTATTTTTTGGATTTCTTGAATTTTTAGGCTCTATTCTCAATTTACTTTGATGGTTAAAGGTTTCTCTATTACCTTGATATCTATATAAATCCGATTTCACATTCTTTTGTAACTGCGGCGTAGATCCTTGTTTGTAAATTCTCTCTTTACCGGCATTGAGATTATTTCTATAATCCAAATCTTTATTCACCTTGGGAGAAAGATAGAAACCTTTATTTGCTTTTTTAGACTGTATTAAATCACTACTTTCCGATAAAGGCTTTTTCTTCAGGTTTTTGTGGCTTGGATATTTGTCTTCAGAATATGTATCACGAACTTGGGGTTGAAAAGCACTCTCTCTTACTAACGAGTTTCCTCTCTTCTTGTTCTCCAATTTTATTGAATTTTCTCTATTGGGCAACTCTTCAAAGCTATTCTGATTTGGGATTCTTATGTCTTCGTTTTTGTTCCCAATGAGATTCCCCTTTTTATTCCCAAGCTTCTCTATCCGGTGATCCTGATTAGATGGATCCTCAAAGTTATTCTTATGAATAAATGTTTCATTCTTTCTGATCGTTTTTTCATAATTAGGGGCGGCCAAATCATCTTTTTTATTTTCGATTCTCACTGAACCCTTCTTGACATTTCCTTTAAGTATGGAAGTTTCATTGCCTTTCTTGACTACATGCGGACGGAAGACGTAGAACTTATCTCCTTTAAGCTGATTTATCTTAGCGCCGCTTCTTGTAACCGTCAGATCGCTTTCAACTACGTTTATTTTTCGAATCTTTGCTCCCGTTTCTTTCTCAAGAATCCTGACATCAGGGCCATAGTTTACGACACTGTTATTTACCACCTTTATGTTTGTTACATTCTTTGTATTGTTGATAATCGTAATATTGCGTGAGGGGGCAACGGCTACCGAACGGATACGATGATTTAAAAAGTGGCGTGAAGGAACAAACACGCAGTAGCTCGGGTCTATGTAGGAATGGGGACGATGGCGATCTCGGTAATAGTAGTCATTGTAGTTATTGTAGTTAAATCCAATACCTATTCCAGAGAAAAAGTAATCATCCGGTGGAAGCGGAGCCCATCCTAGGTAGCCGGGACTCGTATACCATGTAACCCATGCCGGCGCCCAAACTGTACCGGGCACCCATATCCATCCATAATAATTATCATAGACCCATCTTCCGTAGTGGTAAGTAGCCCATCCCCAAGGCTCATAGGAGGACCAAAGCCAACCGTAATCCGACCACAACCACTGTCCATCTGAATATGGTCTCCAGCTTCTTCCGACGCCTCTTGGATACCAAACGTATCCATAGTCCGGTGCTGATACCCAGTCGCCGTAGGGTGCAAGTGCATCAAAGAAGACATTAAGGCTAATCGTCGTTCGGGCCTCGGCCTTGTCTTTGTACTCGACGCCAAAGAGGATTGCTAAAGCTAAACTCAGTATTAATAGTTTCTTTTTCATATCTTGTAAACTCCTTTTTCCGATCTTATCGTACTCTCTGATATACTTAAACTCCTAAATTCGATGCGAGGTTTCAAAAGACCTACAGTCTTGGATCACATATATGCGTTCCACACCTTATGCTCCATTTATCTTTAGCCTTTTATATATTTCAAGATACTTTTCGCTTGACTTTTTCCAGGAAAAATCCTCCTTCATAGACCTTGTAACAAGATCTACCCACTCATTACGATTTTCATATGCCGAAATAGCTCTTACTAAGGCATCGAGAAGACTCACTTTTGAAAACTCGTAGAATATGAATCCGTTTCCGTTTTTTTTATCTGCCGTGTGATCTCTAATTGTATCCAAAAGTCCCCCTGTTCCTCTCACAACAGGAATACTTCCATATCTTAAAGCGATCATCTGTCCCAGACCACACGGTTCAAACCTGGAAGGCATGAGAAACATATCGGAACCCGCATAAATCCTTCTTGCCATTTCATCACTAAAGCCTAAAAACACTGATAAATTTTCTTTATATGTGTGCTTTGCAATTTCCAGCATACGCTCGTATTTTTCTTCGCCTGTGCCAAGAATTGCTACCTGAAACCCCAGATCAACAATCTGTGAAAGCGATTCAACGACAAGGTCTATACCCTTTTGTTCGGTAAGCCTAGATACTATTCCAATAAGTGGTTTCGCTTCATCTGTGTTAAGTCCAAGCTTTTCCTTGAGTTTTGACTTATTTTTTATTTTACCGTCTATATCACCTGCACTGTAATTCAGATAAAGGGCCTTATCCGTTTCAGGATTCCACAATTCATAATCAATTCCGTTCAAGATGCCCATCAGGTTATTTGCATTCTCTGAAATCCACCTGAGAACACCATCCAGTCCGTATCCGTATTGGGGTGTTTTTATCTCCTCGGCGTAGGTTGGACTTACCGTTGTGACCAGATCAGAGTATGCTATACCGCCCTTTAGAAGGTTTACCTTTCCATAAAACTCAATCCCCTGGGGCGTGAATATATACCAAGGCAATCCAAACTCGTCTAAAATTTCTTTGCCAAATAGCCCTTGATAGGCAATATTATGAATCGTAAAAACGAGCTTAGAGTCTTTAAAAAACGTGGCATCCTTTAGGTGTTTTCTCCATTTAAGCGAGATGGAAACAAGAGCCGTCTGCCAGTCGTGACAATGGATAATGTCCGGTTTAAAATCGAGTGTCCTAGCTGCCTCTAGCGCACCCAGAGAAAAAAACCCGAAACGCAAACTGCTATCAGTGTAATCTCCCTTAGGAGTAGAATATATGTACTCCCGATCGAAAAAATTATCATTTTTAAGCAAATATACTGTAACACCGTCCAAACTGACTTCTTTTAGAGTTCCCTTAAAAGGAAGCCAATCTATGGCAACTATTACTTCTCCCTTCAAATTTTTCGATTTTAGTTTTAGTTTCTGTAGATTTTTCTCTACATCCCTATAAAGTGGAATAATTACTCTTACGTCACAACCAAGTTTTTTCAGTTCCCCCGGTAGAGCTCCGACAACATCGGCAAGACCGCCCACCTTCGCAAGCGGTTCCATTTCAGGAGATATAAAGAGCACTTTCATTTCCCAATCCTCCTAACTTTGAGAATAGAACATAAACTATTTTCTGTTTTAGGTCTTAATTAATTTCTCAACAACCCTTTTAGCTCTTTGATATATAACTTCAGGGTTAAATAAGCCATCGCTTCCTATCAACGTGCTCGAAAGACCAACTGCGGTAGCTCCTGCGCTGAGAAACTCTGTGAAATTCTCAACCGTCACTCCACCTGTTGTCATAATCTCAATAAAAGGAAGCGGTTCTTTTATAGCTTTTATGTATGAGGCACCTCCTACAGCTTTGACGGGAAATATCTTTACCATATCTACCCCCAAATTCCACGCCTTCACTATCTCATTAGATGTAAGCGCACCTGACACAACCATAAGGTTATTGGATTTGGAATAGGAGATAATTTCACTATCCGTATGAGGGGAGATTATAAATCTCGCACCCGAATTAGTCGCAGACCTTGCCATACCCAGGTTTAACACCGTTCCCGCCCCTACAAGAGCGCCTCTCCTTTCACTTAATTTTGAAATGACCTCTTCCGCTCCAGGAAATGAAAACGTTATTTCAATTAACTTTAGACCACCCTCTATACAAGCCTTTGCAAACTCAAGAGCCTTTTGAGAATCGTCGGCACGAATCACGGCAAAAATCTTGTTCTGTTTTACAAAGTCCATTGAGTTCATTTTAAAACCTAACCTATCCTAACTTACTCGTCTTTTAGTTTTCAAGTCCTAAATTTATGTTTAGAACGATGTAGAGACTGGATATTTACCCGGTGTTAGTATAATATATATGAGAGCTTTGCAACTATGAAACCTGAAAACACCATGGTAGAAAACCGTATTAGTAGTTTCATAAGTCAGTGTAAGGACCTTGGTATCAAAGTTACCCCACAAAGAGTTGCTATATATAGGGAGCTTGCAAATACCGACCAACATCCCAGTGCTGAATCAATATACCAAAAGATCAGAAACTATTATCCAAACATATCCCTTACGACTATTTATAGAACTCTAGAGACCTTCGAGAAACTCGGGCTCGTTTCCGTAGTGAATATACTGTATAATGCCGCGCGTTATGATGCCAACTTAGAGCCTCATCATCACCTAGTTTGCGTTGCTTGTAAAAAAGTAGAGGACTACTACGACAATTCGCTTATGAACTTAGATATTTCGAAAAGCAACCTGGCTAACTATAAAGTGCTTGGCTATACGATACAGCTAAACGGTATTTGCAGGGACTGCCGCAAGAAAAAATCCTAGCTTACCTACTTAATCAGCACTCTTTTTTAATATTTGAAACTTTTTATAGGTAAAAACAGTCATGACATAGAAACCGCTGATTTTTTATTGACTGTTAAGAAATTATATTATATGGTAATAATTACTATATACCCGGAATTAGGAGGTTTGAGTAAAATGAAGAGAAAGGGAGTTGAAATTATTGACATTAATGTTAAGGAACTTATTAAAGACCTGAATAGAGCCTTAGCAGCAGAAGCGCTTGCTGCATATCGCTACAAGCTGCTTTCAAATCTAGTTTCGGGTATTAATTCTCCTCAAGTTGCCGAGGTATTCAATGAAATGTCTAAAGACGAGTGGAACCATGTCGGGTTGCTTATGGAACGGATTGTTCAGATTGAGGGGAAACCTATTACAAATACCTCGGATTGGCAGAAATACTCCTATTCAACTTATAAGGAGCCCCCAAAGGATCCAACTGATTTAGAGAAGATGATTAAAGACAGCGTGGAAGATGAAAGAGAAGCAATTGATTTTTATAACAAACTTTATAGCAAAACCCAGCACGCAGACCCAGTTACAGCCCAAGTAATTCAGGAAATTCTAGCAGAAGAGGTTGATGATGAAGACAAGCTTCTCAGGCTCCTTGGGGAATAAGCGATGGATTGATGGTTAAAATTAAAGGAACTTCTTTACGGGACTACAAAATCACATCTATCCTTGCCAAATTGATATTTTACTCTCTGATATGATTGTTTTTTTATGGGCTAATTTTTAATCAACTGTTTTGTTTCCAAGCTATTTACTTCGCCTACAGTAACTTGCCACTCCCCTATTCATGCTGTTCCGGCGGGCAACCAGAAGGGTTGCCCTTCAAAGTCAAAATGAAAAATGCAGTTAACAATTTCAAAAATCCAGACTTGCCATATCTCCTTTTTCTATCTGCCTTGTGCTTTCAAGGATAATCCCAGTAGAAGTTTCTTGACGGACATTAAGAATAGCGATTTTACCGACAAGCGTAGGAGTAATAGTAACCGTTTTGCCTGCATCAGGGTCAAAAGTTTTACGTGGGAGCTTGTATATTGAGAATGTATTTCCGGGAACTACCGCATCATCTTCCCCCACATCAACATAGACTATGTCCCCCTTGCCGCTTAACTCCACATTATTGAGTGTTTCAACTACGAAGCCTTCCAATCTATCAGCGCCCTTCTTGAGCACAATTTCCTTTACAAACGGCTCTGTTGGTCTAATCCTGGCTCCACGAGTAATTTCCCTTAACGAGTTTGTAATTTTTGCAGATGACATTTTCTTTCCCAAAACCTCTGATATCTCAATTTCACCCAGCATAGCTACCTTATACCCTACACCTCTTCCAGTTAAAGGATGAAAGACAACTTTTGATGTACGAAACGCGTTAAATTTATCTCCAGCCCGAACTCCATCATCCCACCCAACATTGGCATAAACCGTATCTCCTTCGCCTAGAAGAATCTTAGGAGGCTCCGAACTGAGAATTGTTCCCATATGTTCCCATTCGTCGGGGGAGATAAAACCTTCGTGTCCTCCGCGAGAATAGTAAAACACTGGAGGTGGAGGCTCGATTTCCTTGAGAGATACTAACTTAGTTTCAGGAGTAAGCTTGACAACGGGGAGCACGGGCGGCTTAGGCTTTAAAGAAAGCACTTCGCCAGGGTAAATAAGGTTAGGATTATCAATAAATGGGTTTATTCCCCAAAGGCGAGGCCAGAAAAGAGGGTTATCAAAAAACCTATTAGATATCTTCCAAAGCGAATCTCCAGGGCGAATCACGTATATTGTTACTCCGCCTTTAGGCTCCGGAAGTCTACCTTGAGCCAGAGCCATACCACCTAAAAGAACGGCTAATAATATTAATTTTAAGCGCATTCTTCCAATCCTCCATCAAAATTTTTTGTCCAATCCCTAATTGAAATTAGCAATACCAACACTCGCAAGTAAAATTTAGCACCTTTTTTCAGTAATTAATAGAGGCTTTACCCGGTTATAAACTTTCATATACTCAATTTATAGTCTATAATTAACAGAATTACTTAATAATGTCCTTATAAATTTATAAAAGTCGAGAAAAACCCGTATGGAAAGCATCGTTCTTATAAACGTAACCTTCAATGAAACCAGGGTAGCTGTTATTGAGAACGGATTGCTTGCAGAACTTTACCTTGAGAGAAAGTCCCAGCCTCAGATAGTCGGCAATATATATAAGGGGAGAGTCGGAAAGATAGTGCCCGGAATGCAGGCCGCCTTTATTGAACTAGGACTCGAGAAATCTGGTTTTATCTCAGCAGAAGATGTTCATGAGGATTCATTCCTTGAGTTCTTCTTGGAGGAAGAAGAACCTCAAAACTATAAAAAAGCAACTAAACACCTGATTCAGGACGTGCTTCGAGAAGGACAGGAGGTCCTAGTACAGGTTCTAAAGGAATCTACCGGGGGCAAAGGAGCAAAGCTTTCCTCCTACATTGCACTTCCCGGCAAATACCTTGTGCTCCTTGAAGCTGCCGATCTTGTGGGAATATCCAGAAGAATAGAAGATAAGGAAGAAAGAAAAAGGCTAAGCGATTTTATAAAACAGTCTAAGCCTAAAGGAATTGGCTTTATTGCAAGAACAGCAAGCATGGGAAAAACCGAAGATGAAATACAGCAAGATATGGAGCATTTGATAGGGCTCTGGCAAGACATTAAAAAAAAATCGGAAGAATATAAAGCGCCCGTGCTTCTTTACGAAGAGCCTAGTCTAAATATAAAAACAATAAGAGATTTGATCACAAATGACGTAAAGAGCATAATTGTGGATTCGAATGAAGCATATCAGGAAATATCAAATTATCTTTCATCCCGTTTTCCCGGTTTTAATAGCAAAATCGAACTTTATTCAGATCATACCCCTCTCTTCGTCCAATTTGGAGTTGAGTCTGAGATAAAAAGGATTTTTGAAAAAAAAGTATGGCTCAAATCAGGGGGATACCTGATTATAGAAGAAACCGAAGCTCTTACCGTAATGGACATCAATACGGGAAAGTATCTAAGCGGTGACAATCACGAAGAAACTATCTTTGATATAAACGTGGAGGCAGCTTCCGAAGCAGCGCGTCAAATACGCCTCAGAAACCTTGTGGGGATAATAGTTATTGATTTTATTGATATGAAAAACCGTCAAAAAAAGGAAGAAGTATTTGAAACCTTTGCCGAAGCATTGAGGAAAGACAAGGCTAGGTCGGTAATACTTGATATGTCTCCTTTTGGTGTGGTCCAGATGACCCGTCAAAGAGTAAGAGAGAGTCTTCTAAAGACCCTTGCTGAGCCCTGTGGACACTGTGGCGGGATCGGTTATGAAAAATCCAAAGAGACAGTTTCTTATGAGATCATGAGAGAACTCAAAATCCATATCGCAAGACCTTTTACAAAAAAAATCCTAATCCATGCAAACCCCTACGTTATCAAAACCCTTAAGGAGCTCGAGCAGAAAAACTTAAAACAACTTGAGGAAGAATACTCAGTGGAAATAATCTTTGAGCCTGCAGATTACAAGTTTGAAGATTTCAAAATAAAGGTAGAGTAAAGGAATTTGATATAATCCTTAATTTTTGGCATTATGTTATCCCAATCTAAGTCAGTTTGACACAGCTTGTTTTATCGCTTAACGTTTATCATCGAGATGGAAATAAAAAGGTGAGGCAGATGGCAGAAATTATAGTTGGAAAAAACGAAAGTATTGACAACGCTCTTAAACGATTCAAACGGCTCGTTCAAAAAGAGGGGATTCTATCGGAAATAAAAAAGAGAGAGCATTACGAAAAGCCGAGCGAGAAAAGAAAAAAAAGGGCACGTGCAGCAATAATAAGACTACAAAAAAACTCTATTAAAAAAAGAAAATATGAATAGGGTCTTTTTTTGTTTCCTTTCCGTTTGTTTGATTGTTGTTATGTCATGTAGTAACGGAGATAATCCCACCAACAAGGAGTCGCAAAAAGCATCTTCTAAAACTACGTCAAAAGTACGAGATGTAGCTAAAGCTGATAATAAACAAGAAGAATCCAATGAGTCAACTTATACCAATAAAGGGATAAACAACCAACCACAGATCACGTCAATAAAAATTATTGATGCTTCGGATGACGATACGACAAGAGGATTTAAGGCTATTGTTGAGGCAAAAGACCTTGATGAAGACGAGGTTAGTTTCAGATACCAGTGGAAGAGAAATGGCGAAGACATAGTAGGTGCAGTTAGTGAACTGCTCGAGTGGCAAGAGGATTTTAAAAAGGGAGACAATATCTCAATCCAGGTTATTCCATTCGACGGCAAAGAAGAAGGGGTTTGGAAAACAGAAGGGGGTTTTACAATCCCCAACTCCCCACCTAAAATAGTCTCGGAGCCTGAAGCAAGAATGGAAGGAGGAAAATTCATTTACACTGTGAAAGCCGACGACCCTGACGGAGATTCAGTTGAGTTTACGCTTAAAAACGCACCAAAAGGAATGACGATAGAGCCCGCTACCGGAGTTATTACTTGGGAATTTGGTGAGAACGATGTTGGTGAATATAAACCCGAAATAATAGCTTCTGACCCCGAAGGAGCTGAAGACCTTCAAATACTAACCCTAACGGTTCCTTCAGAAACTCCCTAGAAAGACTCTTAATTGAATTTAAACAATTGCCGGTAATTCCTAATAAAATCCTTAAAGTCTTATTAAACAAGTTTTCAAATATAAAAGAAGCAATAAATAAACCAATCTTCCATAAGGTGATGTAAATGAACTCCGCTGCTGTACGACTGGATCAAATTACCAAGTTCTACGAAGAAGGTAATTCACGCATAGAGATTCTTCAGAGTGTTACGAACGAGTTTATCGCCGGGAAATTTAGCGTTTTGCTTGGCAAGAGCGGCTCCGGTAAAAGCACATTGCTTAACTTGATAAGCGGGATAGACACACCTAGCAGCGGTGATGTCTGGATTGGCGATACCCCCATCACACGCATCTCTGAGCGCGGGCGCACTATATTTCGTCGTGACCGTATCGGGATTATTTTTCAGTTCTTTAATTTGATACCAACTCTCAGTGTTTTGGAGAATGTAACTTTACCCCTGGAATTAGGCGGCCATGCTAAGACTAAAAGCCGACTGAGAGCCATGGCAATACTTGAACGAATCGGCCTTGAGAACCGTTCTAACGCATTTCCGGACCGTCTCTCAGGTGGTGAGCAACAAAGGGTTGCAATTGCTCGCGCCATAGCGCATGATCCTGATCTAGTCTTAGCTGATGAACCGACCGGCAATTTGGACGTGGAGACCGGAAAACAGGTACTTAGTATATTGATTCAACTCACCCGTGACACTGGCAAAACAATGATAATGGCAACACATAGTGCCGATGTAATTTCCCTTGCCGACGATGTGTATAACATAAAGAACGGGCAGTTGATAGCAGTGGATGGTAAAAAGAAGTCATTAAGTGCTAGCACGTAGGAAAATGACAATCAACACTATCAAAAACTAAGTTAAACCTAGATAAGATGAGTCTCTCCTTACTTCGGATTGGTTTCAGTCATATTAAACAACACTGTCTACAGAGTATCTTGCTAGTTCTTGGCGTTGCAATTGGGGTTGCTGTAATTGTGTCCGTTGACCTTGCAAATCGTAGTGCAAACCAATCATTCCAAATCTCCACCGAGAGTCTGATCGGACGAGCTACACATCGGATTGTGGGAGGACCTTCCGGTCTCGATGAAAATCTTTACTATCAACTAACAGTTAAACTAGGACTAGAGAAAATCGCACCCATAGTTCAGGATTACGTTAGAATAGTAGAACTCAACCGCCGCCCCATGCAATTAGTTGGCTTAGACCCTTTCGCCGAATCTCCTTTCCGAAACTATGTTGCCGATCTAAAAAACACCATACCCCTTGAGACTCTCACTACTCTTCTCTCTGAGCCTAATTCAGTACTAATATCTGAAGACCTAGCTCGTTCTGGTGGTGTTAGCTCAGGAAGTACATTGACCGTGGAATATGGGTCACGGAATATCCAGGCCCGTATAGTCGGACTACTTAAACCGAGCGACGATTTAAGCCGTCTTGCACTCGACGGAATGATTATTGCCGATATATCCACCGCTCAAGAAGCGCTGAATCGAATTGGTCGTCTGAGCCATATTGATCTTATTATTGACACGAATACACCTTTCGGAAAAGCCGAATTCCATCGCATCAAACAAATCCTGCCACCAGACGCGCATCTTGAGCTTCCAGAGACACGGAGTAGAGCTATCGAACAAATAAATAGCGCATTCGGAGTAAATCTATTAGCACTTAGCCTGCTAGCAATTCTGGTTGGTGCGTTTCTGATTTACAATACCGTCACTTTCTCCGTACTACAGCGCCGACCGATTCTTGGCACACTCCGCGCGCTCGGCGTTACTCGACGAGAAATATTCGGCATGGTTATTTTTGAAGCTTTGATACTGGGAGTGATTGGTACGTCTCTTGGTCTGGGACTGGGAGTAATCTTAGGCAAAGGAGTGGTACATCTGACTACTCAAACCATAAATGACCTTTACTTCACGCTCACAATCAACAATTTTACCATCTCCCTAGAAAGTCTAATTAAAGGTTTGTTTATCGGTATCTCAACCTCAATCATTGCAGCGGTAATACCCGCTTGGGAAGCCACCCTTGTTTCGCCTGCCGTAGTGCTTCTTCGTTCAGAGCTTGAAAACCGCATTAGCCGCTCTATTCCTTGGATCAGCCTAGGAGGTCTTGTCTTGGGTGGTCTTGGTGTTCTGCTTCTGGCTTTACCTACTCGCCGTCTTGAAATTGGTTTTGCAGGAATCTTCTCAATTCTCTTTGGTGCAGCACTTCTAGTACCAACTATAACAAACTTTCTTATGCACCTTTTTATGCTGGTACCTGAAAGAATTACAGGGGTAATTGGTCGGATGGCTCCGCGAAGTATCATTCGTTTGCAAAGTCGTACAGGAGTTGCTATTGCAGCACTTATGGTAGCCGTTTCAGTCATCGTAAGTGTTGATATTATGATTGGCAGCTTTCGCAGTACCGTGGTTGGCTGGCTTGACAATACTCTTACCGCCGACATTTTCGTTACCGCTCCCTCAACCAACTTGAGCAGCAACGAGGGATTTGATCCTTTGATAAGCAAGGAGATCGGCAAATTCCCTGGTATTAATAGAGTTACAACCGCACGCAGGACACAAATTGACACGCCGAATTACGGTTCGACCATCTTGGTTGCTGTTACCAGGGATATAGCAAAAGACCAACGTTTCCTCTGGACTGAAGGAAATAAATACAATATTTGGAAGAGATTAGAGAAGGGAGAAGTATTGATCTCCGAATCGTTTGCCTACCGCAATCGGGTACCCACAAAATCCGGCACGGCCATCGAACTGCAAACCGACAAAGGACCTCATCTCTTTGAGGTGGCCGGTGTTTATTACGACTACACCTCGCAAAAAGGCGTCGTTCTGATGTCAGATCCAGTCTACCGCAAATTTTGGAATGACAACCAAATCACATCCGTAGCAGTATACGTTGCACCTGATCAGAAGGTTGATTCAATTATCCAAGGACTTCAAGAGAGTTTTGCGGGCCGTCATAACTTGTTAATACAATCTAACCGGAGTTTGCGACTTTCTGCACTCAAGGTCTTTGACCGTACTTTTACAATCACCACAGCACTGCGGTTTCTGGCCGGAATTGTAGCATTCATCGGCGTTTTCAGTACTCTAATGTCTCTCCAGTTAGAGCGGACGCACGAGATTGGGGTTTTGCGTGCAACTGGAATGACCATTTCGCAAATCTGGCGCATGATCCTTCTTGAGACCGGCCTCGTTGGTCTTACCGCCGGACTAATTGCACTACCGGTTGGAGTGATTCTAGCACTTGGTCTTGTTTATGTAATAAACCTCCGTTCCTTCGGCTGGACACTTGAATTTATTCTGCGTCCTGAGTACTTTCTTGAAGCGCTTTTGATAGCGGTCTTTGCCGCAATTTTAGCAGGGGTATATCCCGTTTTACTTTTTGGACGCACTCAAGTCGCATCTGCTTTACGTATGGAATGAAGCTCTGGATTAGAGTTTTAAAAGTTTATCTTTTGACTCAAACATGAAGCTTATTTTATTAATTCTATTGGCAATTCTCATCGTAGGAAGCAGTATATTCTACATTGAGCGTCCCCATCCTCAGCGGGAATTTGCAGCAAGTGTTGTTGAAGCTCTTTCAAGTAGTGCAGATACAGTTGGATTCCCTCGCGCCACAAAGGTTCGCAAGTTCCGTTTTCCCGATGATGCTGGACCTCATAACGAATTCCAGACCGAATGGTGGTACTACACAGGCAATTTGAACGATGAGAATGGGCGACCCTTCGGCTTTCAACTCACTTTCTTCAGGCGCGCTCTAACCCCGAATAAAAAGAGTCGCAAATCCTTATGGGCAGCAAATCAGGTCTACTTAGCGCATTTCACAGTAAGTGATATTAAAAACCGTGCATTTTTTCCCAGCGAGCGTTGGAGCCGGGGAGCTATTGGGCTTGCAGGAGCCGACGCTCATCCATTCCGTGTTTGGCTTGAAGACTGGTCTGCAGTTGCCGAGGGGAAAACCGTCCGGCTACAGGCTAAAAATAATTCAGCAGAGATAGACCTGAAACTCACTCCGATGAAGCCAGTTGTTCTTCATGGCAACCAGGGTCTTAGCAAAAAGAGCGCCGAGCCTGGCAACGCCTCTTATTACTATTCCCAAACACGGCTTGATACAAGCGGCACTATTACTATCAAAGGCAGAAGCTTTCGAGTACAAGGCTTTAGCTGGCTAGACCGCGAGTGGAGCACAAGCTCGCTTAGCGAAGAGCAGAGCGGTTGGGATTGGTTCTCGCTTCAACTGAGCGATAACCGTGAAATTATGCTCTATCAAATCCGATTAAAGAAAGGTGATATTGATTCCTACTCTTCTGGCAGCCTAATCGAAAGTGACGGTACGGTTCACACTCTCACCGTTGAGGATTTCAAGATAGAAGTTCTAGATAGATGGAAAAGTTCAATTACCGGTACAACATATCCTTCTCGGTGGCTAATAAGCATCCCTCGATACAGAATCACGCTAACCGTTGTCCCTTATCAGCCAAATCAAGAACTCCCGCTCACCTTCGTCTACTGGGAAGGTGCTGTTGAGGTGAAAGGAGACAATGTTTCTGGAAATGGCTACGTTGAACTTACAGGCTATGCTCGCTCACGGTAGTCCGAGTTTGGCTCTGATTCCAATGGTCAGGGTAGATAGCAATAAGCTCGTTATATAACCGGTTGACTTAAATATACAAACTTTTCTCAAATCACAACCTTCTTTAAACACGCTAAACTTCATATTCCCTACCCTTCCAACTAACCTTACTCCTTCCTGTTTTATAGGCAGAGAGCAAAAATAAAATCATACAAAACAAAGCACCTAGGGGATAGAGAAATGCTGCAGCTTTAGGGTAATTTAATCTTCTAAACTCAGTCGATTTATTATAAAAAATAAGAATTACCGTGCACAAAGCGAAAATGGAAAATAACCCGTGTAAAAAGTTAAGACTTATAAATAGCAAAACGAATGAGGAGAGAAGCAAGATAAACGAAAGAAGAGAAAAAAAAGCAAGATTAGAAACCACTTTTAAAAGTACCATCCAATCATAGTCAATCAGTATAAAAAGGTTTTTTGTCCATCCCTCAATTATTCCCCTGAGAGACTTATACATCCTGCAACACACAATCCCTCTGCCATAGCCAAAGTAGAGTCTAAAACCCATCTCCTTCATCTTTTTTGCCAGGGCAACATCTTCAAGCAGTTCATCCTTTATCGCTTTATGCCCACCTACTTTTTCATAAGCCATTCTTTCAACCAAGATAAACTGCCCGTTTGCAGCGGCATCATCTTTATTAACGCTACTAATCCTCTGGTAATCATATATAGAACTCAAAATCTCAAAGATAACAGGCTGAATGGCTATTTCCCAAACCCCCGTAGCACCTGTTCAGGACTAAAGGAAAGCATACTAATTTTATTGGAGAGGCTGAAGTTAAGTGTCCTTGAAATCGCCTCCGGATAAAGCTTGGTATCGGCGTCCAGAAAAAGAAACCAATCTCCTAAAGCATTTTTCACGCCGAGATGCAAAGCATAGTTTTTTCCAGTCCATCCAGACTCAAGACCCTCATTTCTCAATAATTTTATCTTTTCACTCCTTCCCTGTATTTCTTCAATCTTTCTTTGCGTCCCGTCTTTTGACTCGTCATCCACAACAATAACTTCGTAATTCTCGTAACATTGAGTGATTATAGAACGTAAGCACCTGGCTATATTCTCTTCTTCATTTCTTGCAGGGATAATTACAGACACTAAGGGTTTTTGGAGGCACCGGGTCAACATTTGGAAAAAAGAACTTCTCGTATGAGTCTCTTCCTTGATGAATAAATTTATACGAATAATAACGGAAGACAAACCCCGTTTAATGATTTCTCCAAGGAAATTTGTTTTCAGAAATGATTTTCTTTCAACCACCCTCAAATAAAAGAAGAAATGTTCACATAGAAAAAAGATTTGATATAATTAATACTTTTAAGCAAATCTAGGAGGAGTAATGAAAAATAAACTCGAGCCAGGAATGTTCATAGAGAAGAAGATTCGAACAACCCCTGAAATGGCTGCTTCTCGTTTCCATGAAAGTTCGCCGCGGGTACTTTCATCACCATCTCTCATTACTTTTATGCAAACTAGCTGCGTGGAATTGATGGCTCCCTTTCTCGAGAAAGGAGAGATGGCAGTAAGTATAAGAATAGAGATGAGCCACTTTGCCTCAGCACCAATAGGGATGACACTAACCATAAGAACTGAGGTTATAAAGATAGAAGGTAATAGAATCTACTTTAAAGTCCAAGCCTTTGATGAAATGGAAGAAATCGCCTCTGGTTACAATGACATGTTTATAATTGACGAAGATAGGTTTAAAAGAGGAATAAGAAGAAAGCTAGAAAAAACCTCCAAGTAGGACTAACTTATGGTGTTTGCCTTGTTATGCAGACAGAGGGTCTTGTCTTATTTTAATTCACCTATTATTGCATCACGCATTTCAGTTGTAGTTGCATTTCCACCCATATCTTTTGTAAGTATTTCTCCTTTTGTAAGTACTCTTGATATTGCGTTTTCTATTGCTTTTGCCTCTCTGTTCTCACCTATGTATTTAAGAAGAAGTGCTCCCGAAAGGGTTATTGCAATAGGATTTGCAATGTTTTTCCCAGCAATATCGGGTGCGCTCCCGTGAGCTGCTTCGAAAACTGCGCAGTCATCACCAATGTTTGCACCTGGAGCAAACCCAAGTCCACCCACGAGTCCAGCGCAGACTTCAGATACAATATCCCCATACAGATTTTCTGTAAGAATCACATCAAACCTGTTAGGATTTAAAATCAGTTGCATACACGCGTTGTCAATTATCATTTCTTCATATTCAATTTGAGAATAGTCCTTTGCCACTTTTCTTACGCAATTGAGAAACAGGCCATCGCTCAACTTCATAATATTTGCCTTATGAAGTACGGTTACTTTTTTTCTTCCGCGTCTTTTCGCAAATCTAAAAGCAAAATTGGCAATCCTCAAAGATGCCTTGTCGGTAATAACCTTTAAGCTCTCAACAACACCCGGAGCGATTTCATACTCAAGCCCTGAATACAGGTCTTCGGTATTTTCTCTCACGACAACAATGTTAATCCCCTCGTATTTCGATTTAACCCCTGGAAGGCTTCTTACGGGTCTCAGATTTGCATACAAGTCCAGAGTCTTCCTTATCGTCACGTTTGCGCTTTTGAAACCTCCGGCAACAGGGGTTCCAATGGGACCTTTGAGAGCGACTTTATTCCTTTTAATTGACTCAAACGTAATATCTGGGAGAACGGTTTTGTATTTTTCAACGGTTTCTGCGCCAGCAGGCACAACCTCCCATTCTATATTCACACCTGTGGCTTCTATAATCTTCCTTGCGGCATCTGTAACCTCTGGACCTATGCCGTCCCCAGGTATAAGGGTAACTTTGTGCATATCGTTATGGGACATTTTAATTCACTCCTTAACTTCTTCTAGTATTTTATAATTTTAACCTCTGTTCTCAGTAGTCAAAACTTTTCTTTGCTAATTGATGCTACCCGCTCATGCAAAGACGCAAAATTTTGCGTCTCTACTGCTCGTAAGATATTCATATCGTGAGTTAGTAATCAAAAATATATTATCACCATTACTTAGATGCAACTTCTCAAGAATGTTCCATTGAAGGAAGAGGAGTGTTTTCGAGTATAATTATGAGAGTCTTTAACCATAGACATAAATTTGAATTTTTTTAAACGGCAATTAAAATTCCCTCTAAACACAGGATACAGGAGGCGGCAATGAAGGACGGAAAAGCAGAGACTCTCTACCACGTAGCTATTGCTGTAAGAAACATTGATGAAGTTGAAAAGCTTTATGAAACCGCACTCGGCCTTAAAGTACACCACAGGGAGATTGTAGAAGAACAGGGCGTAAAGTCTTCAATGCTCGTGCCTGAGGACGGAGGAACTGCACTAGAGCTTCTTGAACCGCTCAGCGATAATTCCCCAATTTCAAACTTCCTGGAAAAAAGGGGGGAGGGAATCCACCATATCTGTTTTATCGTGGACAATATTCAATCGGCGCTTAATAGACTCAAGGAACAGGGCGTGCAACTTATAGATGAATCTCCACGCCTAGGAGCTTACGGAGCAAAAGTCGCATTTATTCACCCAAAAGCTATGAATGGAGTTTTAATCGAGCTAGCAGAGATGCCTAAAAAGTAAATTGGAAGATTATTTTGCTTCTTTTTTTTCAGCCGTTTTAGTAGCTGTCTCAAGCTTAGAATCTTCAATTTTTTGGGTTTCTTCTTTAGTTGGTGTAACGTCAATTTCATCCGGCTCTTTCATTGCTTTTCTAAATCCCTTTATGCCCTTCCCAAGAGCAGAGCCGAGATCCCCCAATCGGCTTGGCCCGAATATTAAAAGAAGAATTACAAGAATGATAATAAGCTCTCCCCAACCAAGTCCGCCTAACATATTTTATCTCCTTATAACCAAAATCTTACCGAATAGAGTGTTATTGTCAATAAAACGTATTTCATCTATATAGAACCTACATTTGTCTTTAAGAAATTTAAGAGATAAGATGAAAGACCACAAAAAAAGAAATAAGGTTCAGACTGATAAAGCTCACCGGTTATTCCTAAGCCACGTTAGAAAGGTCTTCATCTATGGTCATTCGGTTTATTCTCCGTTGGTAAACGGATTTTATACCATCTGTGCGGCTTATGAATTTTATCCCCATACTAGAGCGAGCACCAGGTAAAGTTGGGGATACCCACCTAACGACACCTTCGAGTCTTATAGTCTCATCACCCAAATAGAGAAAAATTGTGATTTTAGATTGCGGAGGAAACATCCTATAGGCTTTAATTCCAATTCCACCTTCTGATAGGTTAAACGAATAACCCCCTAAAGTAGGATCAGCAGAGCCATATTTAACCTTACCTCTAAAGGGGATTCTTTTTGAAACTCTTCGATCTTCACTCATTTATTTTCCCCTCTTACAATACGGATTCCATCATCCATCCGTTAACAGTGAACACTATTCTCATTATAACACATCGTTTTACGTAATTACAACTCTATGATCCCCTTCTCTACTTCTATATAAATATCATCTATCTCCTTCTGAACTTCGATTGTCTTCTCAAGTGACGTAACTACCCTGCAATAGTGCATTATATCATCGAGGGACAGCCTTCTTCCCTTTCTGTCTTTAAGCCACTTGTCACAAACCTGATAGCCTCCAATCTGATACCCCCAAACCTCGGGTTTAATGCCTTCAAAGTACTGGTCATTGTTAATATAAACTCTGGGCAGGTCATGTCCTGTCCCTACAGATTCATATCTTACCTTGTCAATTTTATCCTCTCCCCTACCCTGAAACCTGACAACAGGTGTGTCTATATCTTTTGACTTTAAGAGATGCAAATCAACTAGCCTTTTCCCATACTCACCCATCTCGCTGAACACTTCGTAGTCTTTTGTAAAAGGAACTCTCGGAAAATCTATTCTTGTGCGGTAGGTATTTGAGTAGAGGGTGGCATAAATATAATAAAAAATCTCTTCTGGTGTAATATTTTTAACATTAATATCGGTGGGACAGACATTCCTGTCTGTCCCCTCTCCATCTGTCAAATTAAAATACCAACCATGATAATCCCAAGGACTTTCTGTCAATCCGCTTCTCACAGGATTATTCAACATGTAATCTAACTTTTCATTCAATTCATTCTGATCTCTTATAATCCTGTCAAAAGATTCATCTTGCCATATAGAACCGGAAGTTTCTTTTTTGGTAGAGCGGACATTTTTATCTGCTCTATTTAAGTTAATTTGCCGTGCTGATACGCCCTTAATGCCCTTCATTATCCTGCTGAGGTCATAGTCCTCTTTTGGAGTAAGCAAAAGATGAACATGGTCAGGCATAACGATAACTGCAATAAGGGTATAAAATTTCTCATTGCCATTTACAATGTGATTTAAAATGAGCTTCTGTTCCTCGACAGATAGCTCTTGAACCGTTCTAAAGGTAATAAAGTACGTTGCCCCTTTCAATTCCCAATGTGGCAGATGCCTTCTTGTAATTTTAATTTCATCGTTATTTTCGGTAGGACGGACATTCTTGTCCGTCACCTCCTTTGTGTCAGACAGGAATGTCTGACCTACCTTGTATGTATTGGAAAGAATGGCAAAAAATTC
>JACPIY010000023.1 GCA_016187835.1 Deltaproteobacteria bacterium | reverse complement strand
GAAATGTGTGAAAGCCCCCTTGCCAGAAGCTCAAGGTGATTATTCCATAACCAATTGGATATGCGGTGAAGGAATATTGCATGAAATCCGGGATAAGCAAATATCACTTCAAGGGTGCTCCTTGCAGCAGGGTCCCTTTCAAATACAGCGTTAAAATCTGACTTAACCTCATCAAAAATTCCCATGATTTAGTATTCTAACCCCTAAAAAATAAAAAACAAAGATACTGTAGAGACGCATAGCAATGCGTCTCTACTTATAATAAATCCGGTTTATTGGTAACTATGCCGTCCACTCCTATTTCCTTAAGTTTTTTAGCTTTCTTGGGATCATCAACAGTCCAGGCAAACAAAAACATACCGTTTTTATTAACTTTCTCTACCATGCCTCTAGTAATAAAATATTGAGATGGAGCAACTGCATCTGCTCGGCATTCTTTTCCTTTTCCCACCGTGTCAAAAGAAAAAAGCATAATTAGTCCTGTCCTTATCCTCGGCTCTAAACTCTTTGCCCTTTTTATCAGATCGCAATGAAAGGACACAAGAAATACATCATCAATTAAACCTTTATCCCTTACCAGGTTTATAACCTTTTCCTCGGTTCCTCTATCTTTTAACTCAACCACAAATTTTATTGTTCCTTTCCCAAAATCAAATACCTCTTCCAGGGTAGGAATTTTCTCTCCTTTCCCCGCATCGAGCTTTTTAAGCTCACTAAGTGTCATTTCCCTTACCAAACCGTGTCCGTTTGTTGTTCTGTCTACCTTTTTATCGTGAATGATCACAAGATGACCATCCTGAGAAAACCTCACGTCAAACTCCATCATCTCAGCCCCGATTTCTATTGCGCGCTTGAAGGACCGCAATGTATTTTCAGGCTCATAGGCACTTGCTCCACGATGAGCAATCTTATAGAAATGTCGTTTTTCCGTATCTTTCATATTGCTACATCCCCCGGACAATCCATAAATTAGAGACATCACGAAGAAGAAAGAGACAAAACATCCGCCTGTTATTTTGATATGCACTATTCCGCTGCGCCATGTTTTTATTGCCATTTCTCCCAAACTGAGGAATAAACACCAAAGGTATATCCCAACGACTCTACGGAAAGCCACGTGATTGACTATAATAATACCTGAGACCTGACTAAACTCATTGCAATATGTTTTAGAGACTGTAGAATGATAACCCAAATGAAAATTCCCCTTAAAGATTTTATCTACCTCCTCAGGCCCCCTCACTGGGTAAAAAACCTGCTAATTTTTGCCCCTCCCCTGTTCGGCGGCGTGCTCTTCAATCACACCGAGGTGTTTTTAAAAATGGTTCAGGCCTTTTTTGCTTTTTCATTTGCGTCTTCGGCAGGATACATAATAAACGACTTGTATGATAAGGAGGCTGACAGACATCACCCAAAAAAGAAACTCCGGCCCATCGCATCGGGCAGGATAAACACAGTCCAAGCAGTCCTTCTGATTTTGTTGACCCTCGCAGTATCAATAGGACTTTCCCTTAGATTCGGCAAGGAATTCATATTAATAATATTTCTCTATCTTTTACTCGATGTTGTATATTCGTTTTCTCTCCAACATGTATTAATACTGGATGCTTTTTGTATCGCTCTCGGTTTCGTTTTTAGAATTGAAGCCGGAGGAATAGCTTCAAGAATACGGGTCTCAACATGGCTTTTTATAGTAACTTTTCTACTTTCACTTCTCCTTGCCTTTGGCAAGAGGCGTTTTGAACTTTCATCCTTCGATAATTCAACCTCTCACAGAAAGGTCCTTGCCAAATACACGGTTAATTTCCTCGATAGCACATTAGGTATTTTTTCAACAACCGCGATTGTAACTTACTCGATATATGTAGTGGAGAGAGGCGTAAAAGGGCTTTTTATAACAGTTCCTTTCGTATGCTACGGCGTTCTTCGCTATGTGTACCTCGTACAAACCAATTCAAACGGAGAACCGACAGAAGCCCTTCTTAAAGATAGAGGACTGTTTATATGTGTATTTCTCTGGGTAGTAGTTACGGCTATAATCATCCATCTACAAGATATTCTGCGATTTCTTAGATAAGGATTAAACATTCAGTAGGGGTTCAAAATTTTGAACCCCTACAAATATTCTCATTCAACGAAACAGGTCGTCCTCCGGTTTTCTTATGAGTTCCCTAGCACCCACGCCTCCCGGTTCGTATGTATAGCCTCTTACAATAACTACGGGAACGGAATCGTTTTTCCCCATAACCAGTCCTGCCGCTCCTGCAATCTCATCGGCTACGGCAAGGAGAGTTGCACTTAACTTATAACCCTTTGAATCCGAATGTCCCCTATAATCTTTAAGCGGTTTCATTCCCCAACATCCTATGGCAATTTCTGTAAGCCCCTCACGCCAAGGTCTTCCTACGGTATCCGTGATTATGACCAGGACCTCTACTCCCAATTTCTCCTTAAATCCTTCAGCTAGTTTTTTGGCCGATTCGTCAGGATCAATTGGAAGAAGGGTTACCATTTCCCCACCCGAAACGTTTGATGCGTCAATCCCAGCATTGGCACAGATAATCCCTTGTTTTGATTCCACAATTAACATTCCCCTATCCAACTTTCTGTCCATCTTTACTATTCTTTTCGTTTCACCGAGTATTACTTCTACGAACTGCGGGTCTTTGTTCAGTTCGCTGGCTATTTGAACTGCAAAGGGAGAAGGAGATACATCACTCAGCTTAACTACCCTACCCTCCGCTTTTGAAATTATCTTTTGAGCAAAGACAACTAGGTCTCCATTAGTAATTGAGATGTCTTGTTTAAATGCAGCTTCGGTTACTAACCTTACAAGGTCATCACCGGGCTTTATTTCAGGAATTCCGATGATTGGTATTATTGAGATAGTTTTTGGATGGAAACTCATAGTATGTTTTCTAAGGAAATAACTATTTCTCCTGAATTAATATAACGGAACTTTAGGGAAAGAAAAATCTACTCTGGTCAGATTAAAGACAAATCTTTGTTCAAACTCTAACAGCTATGAAACATTATTGATAATTCTACCTACTGGACTCTCTAGTACTTGGACATAATGTTTTCGTGGAATCTCCCAATGCTGTTGTAAGGCATATTGTACGAAAACACTTTTTGTTCCCCTAAAAAACTTACTTCCAAGAACTTATAAGTGATGGATAATGTAATCCTTAGTTCATAGCTGTCACCTACTTTAAAGATGTTAGTACCTCTGACTGTTTCTATTTATAATGCTATCAACTGGTTAAGTCCTGATCTACATATTCAGGTCCACAAATACACTTTTTACCTGGGTATAGAGGTCTAGAGCCTGCATTCCCAACTCCCTTCCGAATCCGCTCATCTTATATCCACCCCAAGGTGAACCCACATCAAAAGCATGATAAGTGTTAATCCAAAGTGTCCCAGCCTTGAGCTTCTTTGCTGCTATGTATGCTTTCTTTATTCTATATTATGTAACCGACCTATATAAATCAAATAGTTACAGAGTCTCTATCCCTGGCGCGAAGACCAAAAAGGCGGTTTGAGGGCGCCTCTGAAA
This sequence comes from Deltaproteobacteria bacterium, assembly GCA_016187835.1. Taxonomy (GTDB): domain Bacteria; phylum Desulfobacterota_D; class UBA1144; order Nemesobacterales; family CSP1-2; genus JACPIY01. The sequence continues at coordinate 33,192 of JACPIY010000023.1, read as the reverse complement.
AATCTAATGCTTTGAAAATATTGATGTTTTTAGCGCTAGTCAATTACCTTAAGACAATATCGTGGTAGCCATACAGAGCCCTTGTCCGGTCATGGCCCCACCGCCAGGAGTCATGGCAAGGAAAACCACCACATCGGCCACCTCCTCGGGTGTGGCAATCCGCTTGAGCGGATCGATGCTCCTAAGAAATTCATCCATCCCCTCAGTCGGAATTCCATATATCTCAGCTAATTGAGGGGCCACGTCTTGCGCCATCTTTGTCCACACGAATCCCGGACACACCGCATTAACGATGATTCCCATCGCCCCTACCTCCATGGCCAGACCGCGCACCAAGCCTAACACGGCATGTTTTGAGGCATCGTACACGGCTAAACCGGCTTCGCCCCTCTTAGCTGAGTCAGAGGCAATGACAATAATGCGGCCACTTTTGCGCTCTAACATTCCCCCCAAGTTAAGAACCTCCCGCATAGCCCAGTAGGGCCCCCTGACATTCACAGCCATCATCTCCTCAAAGTTCTCATCTTTGGATTCGGCCAGCGTCCTTTCCAAATAGAGCACACCTGAGGAGTAAACCAAAATGTCTATCTTGCCAAACCTATCCACGGTCTGCTGCACCAGATTCTCAATATTCGCTTTTTGCTTAACGTCGACTTTCACAGCCAAAGACCTTCGCCCCATATCCTCAATCTCTTTGGCCAGCGACTTTATGTCAGGCTCAGTGCGGGCAGCTACCACCACATCAGCGCCTGCCTGGGCCAGGCCAAGGGCAGAGCAGCGGCCAATCCCTCTGCTCGCTCCTATTACAACAGTAACTTTATTCTCTTCTAAGGGCATCTTATTTCCCTCCTGAACCGCCTCGCGGCTACAAATCGCATCTGATAATTCGCTAAGGTGCTTTTTCCATCCATATTTATATTGCCCCCTATTACTAAAGTTGCCTAAAAGCCGGCATCTGACTCAAAGTTTACCCACCACACCTCACCGCGGTTCATCGCTAACATCTCCAATCGTAGCTTCCGACCATTCCTACGCCTCAGCTCCACGGGCTTCGTCCTGCGCCATTTCCCTGTAAGCAGCTTCTAAATCTTGAGATACAACGTGAGGTCTAACCAAAGACTCTATAAATTGACTGATATTTCTATGACCAATAACTCGATATAATCCTTCGTAAACTTTTTCGTCTATAGTAATAATCAGTTTTTTTCTACATATAAACCCTCCTTTACACATGTTCAACACGTATAATATTGATAATGTGATAAAAAGTACAAGCAACCATTGGGAAATAAGAAGGATGCAGGATGCAAGATAGGGAAATACAAGGTACACGTAAAATTTCATGGATCATGCATAGTGCATCCTGTATCCTGTATCACTTTATTCATGTAAATCCGCGTTCATATTCGTGTCTAATCCCTCGATAACTCCTCAAGCAGTGTCTTCGCCTCTTTTAAGTCCTTAGTCTCAAATCCCTCTGTAAACCAGCCGTAAGTCTCTGCCAGCATATTTCGGGCTTCTTCTCTCTTGCCCTGTTTCTGCAAGAGACGACTCAAGCTCATCACCGCCCGCAGCTCCAAAGACTTTGCACTCTGGGGATTGGCAATCTCAATAGCCTGGCAAAAACAGGCTTCAGCCTCCTCCGTAGTGGCGGTTCGCGAACCGCCACTACCTGTACCCTGTCTCAGCAGTAACTCCCCCTTGAGCCGATACAACTCCGCTTCGTAGAAAGAAACGCTCCCCATTTTTGTTCACTACATCCAGTGCCTCGGCCACACAGTAAGCCCCTCTTCGGCTTTTCCTATTCCTCCATACGCCTCTGCCAGCAGGGCAAGAAAATACGGCTGCGCCAGTTCTGCCTCCGTGGCCCGGTGGGCGGCCAAGCCCTGGCGTATCTGAGCGATTTCCTCCTCCCCTCCTCCCTGCTTTGCAATTGCCCAACCCCTCAAGATAGTTCCCCATGCCAACCAGTACGCAAATCCTTGCTCGTTAGAGAGCGCAATCAACTTCTCTGCCCACTCCTGAACTGCTTGCCTCTCGAAGCGGAACTGATGGACTACAACAACAGAGCGCAGGGCGAAACCCATGTGCTATAGGGGTGAGATAGCCTTTGAGCAAGAGCAAGCGGGGGTAACGGACCCGTAAGCCCAAAGTGACCCTCTTGCTCTCTTAGCAATCCTGACTCCAAAACCATTTTAGTTAACTCTTATACAAAAAGTGGTATCCCATCGGTTTTAGTCACAACCTGCTGTACCACCTCATTCGGAAGAGATTTACCTCCCGTTATCCTGCCCACCATCACCTCTACTTGTTTTCGAGTTAAGCGATTAAGCGTGATCTGGGTCAGGTGCGCACGGCCAGTCCAAGGTGGGCTAAAATCCGGACGAAAGGTAAGCAGAGTGAAGATACGGGCCGTAGGCACCTGCTCCATAAGAAGACTTAGGTATTCAAGAGTTGAGGAATCCACCCCCAGTGCAGGTCTTCCACTATACGCAGTACCGGCTGCTTCTCCGCCTCCTTTAAGCAGCAAAACCAGCAAAGCCTCAAGAGTCTTCTGTTTCTGCCTCTGGGGAGTTAGATTGAGAGGTGGGTAGCGGTCAAGAAGCGGTAGAGATAGCAGAGAGGCAAAAAGAGGCACCATCTCCTGAAGGGGCGAACCTATGTGTTCGCCCTCTTTAGGGCAGACACGGGGGTCTGCCCCTACATTTACCAGTGCTCTCTCAAGCTTTTCCAGCTTCTCTTCGAGAGAATCTTCCTTCCTAAACAGCAGCCGCTGCAAATGATCAATCACCGGATATAGGGAACTGTTCTGATAATAGGGTGAACAGCGGCTCTCTATCCTCGTATGTGTCTCTCCAGCTACTTGCTCTTTCATCACCTGTACAAGGCGCGATTTGCCTATGCCAGCCTCCCCGCGAATCAATACTACCTGTCCCATCCCTTCCTTGACCTGATCCCAGCGCTCCAGCAAAAGCCCTACCTCCTGTTCTTTTCCTACCAGTGGTGTTAAACCTTTACCGACCGCAACCTCGAATCGGCTCCAGACATCACTCTCCAGAAGAACCCGATATACTTCTAACGGAGTCGAAACTCCCTTCAATGTGTGCAGACCGAGATCACGGCATTCGAACAATCCCTCTACAAGCCAATAGGTGGCGGAGCTGATCACCACCGTGTTTGGTTTGGCTAGGTTCTGTACCCGAGAAGCAATGTTTAGCGTATCGCCTAAGGCAAGCCGTTCGCGCTTTTCTCCTCCTCCCATCTCTCCCACTACTACAAGACCTGTGTGAATCCCTACGCGAACCTGTAGAGGTTGCTGTAATCGCCTTTTTATTAGGGGCAGTTCATGAACTGCCCCTACAATTTCCAGCCCAGCTCTCACCGCCCTCTGGGCATCGTCTTCGTGAGCAATGGGATAACCAAAGTAGACCAGCAAACCGTCGCCCAGATACTGTGCAATATATCCCTCAAAGCGGTCAATTACTTTTGCACAGACCTCTTGATAGGCACGCACTACATCTCGAAGCTCTTCGGGATCGAGTTGCTCTAAGAGATCTGTCGAGCCCACCAAATCACAAAACATTACCGTTAACTGGCGGCGCTCGGCCTCGGGCGCAATTTTATCTTCTTGCTTATCCAACTGCCTATCTGTCTGAATGGGTTTGGGAACCAGAGTTTGCCCTATTAGAGGAGCAGCACACTTGCCGCAGAAAGCAAACCCGTGTAGATTTTCAAAGCCGCACTGCAGGCAGCGAAGACTGAGTGGGCTGGCGCACTTGCCACAAAAATTCATCCCCTCCGGATTTTCAAACCCACAACTCTGACATTGCATTCTACCCAGTCTCCTGAGCTTTTTTTAGACCCGCTTTCTCACATCCGCTTTATTAATATTTATCTCTCTTGGTGTGGGAAGAAGCGATAGAAAAGACTTTTTCCATTAGGATAGAAACATTAATTTGTAGACTAAAATTGCACCTTTGGGAACTCTTTTACTCGCTTGGGTCTTAGTTCCATTCTAGAATATTCAGAATAGATATGTCAAGACAAGAAAATTTTCTACCCTTAAATAGACCGATTTTAGTAATCTAAATCTGCTCCTTCGCCGGCTCTTTTACTCAGTTGGGTTTTAATTTCGTTCCAGTAATATCGCTTTAAGAAATAAATTTCATAAGGCAGACAGGAATGTCTGACCCACCTAGTTATGATTTTTGTTATCTCAATATTTATAAAACAGACATTCTTATCTGTTCTGTAATAAAAGGGTTGAAGCTGTGCAACATTTATAAGTTAATAGCTTTGTTATTTTACTGGACATCCTCACTAATTTGACCCGCAAGCACTTCAGCTATGTGCTTTGTTCGTCTGCCTGTGAAGTGCTCGATCTGTTGACGACAGGAAACCCCTGATACAGCAATTACTGTTTCCGGTGATGCTTGCCTTACCGAAGGGAAAAGACGATCCTCACCAATAGCCTTTGAGATTTCATAATGCTCCGCTTCATATCCAAAACTCCCCGCCATCCCACAACAGCCGGCGCCACTCTCTTTAACGAAACAGCCTGATAGACGAAGAATTTCGACAGAAGGTTCATTCCCAACAATAACTCTTTGATGGCAGTGACCGTGGAAAAGAACTTGAGTACCAAAAGATTGCCAAGCGATGTTTAGTTTCCCTGTTTTCTGCAACTTGAGAAGAAACTCTTCTAATAAAAATGAGTTCTCGGCTACAATTTTGGCATCGGCATTACCCGGCAAAAGGTCTTGATATTCATCGCGAAAAGCTAGAATACAACTTGGCTCAGTTCCAATAACCGGTATCCCACGGCGAGCATACTGTGCAAGTAAAGTTACGTTTCTAATGGCACGAGAACGGGCAGAATCTGCTATTCCTTTACTAAGCATCGGACGACCGCAGCACACACGATTGGAGACTAATATTACTTCAAATCCGGCTGTCTCAAGCAACTTCACGGCGGCTTGCCCGACTTCAGGATAATAAAAGGTTGTCCATGTGTCATGGAAATAAACCACTTTTTTATCACTTAGAGTTTTGCGATTGGTTGGTTGGCGATTGTAAAACCAGTCGGTGAAAGTTTTGTGAGCAAAACTAGGTAAAGAGCGGTTTGGATGAATTCTCATCTTGCCCAGAAACCAGCGTGATACTGTGTTATCGAGCAAGAAGTTGGCAAAAGGTGCAACAGTAGAGGAGATACGGCTAATCTCGTGAATAAAGCCGAACATCCGATCGCGCATAGTTATTCCGTGAGCTGCGTGATAATGAGCCAAAAACTCTATCTTCATCTTAGCTACGTCAACGCTGGAAGGACATTCTCTTTTACAGCCTTTACACGCAAGACAAAGGTCATATACCTTATACATTTCATCACTTGTTAATGCTTCTTTGGGCAACCTCCCTGAAAGAACTGCACGAAGCGCATTGGCTCGGGCCCTGGTTGTGTCCATTTCGTCGTGGGTTGCTATATATGAAGGACACATGATGCCTTCGCCGAGTTTTCGGCATAGGCCTTGACCATTGCACATTTCCACCGCTTGTGCAAATCCCCTGTCTGCTGACCAATCTAAATATGTAGTAATTTCTATTGGTTTGTAGTTTGTGTTGTAACGTAGGTTTTGATCAGGTGCAGGTGCATCTACGACTTTACCAGGATTAAGTCTTCCATTCGGATCAAAGGCCGATTTCAACTCACGCATGGCCTGGTAAAGGGTAGGGCCAAAGAGCTTTTCATTCATATAACTGCGTTGTAAACCGTCTCCATGCTCTCCGCTCATTACACCGCCATAGTCTATAGCCAGCTTGAAAGACTCCTCTGTTAGCTCCTGCATAAGTGTCACACCCTGGGCCGTCTTCATATTAACAAGAGGTCGAATGTGAAGGCAGCCAGCGCTGGCATGACCGTAAAAAGCGGCCTGAGTGCCGAGTCGCTTAATTACATCCAATATATCCCGCACATACTTTGAAAGATTGCCCACCGGAACAGAAACATCCTCAATGCAGGGAATGGGTTTGTAATCATCACGCTTGCTCATAAGCAGACCCAATCCGGCTCTCCGCACTCCCCAGACATTCGCCTGAGACTCTGGCGAAAGAGCATAGGATGTAGAACATCGGATTTGTCGTACACTGAGATAAACAACCAGATCACGGGTCTTTTGTTCCACTTCTTTTTCAATTTCTCCGTAAAATTCAACGGCTAAAATAGCCGCAGGGTTTCCTTCTACGAATGAGAGCATTGGAGCATAGCCGTGATGTTCTCTTGTAAGATTGATTAGCATTCTATCAATTAATTCCACCGCTGAGGGGTTTCGTTCTAGAATTATCGGCACCGTTTCCATGGCGGAAACTAAATCATCAAACTGGAGAAGAACCAGTCCGGTGTGAGAGGGCCGGGGCACCAAATTAAGTGTGAACTCCGTTGCCACTGCCAGCGTACCCTCAGAACTTGCCAGAACTTGCGCCGGATTAAACGGACTATTGAGAAGGTATGGCAAGCTATAGCCGGAAGCCCGCCGCCAGTTCTTGGGGAAATCTCTACGAATGGCTTCGGCATAGCAGTTACGCAATTCATGAAGATTTTTATAGAGCCTCCCTTCGGCGGAATCTGAACCAGCTTTCTTGGAAAAGTCGGCTTCATCTATGGTACTGAGCTCAATCGAGCTGCTATCTGAAAGGACAACCTGAGCGGCTTTTAGATTATCACCTGCCATTCCGTATAGGATTGAGTGCGTACCGGTGGCGTTGTTTCCTATCACACCGCCAACAGTTGCCACTCTGGCAGTAGCCGGGTCGGGACCAAACATCAAGTTGTGGGGGTTCAGATAGCGATTCAGTTGTTCCAGGTAGATACCGGGTTGAACTCGAACTGTGTGAGCCTCTAGATTTAATTCCAGAACTTGGTTCAAGTATTTAGAAAAATCAATTACCAAAGCATGACCTACAGCTTGACCGGCAAGGCTTGTTCCTCCGCCGCGAGGAAGAATGGCAACACCGTACTGCGCTGCAGTTTCTACGGTTCGTAATACATCTTCGACTATGCGAGGAATAACCACACCAATGGGCTCGATCTGATAATTACTGGCGTCGGTGCTGTAAAGAATCCGACTGAAAGTATCAAAGCGAACCTCCCCGCTTATTTGTGTTTTGAGAAAAGCTTCGAGGTCTCGATACAAATAATCATTAGGCATAGTTTGTTGACTTAATTCAGTATAACTGCGTAGTGAAAACCTCACTATGCCTAATAACTTGAGTTGGCTAAAAGTTTTCAAGAGAAGGGAACTAATTAAAATTAGCGGGATTAGAAAATCCCGCCTATCGCTTATATTCAGGATCTTGGATAGGCGGGACATTCCTGTCCCGCTATTACAAAATTTATATTTTAAAAACGATAAGCCTCCAAAAAATGGAATCCTGAAGGATTACGCTACAACTAAGCACCCTTATTCTAAATCCCATTAGATTTGGGATTTCAGCTCTAAATAAATCTTCGATATTATTCTAAGGAATTTCTATGAGATAAAAATTTTTAGATTTTGGCTATATGTATTTTCTCATGCCAAAAGATGAAATAGAGGCGCACAATTTTATACCCCTACGATTTTAATCCTCTCCATTTTTATCAAACATCTTAACTATGCCGTAGGTAGTAGTTCTCTCAGCAGATATCCGTCCGATCTCCCTCGTAAGGCGTCGAAATTCCTCCGGTGGGAAATATTGACCGTGATTTGCCCCCGCGGCACGGGAGATATGCTCTTCCATCAATGTTCCGCCAAAATCGTTTGCCCCAGCGGTGAGAGAAAACTGAGCAAACTCAGGCCCCTGCTTTACCCATGAAACCTGAATATTGTTAATCCATCCGCGAAGCATAAGCCTTGATACACCGTACATCTTTAACTGATCGAGGTCCGTAGGACCAGCCATTACTCTACCCTTAGACTTTTTAAAAAGCCTCGTATTCCACGGAATAAACCTTAGGGGAACAAACTCCGTAAACCCTCCCGTCTCCTTCTGGATATCTCTAAGCACTCCAATATGCCTAGCCCAGTGATAGGGTTTGTCCACATGACCGTACATTATGGTTGAAGTTGTCCTCATCCCGGCTCTATGGGCTTTTTTAACAATTCTAATCCAGTCATCAGTCGTAATCTTTCTTGGGGCGATTACCTTCCTTACCTCCTCGTCGAGAACTTCGGCGGCTGTGCCTGGGAAGGTATTATGTCCCGCGTCCTTCAGCATCTCGATGAAATCCTCTTCGCTAATGTCTAGTGTATGAGCGCCGTAGTAAATCTCAAAGGGGGAGAAGCAGTGTGTGTGCATGTCCGGGACGGCTTTCTTTACGGTCTTTATAAGCTCTACGTAGAATCTGCCGTCAATATCGGGATGCATTCCGCCCTGCATACAGACTTCCGTAGCACCGTTTTCCCTGGCTTCTATTGTCTTTTGTGCAATCTCCTCCATAGTGAGAAAATACGCCCTTTCGTCTCCCTCCGGAGCCATGAAATTGCAGAAGCCACACCAGGTATTACAGATATTGGTAAAATTAATATTTCTGTTTATCACATAAGTTATAACATCTCCTACATCTTCCTTTCTTAACTCGTCTGCAGCAATGGCAAGCAGAGATATTTCATCGGTGTCATTTATATAAAAAAGATGTTCTCCTTCCTCTACGGAAACCTCTTCTCCTATGAGAGCATTATTAATTATTTGAGCTGTTCTCCCATTTACTTTTGAAAGCAATTTATCAAGACCGAGATTTCGATTCTCTTCTATTCTCTCCACTATCTCCTTTAACTCTTCCATCTTTTAACCTCCTTAAGTCGCCACATAGCCTGAACTGTCAACAAAACCCTTTACGCGTTCCAAAACCTTGTTGCTCAAAAATTCTTCTCCAATAAATTCAGGATATATGGGGAGTCTTTCTTTCAAGGTGAAGCCAAGCTCGCCAAGCGACCTTTCCATCCTCTCCACCTGTGGCCAGGGAGCCTCAGGATTAACATAGTCAATCGTGATTGGAGAGACCCCCCCAAGGTCATTTGCCCCCGCTAAGATGAAAAGAGGAAAGGTCTTTGAGTTTAGATTGGGTGGAATTTGAATGTTCATTCTTTTCCCAAATATAAGCCTAGCAACGCTTACGGTTTTAATCATATCGAGAAAACCCGCAGGCAGGTGCTTTTCCATGATTATCCCCTGCTTTGGGTTAAAGTTTTGAATTATTATCTCTTGAATATGCCCGTATTTATCCGAGAGCCTCTTTATGGCAAAAAGGGAATCTATTCTCTCCTCCAATGTTTCTCCTATGCCTACGAGAATTCCCGAAGTCCAAGCAATTCTAAGCTCCCCGGCATACTCAGTTGTTCTTAATCTCAGTTTTGGCACCTTATCGGGAGAGCGGTAGTGAGCTTCTCCCTTCCTCAGAAGTCTTTCACTTATGGTCTCAAGCATAAGCCCCATGCTGGCGTTTGTTTCCCTCAGCGCGGCGAGCTCTTCGCACTTTGCAACGCCCATATTTGTATGGGGAAATATATTTTCCCGAAGCCCGGCTTCGGACATCGCAGTAAGGTATTCTGCTGTGGTACCGTAACCAAGCTTTGAGAGGCCATCTCTGTAGATTGGGTATTTGAGTTCAGGTTTATCGCCCGTTACAAAAAGCAGCTCGGTACAACCGAGACTCGCCCCATTCCTTGCTGTATTTATCACTTCCTCTGGCGGTATAAAAAGCTCTCCTTCTCCAGGTTCGATTTTAAACGTGCAATAACCGCAGTGGTCGCGGCAGAGACGTGTAAGGGGAATAAATACGTTTTTTGAAAACGTGATTGTATTGCCTTTTTCCATTTCCCTGATTTTAGATGCGGCAACAAGTAAAAACGGGAGCTGGTTATTTTCTATGTCGGCAAGGAAAAGAGCATCTTCTCTACCGATTGTTTCACCCGAAATCGCTCTAGTGAGGATTTCCTCCAGTCTCGAAGATGGAGAGTTTAGAAAACTCGGTCCAGCCCCAAAAATCTTAAATGTGCTTCTTATTTTCTCTTGGCTAAAGAAGGCCTCTACAAGAAATTGATAGACGGCTTACAAAGGTTTATGATGTGCAAAAGCGATTCGGCAGCCCTAAAAAATGACATTCATTTCGGTAACAGTTTATTTTGATCTATAGCGGTACTCGCAGCATCTCTGTATTTCCTTGACATCGGGTAGTTCTAACAATATCATATTTTTCTAATAGGAGGCCGTATATTATGAATAAACTGACAAAGAGTTTTATTCCTATATTTTTAGGATTATTTGTCGCTATTTCGACGTTTTCGAGCAAGGGAACAGCGCAGACAAACAACCTTACATCCTTAGCTGAGCTTGTCAAAAGACTAAAACCGTCTGTAGTAAATGTTAGCACCACCAGTGTCGTGAAGAGCACTTCCCCTTTTGGGGCACCCTTTGAATCCCCGTTTGGAGGTGGGGAGAACGACCCATTTGAAGAATTCTTTAAGAGGTTTTTCGGAGACGTTCCACAAGGAGAGTTCAGACAAAGAGGACTCGGTTCGGGATTTATTATAAGCGAAGACGGCTTCATTATAACTAATAACCACGTAGTCGAGAAAGCCAATGATATTGACGTAATTCTTGAAGACGGAGAGAAATATAATGCAAAGATTATAGGAAAAGACGCCAAAACCGACCTTGCGCTTCTCAAGATAGAACCTAAAACCAAGCTACCGGCTATTGCATTTGGGAATTCAGATACACTTGAAATAGGAGACTGGGTAGTTGCAATAGGAAATCCATTTGGACTAGGACATACAGTTACGGCAGGAATCGTTAGCGCAAAGGGCAGGTCTCTTGGACTCGGCGCCTATGATGATTTCATCCAGACAGACGCCGCTATAAATCCAGGAAACAGCGGTGGCCCTCTTTTTAACCTCAAGGGCGAGGTAGTAGGTGTCAATACCGCAATCATAGCCGGAGGTCAGGGGATAGGATTTGCAATACCGTCCAGCATGACAAACAATGTCATAGAACAGCTTAAAAACAGTGGAAAAGTCGTTCGCGGATGGCTAGGGGTTTTGGTACAGCAAATCACCCCGGAGATTGCTGAAAGCATGAAATTCAAAGAGCCTACAGGGGCATTAGTGGCAGACGTAACACCGGGCGGACCGGCAGATAAAGCTGGCATAAAAAGGGGAGATGTTATAGTTGAATTCAATGCAAATAAGATCAAGGATATGGCTGAGCTTCCAAAGCTGGTAGCAATTACACCCCCTGGAACACAATCGAGAGTGAAATTCATAAGTAACGGGAACGAAAAGACCGTAGTAATAAAACTCGGGGAGCTTCCTGAAGAAGTTGCCAGAGCTTCCGTTGGCTCAGGACAGGAAATTGAGCGCAACATGGGACTCGTCGTCCAGGAGATAAATCCTCAAATACAGAGGCGTCTTCAGCTTGAAAATTCCAAGGGGGTTATAATAACAAACGTACAGCCGGGAAGCATTGCTTGGGATGCCGGACTTCGTAGGGGAGATATTATTCTTGAGGTAAACAGGAAGCAAATAGCCAACCTTGATGAATACAGAAAAGCAATAGATTCAACAAAGAGGGGAGAGAGCGCTCTTTTGCTCGTAAAAAGAGATAAAAACACAGTGTATGTTGCCCTCAAAATCGAAGGAGAAAACGATAAAGGTTGAGAAAAAGCTGAAAGAGCTGGGAATTGAGATCCCCAAAGTCACGGCACCTTTGGGTTCTTACAGGGCTGCTGTGATTTCCGGAAATCTTATTTTTGTCTCAGGGCAGCTCCCTATAAAAGAAGGGAGGCTTTTATTCAAGGGAAAAGTCGGAGCGGAAGTCTCGATCGAAGATGGAATGGAAGCGGCAAGAATTGCTGCAATAAACTCGGTTTCAATATTAAAGAATGAGCTTGGTGCTTTAAATAGAATTACAAGAATAGTAAAAGTTACTGGATACGTTTCCAGTGCTCCCGGTTTTGATATGCAGGCAATGGTAATAAATGGTGCATCAGACTTTTTTTACAAAATATTCGGAGAGATGGGCAGACACGCCCGTGCTGCAGTAGGAGTTTATGAACTCCCACTCGGTGCTCCAGTGGAGATAGAAGTTATTGCCGAGATTTCTTCGTGAAAATTGAATCGACCCAAATTGCTAATTAAACAATGTGTAAATGCGAGGAGCGAAACGACTAAGCAATCCCTTGACATTGAGATTCTTCACTACGTTCAGAACGACATATCAGATTGCTTCGCGGAGTTTAGACCGAGCGAAGTGAATGTGCTCGCAATTACAGTTATATAGTCGTCCCATCTTAGTCATGCCTCAAATTAAAGAAATCTTTATTTATTCAGACTTTCCATCAAGATCCTTGTCAATTCAAAAGATAATTGATTACCTCAAAGATTATGGACTCAACGCTCATGACCGGGGAAATTTCTTGGAATTTTTGGATCCAACTAAAGAAGAGACCTTAGAGTTGGCAAGTAGAATCGGGGGGATGCGGGTTCTGGATATATCCGAACCGATTGACGAAATCCGTGCGCCATTTTTTGGAGAAATTAATGTAGAACTAGAAAGGCTTAGAGGAAAAGCAAGCTCCATTGGAGTACTCTATGATGGCCTATGGCTCCAGAGGGTTCTTTATAAAATTATGGCAGAGAAGTTTCCTAATAACTTCAGGAGCGGATTTATCCACATAATTTTTACTAGCAGGCTTTTCGTAACATTTGAAAAGAGAAGATACCATGCGAGGGTAGTACTTACTGGGCTTCCTTCTTTAATTTCGACTTCGGGAATAGTGGAGGCTCCTGCAAAGCCAAAAGAGTACTACTGGGTAAAAGCAGGTTTTATCAGGAGCGGAAAAGACATCAGAGAACTTGATATTATGTATAAAGGGAAATTCATCGAATACGACGATGAGAGAATTACTGAGATTCTAAGAGCCTATGCACTTCAAGCCATTTTTTATGAGCTTACCGGGGATCCTTTTTGCGTTAATCCGACCTGCTGTCTTTTTAACTCACACTGGCAAGAGGAGGTTCTAAAAACTCAGCTTGAAGGAAAGCTCTGTGAGGAACATAGATTATAAAAAGATTTCCTCAGATAATATATCAAGTTGGTAGAAAAAAGGGGCATCCCATTCTTATAAATCACAAGGGAATTATGATGATTAGCGGTGGGAATTGCGTGTGGATTACGTAGCTTCAGAGCAGAATGTAGATATGTCTAAAACCATAACCTAGAAAGTATGATGGCTTTATATCTTAATTTTTGATAATGTCTATTATACGAATCTAAGAGTCTTTGAAAGTAGAAAATAGCAAGTGGTATAATATGCATTGTGAAACTAAATGCTAAAGACATACTTGAGATCTTCGTAAATACAGCCGATGGTGTCTTCGTTGTAGACGGTGAACGCAAAATTATCTTCTGGAATAAAGCCGCCCAAAACATTCTTGGATTCAAGGCAAAAGAAGTATTGGGAAGGTATTGTTACGAAGTAATTGCCGGAAGGGATAAGAGTGATAAGCCTGTATGTTCCAGAAGCTGTCATGTCTTGAATCTCATTCAAAGAAGGGAAATGGTTGAGAATTACGATATGCTTACCCATTCTAAGGCTGGAGATCCTGTATGGATTAATGTAAGTATTGTTGCCGTTCCTGCAAGGCAAAAAGAGCTTAACGCAGTTGTACATATATTTCGGGATATAACTAGGAAAAAGGGAAGCGAGGAGTTAATCCAAGAGCTTATTTCCACTATAAAACTAACCAACCGGGCTGAAAACAACACTCCATTTGCTAAGATCAGCCCTTTAAAGAACCAACCCAAACCTAGTCTAAACCGTCGTGAGCGTCAGGTACTAAGGCTTCTTGCCGAAGGGGCCAGTACCAATGCTATAGCCAAGGAGCTTTACATAAGCTGGGCTACTGTCCGAAAACACATACAAAATATCCTCACTAAGCTTGGGCTTCATACCAAACTACAGGCAGTTATCTATGCTATTAAGAATAAGTTGATTTAAGTTTATCCACCTCTCTTTTAAAAACGCATGTACCTATAAAAATGATGCATATGATGAAGAAAAATAATGCATTTGCATTATTGTCCTTTTCAATTGTTCTATAAAAAATATTAAGAAGGGGGTGATTTTTTAGTAAAACAACTAAAGATAAACCAAAACATTTTATTGAAGGAGGTAAAGTATCATGAAAAAGCTATCACATAATATTCGGGTACCACTGCTCACATGCCTATTGCTGGGGATTATGCTCACATTATCTAGCCCGGCCTACGCAACATGGTATTATGCCCATGGTCAAAGTGGACATATACAAGACGAGGGTTTAGTCGCGAATTACCCATTTTACTATGGTTGGGGGTTGGATTTTGATCTTAGCGCTGGGAGTTCTAATTGGGTACATTTTTCTATTCCAACTCTTGGGGGTGGCTCCAAGGGGGTTCAATACATAAGGCTCAAATTCAAGACGGGTAGCGCTGACGCTTGGGTGTCACAAATCGACGTTTATGACGGTAATATCAAATTTAAAACGCTTACAGGAAACTGGTCGGGCTCCAAAGATGTGCAACTAAACCTAGGTCAAAAATGGCAGATCAATCGAGCTCTGGGCATTTCAGTCAGAGTTAATGCGGGGGTAGAGATGATGAGTCATGAATTCGAATTTTATGCAGCTGGTGCCAACTTTGTGGCATTCCCATGAAATTCATCTATGCCTGTCCTCGTTCCGGGATCGAGCGTGAGCGTCAATAATGGCGATGTCTCCCGCAACTGCATCTTTTAAGAGAAAACTGCTTCCTATACCCAGCAGGCTGGAGTGTCTGCTCCAGCCTGCTGTCTAGAGATATAACAAATCGCCCGCGCGCATCTCAAAGTGGAAAAGGTCTTAAAGAAATAAGAAAAGATTTGTCGAATACTATGATTCTAGAACTATTTCAGTCTTAGTACTCTATGACTTTCAAGCTATTGCTGAATATTTTTCTAAGCCCTCGCCTGTTCCTGAAGTATGCTTATTGCAACCTCTGCAGCCTTTTTACCAGAAAGAAGCATCCCGCCAAAGGTCGGCCCCATTCTAGGAAGCCCATACGTGCTGCTTACTGACATTCCGCAGGCAATTAAGCCCGGATGAACTTCTCCAGTATATTCAACCAGAGCATCCTCGGCTTTTTCTACCCACATAGAACCGTGTCCGGGTAGCTTCTTAAAAAGCCCTTGTTGAGCCAGCCTTGAAACCAGGTAGGCATCATGACCCGTTGCATCTATCACGAGTTTTGCCTCAAGCGCAATCGGATCAAGACAGGTTATTTCCTTCGGCATATTTGATATAGGAGTCCAGTTTACAACCACTCCCGCTACGCGTGCGTTTTCCCTGAAGACAAGGTCATCAAACATAGTCATATTTGCAACCTTTACACCCGCTTCACATGCGGTTGCTATTAATTTCGAACACGCATAAGGACCATCAGCTACGTAGAGTCCATCAGATACTTCCTTGTAAGGAACTTCTATTTCATCAAGTACTTTTTGTCCGGGATCTCTTACCGTAACCTTATTCATAAGGTATCCACCAATCCAGAATCCACCGCCAAGGTAATTCATCCTTTCGACAAGCAAAACTTTATATCTCTTTTTTGCAATGTCTTTTGCTGCTACAAGCCCGCTTGGACCGCTTCCTACAACTATCACATCGCTTTCAACGTATTCGTGAAACTCCTTTGTGTACTCTTCGAGGATTGCTCTTGTGACCTCTTTTTCCCCCACTGGTGCAAAAAGCCCTTTCTTCTCCGCCATAATTAGAACTACCTCCCTTTAAAAAACTATCTTACAAGAGTTAATCTATCATAAATAAGTTGAGCGTCAATAGCTATCTCACACCAATACTCATCTTGCAATTCACAATTCATCTTTCCAAATGTGCTGAAAAAACCCTAGGCAGTTAGGGATTTATAGGTTAGTGTAATATGTCTTAATTCAGGAGAAACTAAATAGATTTTCAGGAGGAAAGCAGAATGAGCAGCTTTGTAAAGTTTGCTTTTGTTTTTTTACTTATCATAACCTTGGTTGCAATTAGTCTTTCAGAAAAAGCATTTGCGGGGTTTATAATTGAGCAAGTTAGTTATCAAAAAGGAGATTCCACAAAGAAAAAAGGGGAAATTTTTGTTAAGAACAATAGAATCAAATTCGTTGAGGAACAGAATGGACAGGGAGTAGCCATATTCGATTTAAACACGGGCGAGATGATTCAAATAGATAACGCGGGAAAAAGATATGTTGTTGCAAGCCCAGGTGACTATTTTCAATTTATCCAGGATATTACCAATAAGATGAAGACCGAGTTAGAAAATCAATTATCACAGCTTCCTCCTGAACAAAGAGCTCAGGCTGAAGAGATGATGAAATCTCAGGGAATTACAGTTCCAGGTCAGGAGAAAAAACCCAAGAATGTGACTTTAAAAAAGACCCATGTAACTGAAGCTATTGCTGGATATAAGTCTAACAAATACGAAATTTACGAGGAGGGCAAACTCAGCGAAGAAATCTGGATCAGCGATGATATGGGGTTTGGCAATGAGCTTGATATGAAAAAGATGGCAAATTATATGAGTGAGATAAAAAAAATAAGCGAGAAAGCAGGAGCAGGTGAATCTAATTGGGACGAAGAGCAAAAGATTTTTAAAGAGATATACGAATCGGGGTTTCCCACAAGGTCTGTAGATTATTCTTCAGGCGGCAAGGTTTATATTGAAGAAATAGTAAAGGTCAACAAGGCTGATATATCGGATAGCGAATTTGAGCCTCCGACTGGATATAAGAAAGTCACTCTTCAGGAAATAATGCAACCGAGCAAATAAAAGGTAGGGGTTCAAAATTTTGAACCCCTAAAAAACAAAATGACTTGGGGAAACTATAATCCTTCTTTTACTACTTCGACATTTATATTTACAGCGACATTAGTATAAAGCCTTACCTTCACTTCATGGGTTCCGAGAGTTTTAATCGGCGCATCCAATTCAATATCCTTTCTTGAAATTTCAAATCCCTGCTTGGAAAGAGCATCCGATATATTTTGAGAAGTCACGGAACCATATAGTTTTTCCTCCTCTCCCACTTTCACAGGAATGGTACAGGAAACCCCCTCCAGCTCTGCTGCCAGGCCTTGGGCCTCCGCTTTCAATTTCTCTTCTTTTTTAGTTAAAGCCCGCTTTTGCTGCTCCCAGATTTTTAGGTTCCCAGGTGTCGCTTCAATAGCCATTTTTCGTGGGAGCAGGTAATTTCTAGCAAGGCCTTTCTTTACCTCCTTTATTTCCCCCCTTTTGCCAAACAGTTCCACATCATCTAATAGAATAACCTTCATGTATGATCCCTCCTAATGTTCGCACGGTCGTCTTTGATTTTTAAGCCAGCGACTAACAGCTAAAGACATTTAATGAAGCACTGTAAAGGGAAGAAGAGCCATAATTCGCCCTCGCTTTATTGCTGAAGCAAGCTCTCTTTGATGGTATGCGCAAAGTCCGGTGCTTCTTCTCGGCACTATCTTTTTCCTTTCGGTTATAAACTGTGAAAGAAGATCAAAGTTCTTATAGTCTATCCCCAATGCTTCCGAACAGAATTTACAAATTTTTTTTCTTGTAAAAAACTTCTTTTCCTTTGGATTCTCCATTGCTTATATGCCTCCCTGATCAGCCTGTGTTTCTGAAACGGATTTATGTTTTAAAGCTGATGTTTCTTCTATCTTTACTGTCATAAACCTGAGTACTTCAGTGTTAAGAAATTTCAGGTTTTTTTCTATCTCGGCCACAACGCTTGGAAGCGCTTTGTAGACCAATATATAGTAGACCCCCTTGGAATAATTGCTAATTCTGTAAGCAAGGTCTCTCTCGGCCCATTTATCCGATTTATAAATCTCTCCCTCATGGCTTACTATTGACTCCTTGAGCCTTCCCTGCACCTTGTTTAGTTCATCATCCGTGAGGTCTGGCCTAGTAAGGTAGAGTGTTTCATAATAGTTTAACTTAGACATTTAACTTACCTCCCGTTTTGGACTTCCGACCCAAAGCTCCAAATTTCATTTTAAGCTAAGAGTAACGGATTGGAATTTAAGACTTGAAATATACCATATCTTTATGTTGAATTTGATAATCTGCTTCATTGCCTAAAACTCTGATGAGATTTGTTAGGCTTTTATAAGTTCCTAACAAAACCCATCTTCCGACTTTTTTAAATTCCGCAACTATCTATATTAATAGTGGTGCAATTACGAGCGAGACAATTGACATAAGCTTAATCAAAATATTCATTGCGGGTCCCGATGTGTCTTTAAATGGATCTCCAACCGTGTCCCCCACAACCGCGGCTTTGTGAGCGTCAGACCCCTTTCCACCGAGATTTCCCTCCTCTATATATTTCTTTGCATTATCCCATGCACCACCCGAATTGGCCATCATGAGAGCAAGCATGACCCCAGTTACAACCGCACCAGCTAAAAATCCTCCAAGAGCTTCCCGCCCCAAAATAAAACCAATTACAAGAGGGCTGATAATAGCTATGAGCCCCGGAACTATCATTTCCTTGAGTGCGGCATCAGTGCTAATTCCCACGCAAGATGCATAATCCGGTTTTGCATCTCCTTTGCCTTCGAGAAGACCCGCGATCTCTTTGAATTGTCTTCTTACTTCTTCAACCATCTTTTGTGCGGTTCTTCCTACTGCCCCCATTGTCAGTGCGCCAAGAAGAAAAGGAACTGTACCTCCAATAAGCATCCCTGCGACAACCTTGCTACTAGTAAGGTCTATTACACTGAGTCCTACCGCCTTTGTATATGCGGCGAAAAGGGCTAGCGCAGCAAGTGCGGCTGAGCCGATTGCAAAACCTTTTCCGATTGCAGCGGTTGTGTTCCCAAGAGAGTCTAGTTTATCTGTGATTTTTCTCACGTCGTGCCCCAGCCCAGACATCTCCGAAATTCCTCCAGCGTTATCGGCAACGGGTCCATAGGCATCTACGGACATTGTAATCCCTATCGTTGCGAGCATGCTCACTGAGGCAATTCCAATTCCGTAAAGACCGGCAAACGCATAGGAGAATCCGATTGCGATTGCGATTGTGATTACAGGGAGGGTAGTACTGATCATTCCCACGGCAAGCCCTTCAATTATGTTTGTTGCCACGCCCGTCTTAGATGCTTCGGCTATTTTCTTTATGGGAGAACCGGATGTGTAGTACTCTGTAAAAAGACCTATGGCGATTCCTGCGACAAGCCCAAGGACTGCAGCTCCGTAAATTCCCATTGCCTGTCCGAATGGGAGTTTATCGACAAGGGCTGCTATTATAATAACAAGAAGTGAGGCCGCGAGATAAATTCCACCGGTATAAAAAGTGGCGCGTCGGAGGATTAGTTGAGGATCGAGATCCTTGAACCACTCAACGCTTTTTCCACCTATGGCCGAGGCAGCGGTACCAATAACTATAAGGACTATTGGAATTGACATAAGAGCTATTTGATGGCTGTCCATTCCAGCCGCAATGACGATTGTAGCTATTACACCGGCAACGTAGGATTCAAATAGGTCTGCTCCCATTCCGGCAACGTCACCTACATTGTCTCCAACGTTATCGGCAATAGTCGCAGGGTTTCTGGGATCGTCTTCCGGAATTCCGGCTTCGACTTTTCCTACCAGGTCTGCTCCAACATCCGCTCCCTTGGTGAAAATCCCGCCTCCGACCCTGGCAAATAATGCGACCGAGCTTGCACCCATTCCGAATCCGCCGATTATACCGGCGAAGTTCCGTACAAACGTGGTGAGCGCTTTAGGTTCGATAGGATTATCGGGAAGTCCTATGCCAATTGCATAAGCTATGGCAAGCCCCAGAAGACCAAGACCGGCGACAGAAAGACCCATAACGCTTCCGCCTTTAAATGCAACAATGAGCGCTCTTCCCTGACCCTCCGTCGCTGCTGCCTGAGTGGTTCTTACGTTTGCCTTTGTAGCCGCCTTCATTCCGAAAAAACCTGCTGTCATTGAGCAAACTGCACCTCCAATGTATGCAACTCCAGTCCAAATACCAATGAAAATCGAAAGGAGAATAAACAAAACAATCGCGAAAATCGCAATTATTCTGTATTCCCTCTTTAAAAAAACCATAGCTCCCTCAGAGATAGCAGAAGAGATCTCTCTCATCTTATCGGTTCCGTCTGGAAGCGATTTTATCTCTCTATACGTTATGTAGGCATAGCCTAAGACTACAATAGCAACAATGGGACCAAAAAGGGCCGCAATTAGCTCATTCATGTCAATATCTCCTCCTTTTTTGGATGTCTGGTTGTTATCGAGAATTTACATTACTAATTAATTCAAATTATCAGGCTTTCTGTTAAATTTGTTCATCGCGCTTTCCACACCCCGGGCAACGATTTCTAGAACTGCATCCGCGGCTCTCACCAAGGCGTCTTCAACTATCTTTTTTTCGTCTTTCTTAAACTTTGATAACACGTGGTTTACGGTTTCAGACTTTTGACCTGGCTTTCCAATTCCTACCCTCACTCTTATAAAACTATCATCGCCAAGGGACGTTATTATGGATTCAATACCTTTATGTCCGGCGCTTCCGCCGCCCACCTTGATTTTCAGATTTCCTAATGGTAGGTCCATTTCATCATAGACCAATATTAGATCTCCAGGCAGGATTTTAAAAAAATCCACGAACCCGGATACTGCTTTACCGCTTCGGTTCATATATGTCCGAGGTTTGAGGAATATTATTTTTTTCTCTTCAACTAGCGCTTCCCCGTAACCACTCGTAAAGCCAATCTTATTAAGACTCACTCCAAGTCTATTTGCAAGCTCATCCACTACCATAAAACCAATATTGTGCTTTGATAAAGAGTATTCCTTTCCCGGATTTCCTAAGCCAACTACTAAAATCATAGTTTGATTTATTCCTTATCCCCTTCCTCTTTCCCCTGAGCCTCAGCACCGGCTGCTCCAATTTCGGCTTCGGCAGGCACTTGAGCTTCCTCAACCTTCTCAACCGTGGGAGAAATAATTGTTATAATAGTCTCATCCGGGTCGTGAAGGATTGTAATATTTTCGGAAACCGCTAGATCACTAACATGTATTGAATCTCCTATTCCGAGTTGAGTTACATCAACTTCAAACGAATTAGGAATATCGGAAGGAAGACACTCAATCTCAATCTCTCGAAGGATCTCTTCAAGGATTCCATGCTCGTCCTTGACTCCGTAAGCTTTTCCAACGATTTTTACCGGAACTTTCACTGTCAGTTTCTCTTTCATTAGAACTTCTTGAAAATCAAAGTGTATGGGGCGGCTTGTAAGGTAATCAAATTGAATATCACGTAGCAGAGCCAATTTTGTAATTTCTTCTGTGTCTCGCTTTATATGAAGCTCGAGCAAAGTATTCTCCCCCGCCTCGGTAGAGAGGGCTTTTTTAAAGTCAACCAGGTTTACTGCTATTGGAATGGGGCCTGTTTCCTTTCCATAGAGTATAGCAGGTATGGCTCCTTCTTTTCTGACCTTTTTTGCTGCGCTCTTCCCTACCCCTTCTCTTATTTTTACAAATAAAGTGCTCTGTGCCATAGTTTAACTCCTAACGTTTCATATTTTTTGGCAAATTAGGTAAATAAAGTACTTATTGACTCTCCTATAGCTATTCTTCTTATTGCTTCACCTAGGAGATCAGAGATGCTGAGAATTTTTATCTTTTTACAATTTTGGGTTTCTTGTCTCTGTGGAATCGTATCCGTGATTATTACCTCTTCGACAAGTGAATCATCAATCCTTTTGACAGCGTTGCCTGAAAGTACTCCATGTGTACAACAGAGTGTTACACGCTTTGCACCTTCTTTTATCAGAGCTTGAGCGGCCTGGGCCGCCGTTCCTGCGGTGTCTACAAGATCATCAACTATAATAGCCGTTTTCCCTACAACGTCTCCGATAACATTCATTATCTCGGCTTCATTTGGAGCCGGACGCCTTTTATCTGTCATAGCGAGTCCAACATCGAGTCTTTTTGCGAATACCCTTGCTCTCTCCATTCCGCCTGCATCGGGAGAGACAACGACTAGTTCATCTTTATTGAACTTCTTTTTGAGGTACTTGATAAGAATTGGTGCTGCGTAGAGATGGTCAACTGGAACATCAAAGAAACCCTGAATTTGTCCCGCATGTAAGTCCATGGTGACGACTCTTTTTACCCCCGCTCTAGCAAGAATATCGGCAACGAGTTTTGCAGTAATAGGGGCTCTCGGCTGAACTTTTCTATCCTGTCTTGCATAGCCGTAATAAGGAATAACTGCGGTAATTGCTCCTGCAGAGGCTCTTTTCAGCGCATCTGTAATAATAAGAAGTTCCATTATATGTTCGTTTACCGGAGGACAAGTTGACTGGATGACAAAAACATGTGTTCCACGCACGCTTTCTGAAATTTCCACGAATACCTCGCCATCACTGAACCTTTTGATCTCAGCTATGCATGTGGAAACACCCAGGTACCTGCACACCGCTTCACTAAGAGGAACATTTGATGTTCCACTGAATATTTTTATGGCTTCCATTTGATTTCACTGAAATGAAAAATGCTGTCAGCCTTTATCTCGTAAGTGAATTATTATAGAATAACTAAAGAAGAATTCAAGTAGGGGGCACACTGTAGTCTGCCCCTACTGCAGCAGGGCAGAAATGTCCCGTCTAATGTAACTTTTTTTGTATGTAAGCTTAAGTACAGAAAAGGTCGTCAGATGGATATTCCAATGGATAGACAAAAGCAATTTATTCTTTCACACAGAGTCGCAAGAATGGCAACAGCGGACAAACTGGGAAGGCCCCTCGTCGTTCCAATATGCTACGTTTTTGACGGCAAGAATTTGTATACTCCAATTGACAAAAAGCCCAAGCGGGTGTCCGTAAGAGAGCTAAAGAGGATAAGAAATATCCTGGAAAATCCAAAAATTTCAATTGTGATTGACGATTACTATGAGGAGTGGAATAAACTCACCTATGTGATTATTCACGGGAGAGCCGAGCTTATGGAGAGCGGAGAAGAATATCAGAGATCACTAAGACTTTTATGTGAAAAATATACTCAGTATGTGGATATGAATCTTTCCACTTTAAATCTTCCTGTAATTAAGGTAATTCCTGATCGAATATTATTCTGGAGAGCTATCTAGGGGTCTCAATTATAGTAGGGGCGGGGTGACCCCGCCCCTATAGATAGGTGGAATTTTTCATTCCTCCTTTAACTATAATTTCGACAAAGATTATATATGGTATAATCCGTAAAAAATTAGTTCCTCGAATTGATATTTTCTAACCTAATCAAGTAAACAAGATAATGATAAAGGCTGGAGTTGGATTTTCTCTGAAGGAAAACAGTAAGCTAGCTGCTAGAGAAGCAGCATTGCAGGCAATGGCGGGAGGGGAATTAACCAAAGCCGATTGGGGACTCGTATTTTGCACATTCCCCCACAGGTCTAGCTACAAAGAGATATTAAAGTCCGTTTGCGAAGTTATTCAAACTACAGATGTTACAGGATGTAGTGCCATCGGAGTTCTCACCAATCTCGGAGAAATAGAAGCAGAGCCGGGAGTCGTAGTGCTAGCTGTTTCTTCAGATACTATCCGGATTACTCCCTTCCTCATTCAGGACTATGGAGACGGTGGTCTAAAAGCAGGAGTTGAGATTGGGGAACAGTTAATTTCAATTGAGGGTGAAAACTCATTTCTTACACTCTTTCCCGATCCCTATCTAATCCATCCAGAGCTTCTCTTTAGAGGAGTTGAATCTCAACTTGGGGAAATACAGATAGTTGGCGCAGCAGCATCCGAGCATCCCGGTATGAACACAACCTACGAGTTCTGTGGAGATAGAATTTTAACCGGAGCTGTCTCAGGGCTTGCATTGTATGGGAATTTTCAACATAGAATCGGAATTACCCAGGGGTGTCAACCCGTCGGGGTACCCTGTATTATAACAAAAGCCGAAAGAAACATTATATTTGAACTGGATGGTGAACCTGCTTTTCAGGTTTTAAAGAAGCAGGTTCCCAAAAGAATAATCGAAAATCCGAGGGATATGATGCGTCTTTTGTTCGTAGGCCTTACTCCTGACCCAAATGAGACAGAGATAGTTGGCGGAGATTATCTCGTAAGAAATTTAATAGGGGTTAATCCTGACACCGAAATAATAGGAGTAGCCGAGAACGTAAAGGAAGGTCAGATTATAAGGTTTACAGTACGTCATCCAACTATGGCACGCGAAGACTTAAAACAGATGCTTGAGCGTTTGGTATCTTCAAGGGAGTATAGCAAACCCTTTAAGTTCGGTTTTTACTTTAACTGTTGCGCAAGGGGGTCGTCACTTTACGGACATCAGGGAATTGATACAGCTTATATCACTCAAGCCTTCGGAGATATTCCAATCATAGGGTTCTTCGGGAACTCGGAGTTTGCCCCTCTTAGGAAAACAAATCATCTCTTTACCTATACAGGTGTGCTTGTAATGATTTCGGAATAAAACAGAAAGGAAAAACAATGATGAGAAAAGTAGTCCTGGTGTTCTTACTCTTTCTTCCTATGATTACCTCATGCGCTAATGTGGGAAGGGTATCCAGCGTAATAGATCCCAAAGATGTGGAAAAAGAGGATTTAAAAAGTCTTCCTCAAGTAACTACTCCACTTTATAAGTTTAAAGTAACCACCGTTAAATCTCTGTCAGATAAAAGTGGAAAAATCATCAGGGAAGTGGACAGTCAGTTCACAGAATTTAGTAGATGCATGAATATAAGGGATAAGGGCTCTAAAGCCAGAACCAATTTAATATCGGTTGTAAACGGCACTTTTGAATGTAAGTACCACGGGGGAAGATGCAACGGTGAATACGATTCAAGAAATGAGCTTATAATCGTTACCTATAGGGCTTTTAATAGAGAAAGAACTTTGCCGCTTCTCAAGCACGAATGGGCGCACGCATACAGATTTCTCAAACCGGATGATTCAAATCTTGATGAGTTAAAACGGTGCACTAAGTATTAAGCAGAATAAACTATATTAAAAAGGTCTATTGGGTGCGCTGTAATTCCCATCTATAAACATCTTCTTGGCTGGATCCTCAGGCTTGCCCTTTTGTTTTAGTTGAATTTCTTTGTCCACCCTGCTTTGATTAACGGGCTCATAAATATACTGAACCTTTGTTACATTATTATTTGGATTTGTACTAAGAACTACCTTAAGATCAGGTATGTGCCAGGTCAATGTGGTAAAATCCAGTACATCTTCCACCTCCGCAGGCTGCCCATACAGATCGCCTAGAAAACTGGAAAGCTCTGCTTCGAGTTCTTCTTTTTTTGATGAGTCATCGGATTTAAAGATGAGCGAAGAAGACATGAGTTCATCATCATAGAATTCAAGCCGTGTTTGTAGGTCCGAATAACTATGTCCCAATGGCAGCTTTACGATTGTTCCCTCTATCATAATTGTTTTAATTTCCTTGGAGTCAACTGTTTTCTCCACGATCTTTTTACCCTTGGATTTTATGATCTGCTCCGCCTGTTTTTTTGAAATTCCAAATTTAAATCCAAGAGGAGAAGTGTTATCTTTGGTGTCCAGCTCATTCAAATAAGCCGTAGTGGCAAAAAGAACCATTGTCAAAAATAATAAAAAGTTTTTAAACATGATCATCTCGAACCTCTTCAACATAATATGCTATCAAGTTAGCAAATTATACAAGGAAATCAAGTGTAAAATTAGACGGCCTAAAAAATGACTAGAAAAATTCCTTTATAGTCAGGAGAAGTAAGGTAGAATATTTTGTTTTAAGCAATATGTTTCAAACCCACGAAGAGAAAACTTTGATTGAATATTCATTCACTGAAATCTGCTGTCATTTAGAAAACAGCTTGGCCATCAAGAAAAGGGTTATAGGGAAAATCGCATCACCCCCAAACAGCCTTCTTATATAAAAGGAGTTGATAATGTCGCAACAAGTCATATTCTGGGTTGCTTTTAACATCTTTGTAATTACGATGCTGGTTTTAGACCTGGGCGTTTTCCACCGTAAGTCACATATAATCAAGTTCAAAGAATCACTCGTGTGGTGTGCTATCTGGATCAGCCTGGCTCTTCTCTTTAATCTTGGGATCTACATATGGAGCGGCCATAAGATAGCAATACAATTTCTCACCGGCTATCTAATCGAGCTTTCTCTAAGCGTGGACAACCTATTTGTCTTTTTGCTGATATTTTCGTACTTTCGTGTTCCATCCAAGTACCAGCATAGGGTCCTCTTTTGGGGCATTCTCGGCGCGGTCATCATGCGCGCGATTTTCATTGCCGCCGGTATAACGCTAATACAGAAGTTTCACTGGATCATATATATCTTCGGGGGGTTCCTAATTTTTAGCGGCATCAAACTGGCTTTGGAAAAGGACAAAGAGATTCATCCCGAAAAGAACCCGGTGATTAAACTCTTCCGTAGATTTATGCCGGTTTTGAGGAAGTACAAGGAAGGCAAGTTTTTTTTAAAGCGAGATAAAAGATACTTTGCCACACCGCTTTTCATCGTGCTTTTGGTTGTTGAAACAACAGACGTTATGTTCGCTTTGGATTCGATTCCTGCAATTATCGCTATTACCACGGATCCATTTATTGTTTATACCTCAAATGTATTTGCCATCCTAGGATTACGGGCAATCTTTTTTGCATTGTCAGGGATTATGCAGCTATTTCACTATCTTCATTACGGGCTCTCTTTTATCCTCGTCTTCGTGGGAGTAAAAATGCTTATATCCAAATTCTACGAAGTGCCCGTTGAAATTGCCCTCGGCGTGATCGTAGGAGTGCTTACAATATCTATGATAGCCTCTACTATTATGCCGCGAAAAACGGAAGAAATCAGTCCAATACCAAACAACCCTTCGGTAGAGGAATGAGAGCCTTAAAATACTAATAAAACTATTTCTGGAATATTAGCAGGGACGGGGTGACCTGTCCCTGCCAGATGTTGAGACCCCTAATTATGTCGTTTATAATAATAAATGGAATAGTTTTATTTCGACTTCCTAATCCCTCTGAGCTGATGTTTTTTCCGAGGAAAGTTATTTTCCTCACAGTAACTGACAATAAGGAGAAAACAAAATGGGTGATTTTCACCAGACCGAGCTTATTTCTACTTTACACAGGTTGAGAAAGGACAATGTTGATAAATTAGAAGAGGACCTGATAGAGCACACCGAACACCGTCCGATAGCTCTTGTTCTTCCCTGTCTTTACTCGGAGTTAAAAAGGGAGGCTTTAACAAACATTGTCCAAGAAATAAAGAAAGTAGGTTACTTACATGAAATAGTGGTGACTCTGGGAAGAGCAAATGCCTATGAATTTAAACACGCGAAAGAATTCTTCTCCGTCCTTCCTCAGAGGTTGAAAATCATATGGGATGATGGTGAAAGAATCGCTTCCCTTTTTAAGCTCTTGGAAGAAAACGGGCTTGAAACCGGCGGTCCGGGGAAGGGAAGAGCGGCATGGATCGCTTACGGCTATGTTCTGTCGGAAGAAACTAGCGAGGTTATTGTCCTACATGACTGTGATATTGTTACTTACAGTAGAGAACTACTAACGAGATTATGTTACCCCGTCGCGAATCCAAATTTAGAGTATGAGTTCTGTAAAGGCTACTATTCAAGGGTGACTGACCGTATGTACGGTCGGGTAATGAGACTTTTTATCACGCCTATAATAAGGGCATTAAAAAAGATTGTAGGCTACCTTCCTTTTCTTGTTTATTTTGACAGCTTCAGATATCCACTTGCCGGCGAATTTTCAATGAAGGCGGATCTGGCAAGGGTAAATCGTATTCCCTCCGACTGGGGATTAGAAGTGGGAGTTCTCGCTGAGGTTTTTAGAAATGTTGCCCCAAGGAGAATCTGTCAGGTGGATCTCTGCGATAACTACGAACATAAACACCAAGATTTGTCTGCGGATAATCCTGAAGGAGGACTTCTTAAAATGTGTGTGGATATTTCAAAGGTGCTCTTTAGAATGCTCGCCGCTGAAGGAATAGTATTTTCGGAAGGATTTTTTAATACGCTTATTGCAACTTATCTCAGAACCGCTCAGGATACGATAAAGGTATACAATGACGATGCAGCAATAAACAGCTTGTTTTTTGACAGGCACGAAGAGTCACTTGCTGTCGAGACATTTGTAAAAGGGATAAGGATTGCCAGTAAAAGTTTTCTTGAAGACCCGCTTGGCGCCCCGCTCATTCCCAACTGGAATAGAGTGACCTCGGCGATACCGGATTTTCTCGATCAATTAAAGCAAGTGGTAGATGAGGACAATGCCTAGTGAATTTGTGATATTCACAGATTTAGATGGGACGCTCCTTGATTACGAATCCTATTCTTTCGAGGCCGCTTCATCAGGACTGGAGTTTATAAGCTCTAAAAACATTCCTATTGTAATCTGCACGAGTAAAACTAGAGCGGAGATAGAGCTTTACAGAAAACTCCTTAACAATAACGAGCCTTTTATTTCAGAAAACGGCGGCGGGATTTTTATTCCAAGTGCCTACTTTTCTCATAACTTCAACTATGATAGGCAAGTAGATAGCTATAAGGTAATCGAACTCGGAACTCCTCATAAAAGATTAATAGAAGTATTAAATTCCATAAAAAAAGACGCAAGCTTGAAAGTCAAGGGCTTTTCTGAAATGACAATTGAAGAGCTTTCTGAGGTCTCCGGTCTCAGTCGAGAAATTGCTGAATTAGCAATTATGCGCGAGTATGATGAACCGTTCATCATATATGGAGACGAAAACGATAAAGAGCGTAAAAAGAATGAGATAACTCGAAGAGGATTCAAGCACACAGAGGGCGGAATATTTCACCACATCATGGGTGACAATGATAAAGGAAAAGCGGTAAAGATTCTAACAAACCTTTTCAAACAAAAATTCTCAAACTTAAAGACCATAGCAATAGGGGACAGCCTGAACGATCTTCCTATGCTTGAAGCCGTAGACATACCAATATTGGTTCAGAAGCCTGACGGTCAATACGATTCACGCATAAAACTTGATAATTTGGTGTTTGCGGAAGGAATAGGACCGGAGGGATGGAATAACGCTATTTTAAATTTGTTTGAAAAAATTTTGTGACTAACCAGCTACGAAGTGAGTGAATTAAAGCAAATGAAAGAACTAAAAATTTAGGTTATGGATGGATGTTACTAATATTTTCATTTAACTCCATAGTCAAGTTCAAACTGACTCAACTATATAACTTAAAATAATAATTCCCAAGAAGTATATGGCTAAAAAGGCGTACCTAGTTTTGCAGTTCTATACACTTATAACCTACATAAAGATTGAGAAAATTTGTTACGGACCTGCAGATTTGTTATACTTTTTTAACTATGGAATTAGCGAAACTACGGAGAGATGCTATCGCTATATTCCACGCTGGTCTTAAAGCTGTAGATCCAGTAGTTGCGGTCAAGCGGCATCTTAATTACCGAGACAACAGACTAGAAATCAAAGGACAAACTTATAATCTTTCTGATTATGAGAATGTCTATGTAATCGGCATGGGCAAAGCCTCAGCGTCAATGGCTCAAGCTATCGAAGAACTCTTTGGCGAGCGGTTGGAAAACGGAATTATCAATGTTAAGTACGGTTACGCAGCTCCGCTAAAGATAATCAAAGTTAATGAAGCTGGACATCCTGTGCCTGATGATGCAGGCTTACGCGGAACCAAACAGATCATCGATCTGCTTCAGCAAACGAGAGAAAAAGATCTGGTCTTTTGTTTAATCTCTGGAGGTGGCTCAGCACTTATGCCTTCTCCATTGGAGGGGTTGACTCTTGAAGATAAACAACAAGTGACCAAAGTCCTCTTGGAGAGTGGGGCAAATATTCACGAGATTAACGCTTTAAGAAAGCATATCTCTCAAGTCAAGGGCGGACGATTAGCAAGATTATCTCAATGAAAACGATTCCCATCATTTTTTCAAAAGCTCGGAGATCTGCTCATAACTGGACCGACCCGTACAAATGTAATGGACCTGCGTTTGATATTGATTTCCTAAGAATTTGATGCACCGATAATTTGGGATTAATTATGCCAAGGACTAAAATCGTATGTACAATAGGTCCTGCTTCCAGGTCACCTCAGATTCTGGAGCAACTACTCCAGACAGGTATGAATGTGGCACGGCTAAATTTTTCTCATGGTGTGAAATCCGAACAGGAGGTTGATTATGTTGCTTTATCGTTCGTAAGAAATGCTAATGACATACGGGACGTAAAGCAATTCATGAGGGAGCTAGGAAGCGGCAACACACTTATAATCGCCAAGATTGAGAAACATGAAGCATTAAAAAATATCGATGAAATTATCCAAGTAGTAGATGGTCTCATGGTGGCACGCGGTGATTTGGGGGTTGAGATACCGCTCCAAAAAATACCTATGGTCCAGAAAGTGCTCATCGAAAAATCAAACAGGGTGGGAAAACCTGTTATCACAGCCACTCAGATGCTCCGCTCAATGGTAGATAGCCCCAGACCTACCCGGGCTGAGGTAACAGATGTGGCTAACGCCGTTTTGGATGGTACAGATGCCGTTATGTTTGCAGAAGAAACGGCAATAGGGAATTATCCAGTCCAGTCCGTAAAGATGATGTCTAGGATCACTGAAGATGCTGAGTCGGGTTTTCCTTTCGATGTTTGGGCGCAGCGATTTGTATCCAGGGATGTAAAATCCTTACC
Source organism: Deltaproteobacteria bacterium (assembly GCA_016187835.1). GTDB lineage: Bacteria > Desulfobacterota_D > UBA1144 > Nemesobacterales > CSP1-2 > JACPIY01. The sequence goes on along the minus strand of JACPIY010000023.1, from coordinate 2,388 downwards.
CGAGGCTGTCAGCTTAGCTGCCTGCAACCTGGCAGAGCATATAAATGCAGAATCAATAATTACCTTTACACAGTCAGGGACAACCGCCCGATTGGTCTCAAAATACAGACCCCGAAGCGATATTCTAGCAGCAACCCCACTGGAGCACACATACCGTCGCCTTGCACTCATTTGGGGCGTAACACCTATCATCAGTAAAAGTGTGACAGGCACCGACGAGATGATTGAGAGGATAATCACAGACGCTTTAAATTCTGGATTAGTACATAATGGGGAAAAAGTGGTAATCACTGCGGGTATACCTGTGGGTGTTTCAGGAAAAACTAATTTGATAAAGGCAGAGGTTTTAAATAATAGAGCTATGTAATCGTAATCTAGCGTTCTTTTCGTTTTTAATAAATCTATTCAAGGGCTATGGGCGAATAAATGTTTTAAAATGACCAAAACCATAGAGAAGGAGGTAACACATCATGACAACTCTGAGAAAATATTCTTCAGCATTAAGGGAAAATGTGCATATGTGGGTGAACAAGATAAAAAGCGTGGACATTCTTGTGAGTATACCGTGTTACAACTGCGAAGATAGCATAGGCTACGTGGTAGAACAGGCAGCCCAAGGATTAGCAAAATACTTTCCCGACCATAAATGTGCCGTGTTCATCAGTGACGGGGGGTCTCTGGACGATACACGAGAAAATGCATACCAAGCTTCAATTCCTAGTAATGTTGAAAGACGCGTTACCATATACCGCGGATTGCCAGGAAAGGGCACATCGCTTCGTGCAGTGTTTGAAGTGGCTATTCTACTGAATGCTAAGGCTATTGCCATGTTCGACTCAGACTTACGAAGTATTACACCAGAATGGGTGAAGCTTATGGTAGAACCTATACTTAACCAATCAGCTGGATTCGTGGCACCCTTTTACCGTAGGCATAAATTTGACGGTACTATAACCAATCACATCGTCTATCCCATGACCCGAGCCCTTTATGGAGTGGATTTACGCCAACCCATAGGAGGCGATTTTGGATTTTCGCCCGAACTCGCCGAGTTTTATATGAGAGAAGATGTCTGGGATACTGATGTAGCCAAATTTGGAATTGATATTTGGATGTCAACCTCAGCCATAAATGAGGGTTATAATGTGGTTCAATCCTATCTGGGAACAAAGATCCATGGAGCCAAGGACCCGGGTAATGACCTCGGCCCCATGTTCCATCAGGTTATTAGCACTCTCTTTTACCTTATGGGTAAGTATGAAAACAAATGGCGTCAAGATATTTCGCTAAAACCCATGCCGATTATTAACAATAAAGAAGAAATTCCTCAATTGGAGCCTATAAATGTAAATTTAAAAAAATTACAGGCCGAGTTCATAGATGGATTTAATCATTTCAAGCCCATGTACAACCACATCCTGAGTCCGGAGAACATGTCCAGGCTTGAAAGTATCCACCGTAACTGGGAATCGGGTAAGGAAGAAGAATTGGATGCTGACCTGTGGAGTAAGATTCTCTACGACTTTTCTGTGGTATATCAACTATGGCAGAGAAACAGACGTCAACTGGTAAATATTATTACTCCACTTTACTTCGGTCGTACTAAAAGTTACTGTGAGCAGGTCATTAACATGGGTAGTGATGAAGCAGAGGCCGTTGTACAAAAACAAGCTGAGGTATTTGAAAAGAACAGGCCATACCTTATAGAGAGATTTTCTATGTGGGAATAGTAATAACAACAAGAGATAATGTTGAGACCACTGGAAATATTTCCTATAAATACACATTTTATTCATAATTATCTTTTGTCAGTACTTTCACAAAGCTATTGTGGAAGAACATTGTTTTCTTCAAAGAAAGGAGCTGTTATGAGCTATATCCAGCAGACCAAAGTTACTCTAAAGTTATATAGCTTGATAAAAGGCACTATTCAAGAGCTGGAAGAGAATCCGGGGGATTTTATAAATATCGATCAATTTTCCTCGTTCATACCATTTATACTCAGAACCAGAAAAGAAGCATTGGGGAGTTTAAATCACCAAACGAGATTTTCGCAACCACTACAAGTGGAAGATTTGAGTCATGGCGTCCAAAAGATTTTTATAGAGAAGGGAAACTGATATGGAAATTAATCCAATACTGCTAGTAGTAGACATGCAAAATGGCTTTTGCGGCATAGGAGGCTCATTCGATCAATTTGGTTTCAATATAAAGCCTTATAGAGCAATTATACCTTCAGTCAGAAAGGCGATCGAATACATGAGAGAAAAAAGGGTCCCGATTTACTATTCAAAAGCGATTAGGGAAGCCTCAGGAATAGACCTCATTGATAGAGTCCACAAAATCATACCCGATAGCCGCCGTGAAAGACTCAAGAAAATGCACCTT
>JACPIY010000018.1 GCA_016187835.1 Deltaproteobacteria bacterium | reverse complement strand
ACTATTATGGAAGCAGTTCATAAGTCATCAGACCTTAAAGAGGTCTTTAATATCGCTATAGATAAGGTTATGGAACTAACGGATATAGATATAGTAGGAATATATCTGGTGGATGAGAACAGAAATGAAGCAGTACTCGAGGCTCATAGAGGATTGCCAGATAAATACATAGAAAGAGCAGGTAGGATAAAATACCCCAAGGGTGTAACATGGAATGTTATTAACTCGGGTGAGACCTATATCGTTCAAGATGTATCGACCGACCCATACGTCGGTTCTGTCGGTAAGGAATCTGGATTTCAAAGCTTTATGTCGGTGCCTATAAAGATAGGGGACAGAGCAATAGGTGCTATACATTTTCATAGCTACAAAAAGAACAAATTTGGTAAACGGGAAGTAGGGCTTTTTTCCTCTATTGGCACTCAGATTGCCATAGCCGTAACAAAGGCGAAACAGAGGAAAGACTTACAGTTAGTAAATGAGGATTTATCCCTCCTAAATACAATAGCTGCAACCGTTCATAAGTCTTTAAGTCTTAAAGAAGTATACAACATTGTCCTAAATGCAGTCGTAGAAATAACAGCCTTTGATATCATCATGATTTATCTGGTAGATGAAAATACCAATGAAGCTGTACTTCAAGCACACAGGGGACTCACAGAGGACTATATAAAGGGGGCAGGAAGGATACCATATCCCAAGGGTGTAACATGGAAGGCTATTAACTCGGGCGAATTGACCCTTATTGACGACCTTCAAAAAGACCCTGACCTTGGTCCTGCGGGCAGGGCATTGGGTCACCGCACTATGCTGGCAGTGCCTATAAAGCAGGAAGAGAAAACAATCGGGCTAGTAGTTTTTGCAAGTCGCAGGGTGTTAGAGCTTACTTCTCGAGATATAAATCTCCTCAATGCTATAGGCAGTCAGATTGGTACGGCTATAGTGCAGGCATATCTGTATGAAAAATCCCAAAGGCAAGCGGAGGAGCTAAGAGATTTATATGAGGACTTAAATAAGAGAAACAAGGACTTAGAAATATTAAATACTGTTACTCAAGCCGTGCATCAGTCCCTTGAACTGGAGGAAATTTACAATGTTGCCTTAGACATGGTTACAAGTATGGAAAATGTGGATATGGCTATGATTTATCTGGTAGATGAAGATAGAAAAGAAGCTATTCTCCAAGCCCATAGGAATATGCCTGAGGATTACATACGCAGGGCGGGAATAATACCGTATCCTAAGGGCACTACTTGGAGAGTTATTAACACCGGTGAGATAGTAAACATTGAGGATGCCCAAAAAGACCCAGATATAGGTCCTGCCGGAAGGGATTTGGGACACCATGGCATCCTGGGGATACCCATAACTCTACAGGGAAAGGTTATAGGCGTCATCTGGTTTCTAAGCTATAAGGAACGTCAATTCGATAAGCAAGAGATGGATTTACTTTCTTCTCTTGGCAATCAGATTGCTATAGCTACAGTAAAGGCAAAGCTATATGGAGAGTTATCTAAAAAGAATAGATATGAGACAATCATTAGTACTGTGACTCGGAGCGTCCATCAGTCAATCAATCTCCAAGAGGTTCTGGAAAACGCCGTTGAGGCTATGAGCAAGAATATAGATGGGGCGGATCACGTTGCAATTTACCTGGCCGAAGGGGAAGAAGCGGTTTTGAGGGCATATAGAGGCCACCCTGATTGGTTTATTGAGCGGGTAAGAAGAATTCCCTATCCGAAAGGCTTTACCTGGAAGACAATCATAGAGGGGAAGCCCAGGTATTGTCCAGATGTAGACCAGGATACGTTTATCGGCCCTGCCGGAAGAGAAGTAGGGACAAAGAGCTATTTATCTATGCCGATTCACTATGAAGGCAAGACTGTGGGGGTTATAAATATACATTCTTTGCAGAAAAATGCCTTCAATGAAGAAGACCGAAAGCTACTGGAAATTGTGATGCAGCAAATCGAGACGGCGGTCAATAATGCCCGGCAGGCGGCTGCGCTGCGGGAGGCACGCGATGAACTGGAATCCAAGGTGGCAGAACGAACTAAAGAATTGGTCCAAGCCAATATCCAGCTTAAAGAGATAGACCGCCACAAGTCGGAATTCTTGGCCACCATGTCTCATGAGCTCCGGACACCGTTAAATTCTATTATCGGATTCTCCGAGATGCTCCTAGGTAAGACCTTCGGAGACCTGAATGAGAAACAAAAAAGATATATTAACAATGTACTTTTAAGCGGACGCCATCTCCTACGGCTTATAAATGACATACTAGATCTATCAAGGGTGGAAGCCGGGCAGATGGAGCCCCAACTTGAAGAATTCTCCCCTGCTGAGGCTTTATCTGAGGTTGAGGCGATTGTAAAGCCAACTGCAGATAAGAAGGGTTTAAAACTGGAGTTCTCTATTGATAACGGCGTCAAAACAATTTGGGCAGACGAGGGAAAATTCAAGCAGGTTATGTACAACCTACTTTCGAATGCTATTAAGTTTACAGAGAGCGGCTGGGTTTCGGTAAAAGCAAAATTGGTTCAAGGAGTAGAGGATCTTATAGAGGTGAACATAGAAGATACAGGAATAGGAATAAAGGCTGAAGACATGGGGAAGCTATTTAAGGAGTTTGAGCAGATAGAGGGAGGGATATCCAGGAGATATGAGGGTACTGGGCTTGGGCTTGCACTTTCAAAGAAGCTAGTTGAATTGCACGGGGGTGAGATATGGGCTGAGAGTGAATATGGTAAGGGGAGTAAGTTCACATTTTCACTTCCATTAAGGGTGAGGTCTGGGAAAGAAATAAAGGAGTTTTCTGATTCAGTGGATTTTAGAGTTGGAATGGTAGGGCCTAAGGCTATAGAACTTACAACAGAGAAAGTGTATGGAGAAGGAGATACCCTCATATTAGTTGTTGAGGACGATAATAAGGCTGCAGAGATTTTAGAAGCATATCTTAGAGATGCAGGTTACAGCGTGGCCAGGGCTTATAACGGAGAGGATGCGTTGGAGAAGACCAGGGATTTAAAGCCATTTGCAATAACACTGGATATCTTACTTCCTAATAAGAAGGATGGATGGGATGTGCTCAAAGAATTAAAAGAGTCTCCTGAGACACGGAACATACCTGTAGTTATTATATCAGTTGTTGATGATAAGAATCTCGGTTTTAGCCTTGGAGCAGTAGATTATCTTGTAAAACCGCTTACCAGAGTTGAGCTACTTGGTAGTTTGAGAAAGCTAAGTCTCAAACCAGATTTTAGGTTTGAGACTTCAAATGTTCTAATCATAGACGATAACCCGGGAATGGTTGAACTTATAAGTGATATTTTAAGGAAGGAGGGGATTAACATGATTCAAGCCTATGGAGGCAGGGAGGGAATAGACTTAGCCTCCCAGAGGAATCCCGATTTGATAATTTTAGACCTAATGATGCCGGAGGTTAATGGCTTTGATCTGATTGCAGAGCTTAAAAAATATCAAAAGACAAAATACATACCGCTACTTGTATTTACTGCTAAGGAACTCACAGAAGAAGATAAAAAGAAACTCAATGGACATGTGGAGCGTGTGGTAAGGAAAGGGAACTTTTCACCCAGAGATTTTATTGATGAAATTAAAAAATTTGAACTAATGAAACTCAGAAAAAGTAGTGTAAATGAAGGAATAAGAGGGCTTTTGGATTATCATGTGTTTATAAACTACTTAAATAATGAATTAAGTAGAGCCAAAAGGCACGGTGGAACGCACTCTCTCGCCGTTATAGAGTTCTGCAACTTTGAAAATAATAATGAGGCATTAAGTAGAGACAAAGTTCTTATAAATACGGCGCAACTCATAATAAACTATATATATCCTTACGACCTTTTAGCTAAGCTTGAAGAGGGTAGATTTATCTGGATGCTCCCCTGGACAAATCAGGACTTATCAAAAAGGGCCGCAGAGAGGGTTCGGAGTTTGGTGGAGCAGCATTCATCCTCTGTTACAGTAAGTATTGAAATCGTAACCTACCCCGATGATGGAGATACGTATGAGAAGCTTTTGGACAAAGCACTCCGGGCACTTTCAGAAGCTACATTAAGAAGGGAAGTGTGTAGTTAAAAAAATGGGAGGTAAGTGCCCTGAGGAAAAGGAAAATCCTTGTAGTAGAAGATAATCCTATGAATATGGAGCTCTTTTCGGACCTACTTGAGATAAACGGCTATGAGGTGCTTAAGGCCATGAGTGGATTGGAAATGTTTGAAATTATAGGCTCTGTATCTATAGTTCCCGACCTCATACTTATGGACATCCAGATTCCCGACGTCGACGGACTGACACTCACAAAGAGACTTAAGGGAAACCCTCTAACTAGAGACATACCTATTATTGCCCTCACTGCCCATGCTATGAAAGGTGACAGAGAAAAAACACTAGAAGCAGGATGTATAGATTACATACCAAAGCCTATTGATATAAAGGAGTTTATAAATAAGATCAGCAAATTTTTATGAAAGGGTTCTAAAAATGACAGAAACTATTTTAGGAGTAGATGATAACCCCACAGATGAGTTAGTAAAGAAAGTAAATTATGAGAAACCCATTGTATTGATGGTCGATGATGAAGAGATGAATCTTGAGCTAGTAGAAGCTCTTATGGTTCCCCTTGGATATGGGGTTGAAAAGGCAAGAACCGGCAGGGAGGCCCTTGAGAAAATCTCAAAGAGAGAGCCTGATATTATACTTCTCGATGTTATGATGCCAGGTATGGACGGTTATGAGGTCTGCAGGATTTTAAAAGAAGATGAGAAAACAAGGCATATACCCGTTGTTATGGTTACTGCCTTAAATCAAATAGAAAACAAAGTAAAGGGAATAGAAACCGGGGCCGATGATTACCTAAGTAAGCCTTTTCATATTAGTGAACTTATTGCAAGAGTAAAATCTCTTCTTAAGGTAACGATCCTAAACGAAAAGGTAAAAAGATATCAAGACACTATAAGGTCTTTGTTTGAGCTTACCACCTTTTCAGAGGAGTTTAGCGATAGAAGTAGTGTTTTAAATGAGCTTGCTAAAAAGACAGCAGAACTTACAGGTATGGAAAAAGTAGCTATAGCATTAGTAGAAAACAAGCTTTTCCAGGTAAAGGCAAGCTATAATCTAGGTGAGGATAAGGAACTTTATATTTTTTTATCTCAGAGTGGTCCTATAAGAAAGGTGATTGAAACCGGAAAACAACTAGTAGCGGTGGGTGACCCGGAGATAACAAAGCGGCTTAATCTCAATCTGAGTTATATATGCATCCCTCTAAAAAGTATAAATAAGGAGGTAATTGGAGCCCTTTGTGCCTTTGGGGCATGCGGTGATATAAGCGGGGAGAACATAAGAGTGTTATCTCTTGTAGCACAAAGAATAGCTTCAGAAATACAAATTAAAGACTACAGTAGGATTCTTGAGGAGACAATAGACAAGAGGACAAAAGCCCTCAGAGAATCCTTAGAGAAATTAGAAGAAGCAAATAAAGAAATTTCTCATGCTTATGAGGAGATTATATACAGACTATCCGTAGCAGCAGAATATAAGGATGAAGTTACTGCGGCCCACATACACAGGATAAGTCTTTACTCCGAAGCTTTGGCACGAAAATTTGGACTACCCGAAGAGCAAGTAAAACTTATAAAGCTTGCAAGCCCGATGCACGACATAGGAAAGATAGGTATTCCCGACTCAATTTTACTCAAACCCGGGAAGCTAACTCCAGATGAGTTTGAAATAATGAAAAAGCACACAGTAATGGGGGCCCGTATACTGGCAGGTTCTTCTTCCCCTTTACTTAGGATGGCTGAGGAAATTGCTATTTCACACCACGAAAAGTACGACGGCAGTGGTTATCCCTATGGTATAGTTGGAGAAAGCATACCACTCGTAGGAAGAATTGTAGCTCTTGCAGATGTTTTTGATGCCCTTACGACTCGTAGGGAATATAAACTACCCTTTGACCTCGACAAGACACTCAGCGTAATGAAAGAAGGAAAGGGAAAACACTTTGACCCAAATTTAGTGGATGCCTTTTTTGACATTCTAGACCAAATCCTGGCCATAAAAGAAAATTACTCTAAGGAGTCCTGCGGTGGACTCATCAAGGTGGAGCTCAACTGAGACAGTAAAAACTATGAAAGCGGAACTATTACTCTACACGCTATCCTTAGAGAAGTTTTTTGAAACCGAAAGTGAAAAACCAGACCGAATATGTATTTGAGGGGAGAAAAACAATCAAACCGTCGGGGTGGCCGGACTTGAACCGGCGGCCTCTGCGTCCCGAACGCAACGCTCTAGCCAACTGAGCTACACCCCGCTATTTTGAAGCACTGGAAAGACCAAAAATGTATTTATGAAACCACTTCTAGTTATTCATAAATTTATTCTGAATCTTGAGCCAATACAACCTCAACTACCTGTTTACTATGTATCGAGCTGTATCTACTCTTGCCAGTTGAATCTACCTCACCATGACATCTCATAAGACCAGGGAGGTTGAACAGAAATGTTATGCCCACCAAAACTAATTATACTATAACGCTCCTCCAAAACTTTTTAAATGATTTCATTATACTTACCTCCTTTAATGCCTATGATATTACATTGATAAAAATAGCAAGGCAATAGCTTTATTATAAGCTTTGCTTCGAGAGGATATCTTTTGTATCTTATCCACAGCCCTGATAGCTCCTAGCCCAAGGCTTTTCTTATCAATCCCTTATTTGTATAGTTCTAGATTAATGTCCCAGCCAACGAGCTGCACCCCGTATTCATTCAACATTACAATACTCTTATAGCGTTGAAAGGGCTGGCGTAGTCAATTTTCGGGTTGAAGAATATGCGTTTCACCAGTAAAAAATTTACTGAACCTCTCCGCATCTGCTTTTGACCCAACGATTGCACCCCAGTGCATGGGAACTACCGATTTTGGCTTGAATTCGTTTGCAATCTCTGCCGCTTCTTCCGCGGTCATCGTGTACGTACCGCCAATAGGAAGGAGAGCAATATCAACGTTGAGCTTTTTCATCTCCGGTATCTTATCCGTGTCCCCTGCATGATAAATTTTCAAACCACCTAGACCGACTACAAAACCAACCCAACCGTTGGTTTTAGGGTGATAGCTCTTCCCAATGTTATAAGCAGGTATAGTTTCAATCTCTATATCATCGACTGTAATCTTATCGCCAGGTTTGACAATCCTTATATCTCCTTTTAGCTTTGAGGCTGAATCTCTTGTCGTCACAATTACAGTCTCTTTTTTTTGAATCCTTCTCACATCATCGGGAGAAAGATGATCAAAATGGGAATGAGTAATGAGAATCAAGTCCGCTTCGTCTTTTTTGACTTTCCAAGGATCAATGTAAATAATCTTTTCACCCGCTTTTAGTTTAAAGCTAGCATGTCCCAGCCAACTTAGCGTGATATTGTCACTGACTTTTAGCATAGCTAGTTAATACAAAAGTAGGGGCAATTCATACATCATGAATTGCCCCTACAAATTAATTTGAATTGACTCCAATCTCACTTCTTACCCGTAGATTCCCACTCCTTGAGTACTACCGATTGAGGGTACACAAAACTACCTTTCATATAGGAAGCCCAAGCTACTTTTTTAGGTTTAATACGATTGAGCGGATGGTCTTTAGGAACATTATCAGTAAAATCAACCGTTGCATTTTCTGTTTTAACCGTTCTAACTAGAAAAGGAATCGGATACTTCATAATCTGTGTCATTTCTTTCCCGTTCATTTCGGTTTTCTTTAAACCGAAATAGTTTAGATGACCACCAGCGGGAGCCTGAAGCTCATCGCCGACATCCGCAGTGGCTACGATAAAGGGTTTTCCCCCTACCTCCAGTACAGATGTTAACTTTCCATTTTCCTTCGTTTGCTTTGTCATTCCCTCCTCGGCGGGGATTCCAACCTTTTTCGTAAAATCCTTCATAAGCTCAGAGCTATTAAAGTAGAATGCAAAATACCTACCCGGCTCTCCAGTAGAAGAACCCATTATATATGAGTCCTGATCCTTTAACTGCACAGTTAGATATGTAAGAGTGTATGCACCAAAGCCAGAGGTCTGAGATGCCTCGGGAACCGTGTACATATTCATAACAACCAGATTGCTTGGATTTGGCTCAAGTCCTGGCGGAAGAATCGCTTTTAGTGCTTCAGGATCAGCCTCAAATCCTATAATCAGCATCCAGGCGTCTGTCACAAGTTGAGGGGCAGGAAGGTCCTCTGCGGAAGACGCCCTCGGTCCTACAAAACTGAGCAAAGAGATTATAATTAGAGTAACAACTATTTTGTTAAGTTTCAGCAAATTCATAAGCTTTTCCCTCCTCCTAATATTAATTTTCTACTTTTAACAACTACTATCCTATAAAAATTTTTTTGTCAATACATCTTGAGATGCGAATAAAAAGCATCCGTCCGCTCATAGACTCACTTTATCCTTACTCGCCCGACTGTGACTTGCAAAACCCTGCCATGTATGCAAAAATGAGAGTATAAAACTAAAACAACTGTTTAGCTACGAATTGGTACAAACGTCCACAAATGAAAATAAATAGGATGCAAGATATTAAGATGCAGGGTACGAACTCTTCAGGTATCATGCATCATTTGATTCGTGCAAATTGGTGTTAACTAGTGGCTAAATAACTACAAACGAGAGAGGGTATGGCATGAAAAAAGTTAAGGCACTTTTACCTAATGAGGTATACAGGTTTTGTGATTTAAGTCGCCATGGATTTAGAACAACAGAGGAGATCGGAACCTGTGAGGAATTCATAGGTCAACAACGGGCAGTAGGAGCAATAAAATTTGGCTTAGGAATGGAACATCGAGGATACAATCTTTATCTTGCAGGCCCACTTGGAGTCGGAAAAACAAGTGCAATAAAGACAATCCTGTCAAAGATAGCCAAGGATAAACCCACGCCACCTGATTGGTGTTATGTCTATAACTTTAGTAATCCCAACGAACCCAAGGCAATCGGCTTTCCGACAGGATTAGGAAAGGTATTTAAAAAGGACATGGAAGGCCTTCTTGAGATGCTTAAGATAAATACTCCCAAGGCCTTTGAAAGCAAGGAATACGAGGAGGAGAAACAACGTGTCATGAACGAATCTCAGAGGCAGAAGGGGCTAATATTTGACGAGCTTCAAAAGAAAGCCTCAGACGAAGGGATGCAAATACAGTTTACGCCAACGGGAATTATAACGATCCCACTTTTTAATGGGAAGCCTATTACACAAGAAGACTACAACAAACTTGACGAATTCAACAAAGAAGACATAAGAAAAAGAAAGGTAAAGATAGACGCCGAGGTAGCCGAGGTCTTCAAAAAAGTAAGGAAACTCGAAAAGGAGACCATGGATAAAGTCAAAGAGCTTGAAAAGAAGGTCGCGCTTTTTGTAGTAAGGGACCTCGTCGAAGGCATCAGAGAGAAATACAATACATACCCCGATGTAATAGACTATCTGGATATGATGCAAAAACACATACTCGAAAACATAGACAACTTTCTACAGGATAAGGGTGGAGAGGGAGGTCAACCAATGCCCTTTATGCCCCCTCAACAAAAACCAACCTTTACAGAGTATCAGGTTAATGTTTTTATTGACAATTCCAATTCCGAGGGAGCACCGGTAATATTCGAGACTCATCCCACCTACCCAAACCTTTTTGGTTCTGTTGAAAGAGAAGTGAGATTTGGGGTTCTTTTCACTGATTTTACGATGATTCGCCCTGGTTCCATTGCCAAAGCAAACGGTGGGTATCTTGTAGTTGAAGCAATAGACGTTCTTAAATACCCATTTGTTTGGGATTCACTCAAAAAGGTCATTGAAAATGAAGAACTGAGAATAGAAGACGTTTATCAGCAATACGGCATTATGGGCACAGTAGGGCTTAGACCTGAGCCAATAAAACTAAACATAAAGGTGGTTATCACGGGAAACCCCTCAATTTACCAACTGCTTTATGCTTATGATGAGGATTTTAGGAAGCTCTTTAAGGTAAAAGCCGATTTTGATTCGGTTGTAGATAGAACGGATGACCTGCTTCTTAAATACGCCTGCTATGTAAAATCCACTTGTGTTAAAGACAATCTTAAGCAATTTGATGTGAGCGGTGTTGAAGCCTTGATTGAACACTGCTCAAGACTTGCAGGCGATCAAAATAAATTGTCAGTTCAGTTCGGCGCAGTGGCAAAAATAATAAGAGAGGCAGATTACTGGGCAGGGATAGATAATAACAGTAGTTACGTGAGACGGGAACATGTAGAAAGAGCGATTGAGGAAAAAATCTACCGCTCGAATATGATTGAAGAAAAGATTCAGGAGGCAATAGAAGACGGAATAATACTGGTAGATGCCGAAGGTGAAGTAACAGGACAGATTAACGGACTTGCCGTTTATAATTTTGGCGATTATGCCTTTGGAAAACCGTCACGAATTACCTGTGAGACATTCATGGGAATGGAAGGTGTCGTAAACATTGAAAGGAAAGCAAGGCTAAGCGGAAGTATTCACGACAAAGGCGTCCTTATCTTAAGCGGATATCTTGGGGCAAAGTACGCCCAGAACAAACCCCTCAGCCTTTCGGCAAGCCTGGGCTTTGAGCAAAGCTACCAAATGATAGACGGGGACAGCGCATCTGCTGCGGAGCTTATCGCGCTTATATCAAGCCTCTCGGGTGTCCCAATAAAACAGAGCTTCGCTATCACGGGTTCTGTAAACCAAAAAGGACAGATTCAACCGATAGGTGGAGCAAATGAAAAAATCGAAGGCTTTTATTATGTTTGTAAGGCTAAGGGATTAACCGGAGAGCAAGGAGTGATAATTCCACATCAGAATGTCAGGCACCTAATGTTAAAAAGGGAAGTTGTCGAAGCTATAAGGGAGGAGAAATTTCACATCTACCCCGTTGAGACTATAGATGAAGCAATCGAAATTCTAACCGGGATGGAATCGGGTGAAAGGGGCCGCAACGGAGAATTTAAGGAAGGTACGGTGAACTACCTGGTAGATAAACAGCTAAAAGAATTTACTGAAGAATTTAAAAAACTTACAAGACATAAGGCGGGAAAGACAGGGGAAAATGAGGAAGGAGAAGAATGAAAATAATCAGGATTTAAAGCTTTAGGAGTGGGGTTTAACCCGGCTCCTACTCTTGTTAGCACATGTGTAGGAGCACCATCCTGGTGCGACCCCGTCGTGGCTGGAAGCCGCTCCTACGGAGTTGTTATTTAAAGTGGTTAGTGTTGATTAAACCATGCAAATTTAATTTTATCCTATGAAAAAAACTAAGACGCAATTTCAATACGTATGTCAAAGCTGTGGAAATTCCTCGCCGAGATGGTTAGGCAAATGCCCCGCCTGCGGCGAATGGAATTCCTACGTTGAAGAAAAGGTAGAAAAGGAAAAAAGAAACACCGTAAAGTCAAACCCATACTCCTCCCCTGTTGCCATTACTAAAATAGAGAGTGGAAAGGAAGAAAGAATTCCAACAAGAATCGGGGAGTTGGACAGAGTTCTTGGAGGCGGATTTGTACCAGGCTCCGTTGTGCTGCTAGGAGGCGATCCGGGAATTGGGAAATCCACTCTTGCCCTACAAATGCTGAACAACATAGGTATTTCTAAAACTGACAAGACTAACCAAACTAAATTAGCCGTGTTCTATGTCACCGGTGAAGAGTCTCCAGAACAGGTAAAGATGAGAGCTGAGAGAATAGGAGTTGGCCGCGATACGATTTTTGTTTTCTCGGAAACTCTGGTTGAGAGCATAATCGGACAGATCGTCAAACTTTCTCCGACGGTAGTGGTAATTGATTCGATTCAGACCATGTACACCGAGGATTTTCCTTCCTCACCGGGAAGCGTGGGACAGATAAGAGAATGTACTGCGAAGCTTATGCAGTATGCAAAGATTAATGGCACCGCTGTTTTTCTTATCGGCCATGTGACAAAGGAGGGGACTATTGCCGGCCCCAAGGTGCTTGAGCATCTTGTTGATACTGTACTTTATTTTGAGGGTGGACGGGAACATCCCTACAGAATCCTAAGAGCTGTAAAAAACAGATTCGGCTCAACAAATGAAATAGGCGTGTTTGAAATGAAAGATAGTGGGGTTGAGGAAGTAAAAAACCCCTCAGAAATATTTCTTTCCGAGCGCCCCGTGAATGCCTCAGGGTCAGTCGTAACCCCAAGCCTTGAGGGTACAAGGCCGATACTCGTTGAGATTCAAGCCCTCGTTTCACCATGCAACTTCGGCGTTCCGAGAAGAACGACAATAGGACTGGATTATAACCGCGTCTCGCTTCTTGTTGCCGTGCTCGAGAAAAGGGCAGGACTTCATATTTTGGGACAGGATATTTTTATGAACGTTGCAGGCGGGGTGAGGATCGAAGAGCCTGCAATTGACCTTGGAATCAGCATGGCTATTGTGTCAAGCTTCCTAAATAAACCCGTAGAACCGGATGTGGTTGTATTCGGCGAAGTAGGTCTTGCCGGTGAAATCCGGGGTGTTTCTCAGGTTGAACTAAGACTAAAAGAAGCCGAGAAGCTAGGCTTTAAAAAATGCGTTCTTCCACGAATTAACCTCGAAAGATTAAAATCTTCCGAGAGTACACTTTCACTTACAGGAATTAGTTCGATTGAAAAGGCGATAGAGGCACTATTTTGAATTATGCGGGATTAGAAAATCCCGCCTATCCCTTTGTTATATATCCTAGATAGACGGGACATTCAGGTCCCGTAATTTCATAAAAACCAAGCTAATTAGTTTAAAAGCGCCATCCCTTCGTGAAGCTAGTACAGGTTCAGGCGCGACTGAATCACGGCTGAAAGCCGCTACTACAGTTGAACTTATTGCACTGTTTCATACCCTAGTTCTACCTTTAATTCATCTTTGCGACAGAGTACCCAAATATTGTATTTCAACCTAGAACTGGTATAAGATTAACCCTATGCCAGACAGCCAAAACCCCATCGGCGTATTCGATTCATGCATCGGCGGACTCACCGTTGTGAGAGAAAATCTTGAAAAAGCACAAAGTAGGGGCTGATGCCCTCATCAGCCCTTAAATAAAGCTCGTTCGGAGAACGAGCCCTACATTTTCTCGTCGGGTCGTGTCTGCAACTTATTAATTCCTCATACATTGACATGGGTTCCCTTACGGCTAAGATTAACTCCATGATTGACAGCATAATCAATTCATCTCCCATTGGCATATTCGATTCGGGCATCGGCGGACTCACCGTTGTGAGAGAAATCCTAAAAAAGCTTCCAAGGGAGAATCTTATCTATTTAGGTGATACTGCAAGGGTCCCCTACGGTACTAAATCAAGCAAGACGGTAATTACCTATTCCCAGAGCAATGCTGGATTCCTTATTTCGAAGGGAATAAAACTGCTCGTGGTTGCCTGCAATACCGCATCTGCCGTTGCTCTTCCGAGTTTGAGATGGGATTTTGAGATTCCGATAATCGGCGTGATTGAACCGGGCGCCAGGAAAGCAGTGAGAGCTACTAAAACTGGAAAAGTGGGAGTAATAGGAACACCTTCTACGATAAAAAGCAACGCATACAAAAAAGCTATGGAGAGCATCGCTCCTGAAATCAAGGTCTATTCAAAAGCCTGCCCGCTTTTTGTACCCCTTGCTGAAGAGGGGTGGACTGATGGAGAAATCGCCGAGCTTACAGTCAAAAAATATCTAGGACATTTTAAAGAATCTGCAATGGATGTTCTCATTCTCGGCTGCACCCACTACCCTCTTCTAAAACCGATGATCCAAAAGGTTATGGGAGAGGATATCACGCTAGTTGATTCCGCCGAGGAGACGGCTCTGGAAATTAAGGGGGTTCTTGAAGAAAACGCCATATCAAATAAAAATTCCTCAATTCCACAAAGAGAGTTCTATCTTACCGACGTTTCCGAAACCTTCATCTCAATCGCCGGGAGATTTTTGGGGGAGGAAATACAACAGGTGGAGCAAATAGACCTGTAATACCAATTTAACGTCCGTTCGATACAGCTTTTCAATACTTGAAAATTTAGGGTAGCTCACCAGTCTTGCTGGTGAGTTTTGACAGACATTTAGCCAAACTCCTAGATGGCAACGAGCAAGCATGTCCCGAGCTTAGCCGAGGGGACTCGTTGCCTACCTTTGAAAAAAGCGGAACATGTTTTCCGCTCACCCTGTCGAAGGGTGCAGAGTATTTATCTAGTTCAGGGGCGTTCTTCGACAAGCTGACGAACGGTATTTTTAACCAGTTCTAATTTTGAGGAAATAATAAAAGAGGGGCGCATTGCAATACGCCCCTACGAAAGATTACTGCTGTGCAAGAAGTTTCTTAACTTCCTCTGTAAGCGGAGGGAGTACCTCAAATAAGTCGCCACAGATTCCATAATCACATTTCTGAAAGATAGGTGCCTCCGGGTCCTTGTTAATTGCCACAATCACTTTAGACGAACCCATTCCTGCAAAATGCTGAATTGAACCCGAGATTGCCACTGCTACATAGAGCACCGGAGAAACTACTTTTCCGGTTTGACCAACCTGCATCTCGAAGGGAGCATAGCCCGAATCCACCGCTGCACGGGATGCGCCCGCGGCAGCACCAAACGCATCGGCAAGTTCAAAGATATACTTAAAATTCTCTTCGCTTCCCAGTCCGCGTCCGCCTGAGACAATCCTCTCGGCTTCTGTAAGCTCAGGGCGTTCGGATTGCTTCCTTTTCACCTCTACAATCTTGGTCACAATGTGCTCAGGCTTTAGGTCAACAGATTCATTTACTACCTCTCCAGCCTTTGAGCCCTCTTCAGGCTTAAATACGTTTGGTCTTATCGTCGTCATCATGGGCCTATTATCCAGGAACTCCACTGTAGTAATAGACTTTGCAGAATACTTGTATCGCTGGACTTTAAGTCTTTTATCATCAGTAAGATCTAGATCAACTGCATCAAGTGTGAGACCGGCTCCCACGCGAGCGGCGGTTCTTGGGAAAAAGTCTTGCCCTACTGAAGTATTCCCAGTGATTACAATGGCTGGATTGTGTCTCTTTATTAAATCTGAAAGGGCAATGGCATACCCTTCAGGGGTATAATCTTTTAAAAGTTTATTATTTATAACGTAAACCTTTTCTGCACCGTATTTCCCCAACTCCGGTGCAAGTCCCGAAACTCCGGAGCCAAGAAGAACGCCGCAAAGCTGCCCTCCCAGTTTACCGGCGAGCTTTCTTCTTGCTTCAGAAAGAGCCTCAAGTGTTACTTTCCTAACATTGCCATCTATAGTAAGGTCTGCTACTACCCAGATTTCGTCACTCATTTTTCTCCTCCTTCATATAGTACGTCAGGTGTTGAAACTGTCGAAAAAGTCCTTTTTGGGCAAAAATCATAAAGCATAGCAAACGTAAGTATCTATAAATACAGTATTTAATTTTTAGAAAAATTTGTTTTTTTTCAAATCTTATACTTTTTCGACAGTCTCGTTAGGTGTTGGATTTTGACTGATAACTGTAACCTAAAACCTATCACCTAATACCTTCCAGGATTAAATTACCTTCGCATCTTCTCTGAGAAGCTTTATAAGCTCACCAGATGCCTCAACAATCTCATTGTTTTTAACCATGTCTTGCTTCGTTCCCTTAATAAGCTTCAATCTTCTTTCTATCTGAGGAATCCTGTAAGCTACGGTCTTAAGTCTTGCGCCTCCCAAACCGAATGCTTCTTTGGTCAAACCCAATGCTCCAGCATCAATACTATCAAGGGTTACCTCCTTTAAAGGCTTTTTCTTTGCCTTCATGATGCCGGGGAGCGATGCGTATCTCGGCTCGTTTAGTCCTCTTTCACATGTAATAAGAGCCGGAAGTGGAACATCTAAAATAACCTGACCACCCTCGATCTCTTTCTGACAGGTAGCCTTTTTTTGATCGGGATTAATTTCTAATTTGGTAACTATTGCAACGTGGGGAATCCCCAAATCCTCCGCTACATGAATGCCTATCTGACCTGTTTCTTCATCAATCATCTTCTTACCCGTAAGAATCAGATTGAATTCACCTATGTGTTTAATCTCATTGGCTAAAACCTTGGAGATAGCGTAAGGGTCTGTAAACGCGAAACTATCGTCCTTTACGTGCACAGCACTATCCGCACCCATAGCAAGCCCTGTGCGCAGAGCTTCGGCACACCTTGCAGGCCCCATTGTGATGAGGACAACCTCCCCTCCAAGCTTCTCTTTGATTCTTATTGCTTCTTCAATGGCAAATTCATCATAGGGATTCACAATCCATTTTATCCCTTCAGGGTCAATTGTGTTCCCGCTCGAGGCAACTTTAATCTTTGCCTCGGTATCGGGGGTTTGCCTAACAATTACAACTATTCTCACAGCACTCTACCTCCTCATTGGGTTTAGTTGTATTTTAATATTTCCCTTGCAACGACAAATCGTTGTGGCTAACTTATATCTTAAAACTCTCTTTACAGAAGAATATTGAAGTATTAAGCTACTATTGCTTAACGATTCGAAGAAAACACAAAAAACTAACGGATTGATAGTTGCTTGTCAAGCAAAAAGACTCAACTGGAACAATGTGTAGCGCCACATATGGAAGACCGAGTATTACTTGAAGGTCCGCATTCCCGGACAAGAGAACTCTGGATAGTCATTCGGAGTATGTTTGAGTTTATAAAGGGCTTTCGTAAACTCCATTTTGTCGGTCCGTGTGTAACAGTATTTGGCTCAGCCCGTTTTACGGAAAAACACCCTTACTATGAGCTAGGACGCATTGTAGGACGCCGCCTTGCCGAATTGGGATTTACAGTTATGACAGGAGGTGGTTCGGGAATTATGGAAGCGGCCAACAGAGGAGCCAAGGAGGCAGGCGGAATGTCGGTAGGATGCAATATCGTTTTACCACGCGAACAAAAACCCAATTCCTACCTCGACCGCTGGGTGGCTTTTCATTATTTCTTTGTTCGTAAGGTTATATTATTCAAGTACTCTTACGCATTTGTCGTACTTCCCGGAGGGGTTGGAACCATGGATGAATTCTTTGAAGCGATAACTCTCATACAAACAAAGAAAATATTCAACTTCCCTCTTATTCTTATGGGGAAAGAATACTTCCAATCTCTCATTGAGCTTTTAGAGAAAATGGCAAGCAAGGGGACAATTGATACTTCCGACCTGAATCTTGTATTACTCACTGATTCGGTGGATGAAGCCATGGCGCATTTACAAAAACACGCAGTGGAAAAGTTCGGATTGACCCGGCGAAAAGTACCAAGACCGTCCAAACTCCTAGGGGAATAAATTCCCTCAAGTTTTCTCCCTATTCTAAGAAAAAGGGAAAATCAAATGGGATTAAATATAGCTCTACTCGTTTTTGTTATTATAACTTGGGGATACTCATGGGTGCTCATGAAAATCGGCCTGGGATTTATGAAGCCACTCACTTTTGCCTCCTGGCGATGCGCGGTCGGGGGATTGGCTATGCTTCCTCTTATATACATGAAGGGCACTCCCTGGCCAAAGGGAGAAAAATGGCTTGATTACCTCGCAGTAGGAATCTTTCAAACCACCGCCATGTTCGGCTTCATGTTATACGGCATGCAATTTGTCTCTGCAGGAAAGACCGCAGTTCTTCTCTACACCATGCCGATATGGACCAGCCTTCTTGTTCACTTTTATCTCAAGGAAAAACTTAATAGTTCACAATGGGTTGGAGTCGTCATTGGCGGCATGGGAATCCTCTGCATCCTTGGATGGGATGCTTTAGTAAATCAAAGCATGGGGATTTTGTTTGGAGAATTTTTAATCATCATAGGAGCTATTTCATGGGCTATCGCAAACATCTGGGTCAAAAAGCGTATGGTTACTGAAGACAATTACATGGTAAACGGCCTCCAAATGTTAATCGGAACGGCAGGTCTTATTCTCATTTCACTTCCGACGGAAGGGCTGTTTAACGTCAAGTGGACATTGGTATCCACGAGCATCGTCCTGTTTACAGGAGTAGTTGCCTCAGCAATTAACTTTACTATCTGGTTTTTTCTTATAAAAAGGCTGGATATAAATACCGCCACTTTTTCCTCAATGCTAGTGCCTGTATTCGGACTACTCTTTGATTGGATACAATTAGGAAACAAGTTAGACCTTGGCGTCATCATTGGAGGCATATTAATCCTAATTGGCATCTACCAGGTATCCAATAAGAATCAGAAATCCCCGTATCGCCCTAAAGTTTAGTCTCCTCAACCGGTTGAGCGTTTGAGTTATAAATTTTATCAACCCTTGACGACTTGTTTCTGCTGTTTATTATATAAGCATTTCATATATTAACTTATATAATGAGCGGCAAGGAGACAGCTTATGTTACCTAACTGGCTTGGGAAAAGATATGAAATTCTTAGGGAAGCTCTTAATGATTCCCCTTTTCGATTTGAAGATGCAGCCAGAGTACTTAAAGAGAAAATGCAGGACAGCGAAGACCAAATTAATGTTTTCCTTTCGGAATTAAGAAAGAGAGGATTAATACAAGTCGAGTTTGACCCTGAGGATGCACGAAAGAGGATATACAAGCTTGAAAGCAAAGAGAGAAAAATATCCGAGAGGTTATCCATAAACAAAAATCAATTAACAAGGGGGGATCTCGAGACCCTTCTCAAAGGGGCGGCAGACCTCATAAGAACAAGGGTTGATTACAGCTTCATACTAGTTCTTCTCTTCTATAAAAGAATAAGCGATAAATGGGAGATGGAATTTGATGAAGCCTACAATGAAGCTCTTGAAGATGGGCTAAGTGAGGATGAGGCAAAAGAAGAGGCCAAGAATTCTATATATCACGATTTTGATATTCCAGAAGGACACTCCTGGGAGAATATAAGAAAAGAACCTGCAAGATTGCCAGAGAATTTCTCCAAGGCGATGAAAACCCTGGCAGAGAAAAACCCGGAACTCAAAGATGTATTTGAAAATGTGTTTTGTTCAATTCACCACAAACAGAGAAAACGCAGAGCTTCTGAGACAGCTTGTTGAGCTCTTTAGTGCAAAACCTCTTCATCATGTTTCCCCAGATATTCTCGGAGACGCCTATGAGTGGATTTTAAGATACTTCGCTCCCCAGAAAGCCAAAGAAGGAGAGGTTTACACTCCGCGAGAGGTTATAAGACTCATTGTAGAAATACTAAATCCAAAGCCTGGAGAAAGCGTTTATGACCCTGCCTGCGGTTCCGGTGGAATGTTAATAAGTTCATATCAGCACGTTGAAAATGAACAGGGAAAAAGCGAAGCAGATAAGCTTTTTCTTTTTGGTCAAGAAGCCAATCATAAGACTCTCGCTTTGGCTAAGATGAATCTATACATCCACGATATAAGAAACGCTCAGCTTACTCTTGGAGATACTCTTCTTTACCCCAAATTCAAAGAAGGTGAGCGAATAAAGAAGTTTGATATGGTTATAGCCAATCCTCCTTGGAATCAGGATGGATACGATGAGGAAATTCTGAAACGTGGTGAATTCTGGAAGGAGGGATTTAAATTCGGATTTCCACCAAAGCAATCTGCGGACTGGGCATGGATAGAGCACATGTTAGCCTCAGCAGACGACAGAACGGGAAGAGTTGGAGTAGTTATAGACAACGGCTGTCTCTTTAGAGGCGGTAAGGAAAAGGTAATAAGAACGGGCGTAGTAAATGCCGATTTAATAGAAGCCATAATCCTTCTTCCCGAAAAACTCTTCTATAACACTGGAGCGCCGGGAGCAGTGATAATCTTAAACAAAAACAAACCAGAAGAAAGAACAGAAAAAGTCCTATTCATAAATGCGAGCAAAGAATTCCAGCAACATCCAGAAGTCAGGAAACTCAACCAACTGGGAGATGAACAAATAGAGAAGATTGTCAAAGCTTATATAGAGTTCGACGATGCAGATGGCTTTTCTAAGGTTGTTGATATCGAAAAGATAAAAGAAAACGACTACAACCTGAACGTTACCCTCTACGTGTTTCCCGAAGAGGAGACCGAAAAGATAGATTTAGCAGAGGAATGGAAAGAGCTTGCTTTATTAGAAAAGGAGCTTGAAGAGGTAACCGGAAAGTTAGAGGGGCATTTAAAAGAGCTTGGGTATATGGGGGAGTAAATATAAAATGCCCGTTCGGGGAACAGGCGCTACATTTATGTATAAAAACATGCAGGGTGGATTCCCTGAATGCACCAAGAAAATGTAGGGGCTGATGCCATCATCAGCCCTAAATATAAAGGCTCGTTCAGGGAACGAGCCCTACGTTTGCGTAAATAAATATAATTTGTAGGGTGTGTTCCCCGAACGCACCACAAATAATGCCCGTTCAGGGAACGGGCACTACATTTAGGTAGAACATGGACAATAAGATTAAACAAAGGGGGAAATTACGACTAACGGATTTTGATTATAAGGGTAATGAATTTGTATATTTCATAACAATCTGCACCGCAGATAAACAACCTTATTTTTTGAATGACAAGATTGCCACAATTATAGCGGATGAAATCGAATTCAGGAGAATTAAAAAAGAAATAAAAGTATTCTGCTACTGTATTATGCCAGATCATCTACATATCCTACTTTCGCTAACCGAGGATTATCGAAAGAGGCTTCAGGACTGGGTTTCAGCATTCAAACGCTATACGGCGAAGATCGCAAGTGAATTATTTGGTATTAAGCCATTATGGCAGAAAAATTTTTATGATCACATTGTAAGAAAAGAAGAATCACTACTAACGATAGCCGAATATATTGTCAATAATCCTGTAAGAAAGGGTATGGTACCAAATTGGGAAGAGTATCTCTATAGCAAGATTGTTGATCCATTGCCATGAATTGATGTGAATTATGGATAATAAAAATGCGTGGGATGTGTTCTGAAAATAGTATGTAGGGTACGTTCCCCGAACGTACCCATGAAAAACCGTTCATCATGATGCAAAAGGCAAAAATCATATGGTAAAACACCAAGAATTCAAACAAACAGAGACAGGAAGGCTACCGAAGGAGTGGGAAGTCGGAAGAATAAATAAAGTTTTTGATGTATATGGCGGTACTACTCCATCAACTTCAAACAAAGAATATTGGAATGGTGAAATACTCTGGGTAACTCCTACTGATATAACACAGCTTAATGGGAATATTTATTTAGATGAAACTGAAAAGAGAATAACAGATAAAGCTGTAAAGGAATGCTCCTTGAGTATTTTGCAAAATGACACCATTTTATTGACCTCAAGAGCAACCATAGGGTTTACTGCAATAAATGCAAAACCAGTAACGATAAATAAAGGAATGACGGCTTTAATTCCGAAAGGTAAAAATAAAGTTTATTCTTTGTTCTATGCTTATTACTTTCAACTATTGAAACCCTATTTAGAGCAATTGGGAGCAGGAAGCACCTTCAAGGAAGTTTCAAAATCAACAATTAAAAACGTGTACCTCCCCCTCCTTCCTATTCCCGAACAGAAGAAAATCGCAGAGATTCTTTCCACCGTAGATGAAGCCATTGAAAAGGTTGATGAAGCTATAGAAAAGACCCAGAGACTGAAGAAGGGTTTAATGCAGGAGCTTCTAACGAGAGGCATAGGGCATAAGGAGTTTAAGGATACCGAGACCTGTGGTGAGCTTGGTCGAACCATAGGAAGGGTACCGCAGGAATGGGAGGTGGTAAAAGTAAAAAATATAGGAGAGGTTCTCACAGGTAAGACACCATCAACAAATAATAAAATGTACTGGAATGGAGGAATTCCCTTTATAACTCCAGTTGATATTCAAGAAACGAAATATGTATACAAAACACAAAGGTTTGTTACACAAGAAGGCACTCAACAAATTGGATACGTTTTACCTAAAGACACTGTTTTAGTCGTTTGTATAGGAGCGACGATCGGAAAAACAGCCATAACATATACTGAAAGCATTACAAATCAACAAATCAATGCAATCATATGCAGTGACAAAATAAATCCTCATTATGCTTATTATGCAATTACTCTCAGAAATGAATTTCTGAAATTATCATCAGGCGTTGCCGCCGTACCAATAATAAAGAAATCATTATTTGAACAATTTAAACTCCCTCTCCCTCCCCTTGCTGAACAGAAAAAAATAGCTGAAATTCTTAGCACGGTGGATAATAGGGTGGAATTGTTAAGAAAGAAAAAAGAGAAGCTGGAAAGGGTAAAGAAGGGGTTGATGAATGATTTGCTGAGTGGGAAGAGGAGAGTAATAAATCTAATCTCAAAGGAGGTCTGAGATATGAAGGTAAAAGAAATAATCTTTATGGTCGAGGAAGACCCCGAAGGCGGATACAACGCTAAAGCTCTCGGACATTCAATATTTACGGAAGGTGAAACTTTAGAGGAAGTTAGGCAAAACATTAAGGACGCTTTAAAGTGTCATTTTGATACTGAAGAAGAAATACCCAGTATTGTCCGCTTACATATAGTCAGGGAGGAAACATTTATTTATGCCTAAACTTCCGAGGGATATTTCCGGTAGAGAATTAGCAAAATTACTCAAGAAGTATAGATACCAAACCGTAAGACAGGCGGGAAGTCATATGAGACTCGTCTCTAATTTCAAAGATATCGAACATAAAATCACCATACCAGATCATAAACCAATCAAAATTGGCACTCTAAACAATATTCTTATCGAAGTGTCTGATTATCTAAAAATAACTAAAGAAGAACTCGTAGAAGAGTTATTCAAGAAAAAAGGGGGTTAAGATATGAAATATCTTGGAGTAGCACGTAAAGAAAAGGGGCAGTTCGTAATGCCCGATACCTTCAGAGAAGCGGAGGAAGGAAAACTCTATGAAGTGATTGAAATCGGTGGCGATATTCTTTTGGTGCCCTCCCCTCTCGATCGTGAACGTTTATCACGCATCGAGAAGCTGGCTCACCGCTCCATCGAAGAACATCGCAAAACTCTGGAGGGACTAGCCCGTTGAACTGGATCACCCTGGAAGAACTTATTCTCATCCATGAACGGGTTATCGAAGAAACTGGGGGCATACACGGAGTGATTAATCCTGGTGGACTGGAATCTGCCCTAGCTAGACCTTTTACAACCTTCGGAGGACAAGAGATGTTCCCTGATCTCTGGAGCAAAATGGCCACCCTAATTCATTCACTCATCGCTTTTCACCCTTTTGCAGACGGAAATAAGCGGACAGCATTAGTTGCCGCTGATGTGTGTCTTAGGCTGAATGGCTTCCATTTAAGTCCATCGGATGAAGTAGAACCATTTTTCTGGGCAATTGCCCGTGGAGAAAAGACGGTTGAGGAGATTACCAAATGGATTCAAGAGCACTCCGAAATATGGAACGAGGAATAAACTATAGTTAATTTAAAAAAATGTAGGGCTCGTTCCCCGAACGAGCCTTTAGGGCTGATGAGGGCATCAGCCCCTACAATTCTCTGAGGATTTACTGAATCAAAGCTCGTAGAAGACTACATAGTTCAAAAACTCGAAGAAAAGGGATGGAGGTTTGTTCCACCTGATGAACTTGAAAGAGACAGCTACGAAGAACCTTTACTCATTCCCAACCTGCTAAGAGCACTCGAAAGGATAAACAAAGAAGCGGAGATCGGTGAAGAAGAGATAAATCGGGTAAAGAATGAGCTAAAGCTCACTAGCACAGGTATTGAAGGGGGTAAAAGAATTTTAAACTTCTACAAGTTTGGCATACCTGTAAAGTTTGAAAAAGAAAAGGTCGTAAAATACGTCCAGCTTTTTGATTTTGAAGATATTAAAAATAACGAGCTTATAGTCACAAGACAGATTTATTACTATGGTAGAGATAAAATTAGAACCGACATTGTGCTTTATATAAACGGCATCCCCCTTGTAAACATCGAGTGTAAAAACCCCGTCAGCGTATCCGAAAGCTGGTTTACGGCCTACAAACAGATAAAAGACTACGAAAACACCGTTCCCGAGTTTTATAAATATGTTCAAATAGGAATTGCCGCCGAAAGCGTAGCAAAGTATTTCCCAATAATTCCCTGGCAGGAAGATGTAAAAATCTATGAGTGGAAGGAAGAAGGAAAAGACTCCGTTGATTCCACAATTGAAATCCTCTCTAGAAAAATCCTTCTTGATACAATCAAGAATTTTCTTTTTTCCAGAGTAGAGTTCGGAAATGCCACAAAGGTTATAACAAGATATATGCAATATAGAGCCGTAGAGAAAATAGTAAATAGAGTTATTAAAAACCTGACTGGTGAAGAAGACAAAAACAAGGGACTCATCTGGCACTGGCAGGGCAGTGGAAAGACTCTTACCATGATATTCGCAGCCAACAAGCTTTACTACATGAAAGAACTCCAAAACCCCACAGTATTTTTTATCGTTGATAGAATTGACCTAGAGGATCAGCTTTATAAGGAATTTAATTCTTTGGATATTGTGCAACCGGAGTTCATTGGCTCTGTAA
Source organism: Deltaproteobacteria bacterium (assembly GCA_016187835.1). Taxonomy (GTDB): domain Bacteria; phylum Desulfobacterota_D; class UBA1144; order Nemesobacterales; family CSP1-2; genus JACPIY01. The sequence continues at coordinate 31,174 of JACPIY010000018.1, read as the reverse complement.
GCAAGCTAAAAGAGGTAATGAGCTATGATGATTACAGAGGCAAAAGGGGAGTATTTATAACACTCATTCACAAATTCACGCCCGAAGAACTTGAAGTGGTACAAAAGGATCTCGAAGAAGTATCAAAACAGAAAGAAACCATAATGACCAGGAGAAACGTCATTGCCTTTATAGACGAAGGACACAGAACTCAATATGGACTCCTAGCAGCTCAAAGAAAATCCATACTCAAAAACGCTTTTTCCTTTGCACTCACCGGCACACCTATATCAAAAAGAGGAAAGGATACTTACACTGAATTCAGCTATCCTCCGGGAGAACCTTATCTCGACAGATATTTTATAACCGACTCTATAAGAGACAAGTTCACGGTAAAGATCGTTTATCAGCCGAGGCTCGAGAAGGAAGTTCATCTAAAAAAGGATTTACTGGAGGCATTCTTAGAAACAGAACTCGAAGAACTAGGAGAAGAGATAAGGGAAAAAGTAGAGGAGAGAATTAAAGTTAAACTCAACGCAATTCAGGTGATGCTTGAGAATCCGGAAAGGATACGAAAGATTGCAGATGACATAGCCAAGCATTTTAAAAATAACATTGATGGCAAGTTCAAGGCCATGATTGTAGCCGGAAACAGGACGGCTTGTGCAATCTACAAAGAGGAATTGGATAGACATTTGCCAAAAGAATACTCCGAAGTTGTGATGACATACTATGAAAGAGAGAGTGATAAAAGAAAGACTAAAGTTCTTAGAGAAGCTAGAGTCAGATTTGGTGAAATGGAACCCGAGGAATTAAGAAAAAAAATAAGAGAATCATTTACAGATGACGAATTTCCCAAAATTTTAATAGTTACTGATATGCTTCTTGCAGGTTTCGATGCTCCCATACTCCAAGTGATGTATCTCGATAAGCCTCTTAAAGAACACAGGCTTCTTCAGGCAGTGGCAAGAACAAATAGACCATTTAAGGATTTAAAGGAAGCAGGAATTGTAATTGATTACGTAGGAATCTTGATGGAGTTTAAAAGAGCCCTTGAGATGTATAGCGACGAGGAGATAAAAGGAGCCATCTTTAGCTACCGGAGTGTCAGAGAGGAATTCAAATCCCTTATTAAAGATATTTTAGAAATATTGACAGATGTACCAAAAAGCTATGAAAGAGAAACACTGTTAAAAGCCATAGAGGTTCTTACGTTAGATGAACAAAAGGAGAAAGAATTTAGCGAGAAGTATAAAAATCTTAGAAAGATATTTGAGCTTCTTGGTCCTGATGAAATCAAGCTTGAATATTTCGAGGATTATAAGTGGATTTCGGCAATATACAGCTACTACATGAAAGTAGTGATACAAAAACCTATTTACGAAGAGGGGTACGTTCAAAAATACTATGATAAAACCGTTAGGTTCATCCACAAAGCCACGGAAATAGAAAGAATAGAAAACGAACTCCCGACTATGGCTTTTGACGAAGAATATCTGAAGATTTTGGAAGAAAAAGTCAAAAGCAAAAATGAAAAAGCTGCCAACATTCTTTTTACATTGAATAGGTTGGTTCTAGTCGAAAGGCATCTAAACCCTATTTACGAGTCATTAGTAGAAAAGGTCGAAAGACTACTTGAGATGTGGAAAGAAAAGACTAAGGACTATGAAAGGATATATAAGGAAGGGGCAAATGTAATCAACGATATGAATACCCTTTTTCAGAGGCAAAGGGATTTAGGCTTCTCTGATCTTGAGTATTCAATGTTGCTTACGCTTGAAGATAGACTTGGAAGGGATGATGCTCTGGTAGAGGAGATAAAGAAACTTTCTGTGAATCTCAAAGAACATATTTCCCCTGGCTGGTTTAACCAAACTACTGTTAGGAAAGATATAGAGAGGGAAGTAAGGAGGTTTGTTAGAGGATTTAAGAAGAAATATCTCTTTTCTCTCGATGATATAAACAGTTTATATGAAAAGCTTATAGAAAACATTAAAAACTATGGAACTAGATAACATAGCGTATAGAGTTTCCTACCGAGGTGTAAAATACCCTCGTTTAGAGTTTAAAACAGGAGAACTCCTGTTTGTTCTTCCCTATGGTTACAATTCTGATGAGCTCTTAAAGAAACATAAAAGCTGGATACTTAGAAAAATTGAATTTATAGAAGATTGCCTAAAAAATTCATCGGCCAAAGAAATAATTGAGAGAACAGATAAGGAACTTAGGGACATTGTTTATTCTTTTGCTGCAAAACACTCTAAAGAATTAGGCTTGAAATTGAGTAACATCTACTTCAGAGAAATGAGAACTAAATGGGCAAGCTGTAGCTCTAAGGGGAATCTGACTGTTAACATGCTAACGAAAGATTTACCAGCGCATTTAATAGAGTACGTTATATTTCACGAAATCGGCCATCTGGTAGAGAGAAAGCACAATGATAAATTCTGGGGAATAGTATCAAAGGGGTTTAATAACTATCAGGAGCTAGAAAAAGACTTGTTTGTATATTGGTTCCGGTTTAACAATAGAGTTTAATCAGCTAATTTACTATGATTACATTTAGCGATTTTGAAATACTTGTGGCAAGGAATATAGAGGAGCAATTAAAGTATTCCACCTCTGATTCTGAAAAAGTCTAGGTTAAAAGATGGAGACTATTTTTGTGTTAAAAATGTGATGGAATACAGCCAAACTATTCCTGGAGAAACTGAAATGAGCAGTAAAAAGCTAGTAGAAGTAGGAGATACGGTTAGATTCAGTTCTCTAGTAAAGCTCCAAGATGGCTCAGTCGTGCAAAAATCTAGTGTGCCAATAACTATAGAGATTGGAACCGGAATAATAATAAAGGGGCTTTATAATGCAATACTTGGAATTGCAGAGGGAGAGGAGAAAAAGTTTACAGTCTCACCAGAAGAAGCCTATGGTTTAGAAGATAAGAATTTCTTTAGAAGCATTCCTATCGAACTTTTGGAGAAAAGCGATATTAAGCCGCGGGTAGGAATGAGAATTAGAACGATTAACGGCGACTGCCAGGTAATAGGATTTTCAGGAAAAGAGGTAGAAGTAGATTACAATCACCCACTCGCCGGAAAGACTCTAATATTTGATATTAAAATTGAAGAGATAATAAAGAAAGAAAAATAATTGTTCGCATTATTATTTCAATTATTCGTATTAGACACATTCTACTGTTTGTCATACCTGAATGTTTTAATCTGTTATCCATAGAGTAGAGATGCATTGCAATGCGTCTCTACTCTATTTAGATTTTTGCTTAGTACATGCAAATGACACCTTCAAGGTGGAGGGCTAAAGCCCTCCGCTACTCTTGAAAAAAATCATATCGAACTCACTCTGCCTTTGAAGCCGGTGAAAATAATCAACGAGTATTTCCCCGATTCACCCTCTTAGCCAAGAATTAACACAAACTTAACCGAGTAAAAACAAATGATGTATAAGCTATAGTCAAGGAGGGATTAAACCATGCAAAACAAAAAAGAGTTGAAGAAGCGATTAGAAGAGTTAGACGGAAGGCAGGGTCTAATAGCACTTGGAGCCGTTCTCGAGGATCGTAAAATCGAGGAGGCTTTGGAAATAGCCGAAAGCTCCGGTTTGTGGGCAAACTTAGAAAAGCATATAGGTATTCTTTCTCAAGAAGCCATTTAATTTCCGGCAAAATAATCCCAAAAAAAGAGAGAAATATATCGGTCTCCCTACCCTCTAAAAAGTCAGATTGATAAATAAAATATTCACTTAAATATTTAAGTACATCAATTCAAAAATTAACCAGAGTCCCTAATAAATAAGGAAATATCTAACTTTGAGCTGTCAACTCAGAACAATGGTATAATAGATAAGAAAGGAATCTAAAAAAAATGGCTAATCTATTCATGCCGCCAGAGAGTTTTGAATTTGAAGAGGAAAGTGATCTAGCTACAGAAATCCAATCAAAATATTCCCGTCTTTTAAAACAAATAGACGATAAAGTCATGATTACGATTATAGGAAGAAATAATAAAGACTTTTGGGAAGACCAGATAACCGTTCCACTAAGTAGAAATATGGTATTAAACCCCAAGAATGAAAACCCTATTGATCCTTCCCAGAAAATAACTCACCTCGCAGTCGTGACGACAAAAGCCGAAGGGGAGCGGGGTTATCTTTATGGAAATATCGGTGCATCCCTCCCCGATTTTGCACGGGCCGTCATATTTAAGACAATGATTAAGTTTCCTTCAAAGTTGAGCTAGTAGGAGCGTTCAATTGAACGCCCCTACCCTCTCCAACCCGATATTACCTATCAGGTCTATCTTGTTAAAGTACAACCACCGGTAACCACTGAAGCAGAATCTCTTTCATCAACGGCTTCATCATCTCCCTGAATTACACAATTGCCTGAGGAGTCAACTTCAACGCCAGAAGTGCCCGTAGCCAAGATACCATTCGTACCGGCATTGATAAAAATGTCAATACCGGTCAGTCTGATAGATGAGTCGTCTTTTGCATGAATACCGTTATTTTCAGCATCTATGGATAAGGTAGGAACCGCAACTGCTTCAAGCGACACGTTGGCAAAGTCTTCACCGATGATGCCATTGCTACAGTTGGTAAGTGTAAGATCATTAACATCAATGTTAACATTAGAACTTCCCGTAGCTCTTATGCAATCTTCTCCTCCGCCATCAATCGTAAGGTTTGCGTCTTCTTCATCAAATACAAATTCCTCGGCTTCTCTAGTGCGGATAAGAACACTTACAATATCAAAACTATTAATCTGAACCTCAGGCGGATCGGGAAGAAGAGACACGTTTAAGGTAACCTCACTATCCGGTGTCACGGTTATTAGCGTGTTAGCAGTGAAGGCAGATGCTTCAAATCTCAAAGTCACATCACCACCGCGGGGGACAGTCAACTGGAAATTACCATGATCATCTGCAGTATCACTGTCAACTTCCGCTCCATCCTGGAATGCAACCACTAGAATACCCTCTGCATTCTGAGCGTTGGCTGATTTTGTTAAGGCCAAGAAGCCCTTAACCAGAGCTAAGATATATGATTTTTGTTCTAATGGTCTCTCAGTAGAAGAGTTTTCTATCACGACATTCCCGTTTATTGCAGTCTGTCCTTTTCGTGTAGCTTCATTGCCGTCGCTACAGCTTATGAAGCTTATTGAGGTAGCAAATATTAAGATTAAAAACGATATACCTCTACAACTTAATCCTTTTCTCATTTTTTCCTCCTTCTTTTGATTTTAGTACTATAGTGCAATACTTACGAGTAAGATTTAATATTTTTAACCTTTAATATTTAAAAAGGTTTCAAAGAAGGTTTTCAAAAAAAGTAAAAAGCCCTAGCTGTGCAATAGCACACTCTTAAATCGACTATCAGATATGCTAAGCCGAAGGATTTCCTGAAGGTGAACAAAAGAATTCTCCATCCTACTGTTTTAATTGAGCAAAATAACTTAGCATAGCGAGATGAGATTAAAACCTGTTGATTATCAAGAGAAAATGAGAGAGTACATGATACGTAGTTGCCTTACTGAAAATACAACAGATAACCGATGTGATTCAAATCTTAACCCTGGTAAAAATGATATTAAGACGTTTAATTAATCAATTAGAAAAAGGAGCGCTAAGGAAATGAAAAAAATAATAACTACATTTGTATTTTCATTAGGAATAACAGCATTGGGGTTTTCTTTTTGTGCATTAAATGACGTGGAAGCCTTAGCTGCTAATGATCCGTTAGTAGCCTTACAAGAGGATCCTTTCGAATCGGTAGATGATCCGTTAGAGTCAGAAGCAGATGATCCGATGGAATCGGAAGTAGATGACCCTCTAGAGTCAGAAGACGATCCATTGCAAGCGGATGACAATCCATTAGAAGCAGAGGACGCGTCTCCTTTACCAGAAGATGACCCGTCAGAGCCAGAAGAGACCTTTCCACCGGATGAAGGGCCATTAGTGCCACAAGAAGAGCCGTTGGTGCCAAGAGAAGAACCATTAGTGCCGCGAGAGAATCCGCTGGTACCACGAGAGGAGCCTGTAGAATCACAAGAGCAACAGTTAGAGCCAGGACAAGAACCGATAGGATCACAAGAGGAGTTATCAGAACCTCAACAGCAACCACTTAAACCGGAAGGAGAAGCAATAGCACCTGACAGCAACCCATAGATGAATGAATAAGGACATGCCGATATTAAAACCACTATGAAATACTTCTATCCTGGCAGCCCTTTAACTGGAGCAGTGGAAAAAATAGCAAAGGTAAATAGAAAAGAAATTAGACGAATGGGATGAATCATGAATATGTCTGGATTATGACTTTCACACTTCTAGCTTTAGCTCAACCAAAGGATGTAGAGGGATAGAAAAAAACCCGATGGATAATGACAAATGACTAGTTCCAATTTTGAGAGCAGGTTGAGCCATACACTAAAACCGAAAGCTCTGAAGGGGTTCATGTTTACCTCTCTCTATTTCTACTAATTCAATTGCTTAGCGTTTACAACAATATTTATGTCCAAACCTAGGAGGAACTGTATGTGCTTTATGGGAAACTGGTCAACGAAAGTTAAGATTTCAGATGGGGCAAGGAAACTTTCTATAGTTCCTGTTCCAAGTGAATTCCCCTGCCTATTGCTTATCTGAGACATCAATGTCCTGAATTTCTTAGCATCCCTTTTCATTTTTTTCCTACCTGCTATGAAATTTGCAAAAATCATGCCACTAGTAAGTTCATAGTTCCTGGTTGTCTAATTCATTGTAATTATTAGTAATTTGTTCCTATCATAAAAGTCTCAAAGCTTTTAGGACTCGAAAAAAGTCAAAATGTAGATGTAAAAATTCCTAATTTTGTCCTGCCGTAATGAGAAAGGGAGAACTTGTAAATTTAACTTGGGAAGATATAGACCTTGAAAACAGCCTTGTCACAGCAAGACATACTGCTTTCAACAGTAAAAAGACAAGAAAGATTCACATAAGCTCATTCTGAGAAAATTGAGAGAGGCAACAAGTTAAGCCGATCTGCTGGACACATACCCACAACTCACTCGCGGGGATATACAGCAGCGATCCGTTATGCAGTAGACACTCTGGCTAATGAGAAGATTGTGAAGACGTTTTTTAGCGGTTGATTTTTTTTGGGCTCCGGCGTAGGGATTCGAACCCCCGACCCAGTGGTTAACAGAGCTAATTTTGATATTTGCGTTGTGTTGAATCAAAAAGTGGAGAGTTGAGAAATCCCTTGATTCTACAGGGGTTTCTTCACTTTCTAGAGAAATTGATTAAGTGTTGCATTGTGTTAAATTGCGTTAAAAGAGACTGAATTACTTATAAATTCACTGACAAGATTACCGATACTAAAAAGTAAAGAGTAGTAACTGAGAGAGTTAACTTGTGTCTTATGTTGCCAAAATGATATACTTTCGGAGCTATGTGTGGAAGATTCACTCTAAGCACAGATAAAGATGACTTACAAAGCCGATACGGTTTTGTCGATCCAAGTAGTGTCATGCTAAAACCAAGATACAACATAGCCCCTTCTCAATATTCACCCACTGTTATAGTTAATCAAGACCAAAGAGAATTAGTAATGATGCGGTGGGGTTTTGTCCCTTCTTGGGCGAAGGATATAAAAGTTGGGTATAAGATGATAAACGCTAAAGCCGAAACTTTGACCGAAAAAAATAGTTTTAAGAAATCTTTTAGGGAGAAGCGTTGCCTTATATTGGCTGATGGATTCTATGAGTGGGAAAAGTCAGATAAAAAGTATAAAATTCCTCACCGCATTGTTCTTAAGACTCATCAACCCTTTGCTTTTGCAGGGTTATGGGATGTATGGAAAACCCCGGAGGAAGACAAGCTGATTTCATTTACTATCATAACCACAAAAGCAAATACTATGATGGAACCGATACATGATAGGATGCCTGTTATCTTGCATGAAAAGGATGAAGCTAAATGGTTAGACCCTCAACTCAAAGACACGGATAAACTAGCTAAGCTCTTAATCCCTTATCCGCCCGAGTTGATGGGAGCTTATCAAGTATCTAAAATAGTCAACTCGCCCAAAAATGACTCTCCCGATTGCATTAGACTGCTATCATAGGAAAATAGGAGAATAACATGAAAGTAGTTGAAATGTATAGGTTAAAACCGGAAGCAAAGCTTAAATTACCTCTCTTGCTTTTCCGTACACCCGCCGGATACCCTAGCCCTGCGGATGACTACATAGAGGAACGGATTGACCTCAACAAGAAACTGATAAAGCACCCAGAGACCACTTATTTTGTTAGGGTGATTGGGGACTCTATGATAGAAGCCAGGATTTATGACGGTGATTATTTAATTGTAGATCGTGCTTTAGAACCAGATAATAACGACATTGTACTAGCAGTTTTAAATGGGGAAATAACAGTAAAACGGCTTGTTAAAAAGGCTAAGAGATGGTATCTGGTAGCTGCTAATCCTAACTATCCTCCATGCGAGATCACCCCGGAAATGGACTTTGAGGTATGGGGAAAAGTCACCTACATTTTTCATCCGGTTGAGTAGTGAACCATGCAAAAGATATACGCTCTCGTGGATTGCAATAATTTTTATGTTTCCTGTGAACGCGTCTTTTGTCCGCGGTTGAAAGGAAAACCTGTAATTGTCCTATCAAATAACGATGGATGTGCTGTTGCAAGATCGGAAGAAGCGAAAGCTCTTATTCCTATGGGAGCCCCTGCCTTTAAGTGTGAACACGTGATAAAGAAACATAATATTCAAGTCTTCTCTTCAAACTACACTCTTTTGCCGATATGTCTCAAAGAGTGATGAATACTCTTTCCAGATTCACACCATTTATAGAGATTTATTCCATAGACGAAGCCTTCTTAGACCTTACAGGCTTCAGTGACATAAATCTCACTGAGTATGCTAAAGAGATCAAAGCTACAGAATATAAATGGGCTGGTATCCCAATCAGTATAGGTATAGGAACCACAAAGACATTAGCAAAAATTGCGAACAAACTTGCTAAGAAAAACCCAATGTGCAGCGGTGTTTTTGATATTACTAATCACCCTAAAATTAATGATTTTCTATCCAACGTGAAGGTAGAGGATATATGGGGTGTAGGAATGCAGTACACAAAACTACTCGATAGAAATTGGATTTTTACCGCCCTTGATCTTAAGAAGGCTAATGATACTTGGGCAAAGAAGAATATGACCGTTGTAGGGCTTCGTACCCAATGGGAACTAAGAGGAGTTCCATGTATCGAACTCGATGACTTAAATGAGCCAAAAAAACAAATTATACGATCACGTGGTTTTGGTAGACCCGTGCAATGCCTACAGGAACTAAAAGAATCTATTACATTTCATACTACTCGTGCTACAGAAAAGCTTAGAGAACAGAAGTCAATTGCGTCCCACATAAGTGCTTTTATCCAAACTAACCCCTTTAAAACTGATGAGCCTCAGTATGCGAATATTGCCGGGTGTTACCTGCCGGAGCCCTCAGCTTACACACCATTACTGATTAAATTTGCTCTTAAATGTTTGGAGCGTATATACAGGGAGGGCTTTAAGTATATTAAAGCTGGGGTTATGGTAATGGATATAAAACCTGAAGATCAAGTCCAGCTTAATCTATTCGAGCCTCCCCGCCCGATTGAAGAAGAAAAAGCGCTTATGAAAGCCGTAGATAGAATCAACATGAAGTGGGGAAGCAATACCGTCAAGTATGCGTCCTCTGGATTAGACCAAAATTGGAGAATGAAAAGAGCTAGGCTCTCCCCCAGGTTCACTACTAACTGGGATGAGATATTAGCGGTCAAATAGTCATTTTCTAATGGTCATTCCTTAGACTATATGCTTTACTTTTCAAAAGGAGCTCTAAACCAATGCCACGAGCGTCACAAACAATAAAAACATTCATAATTTACTTTATAAGCTTGTAGTGATACTTATAACTATAGACTCAATCAACACAGCGCCAAACCACTACCCCATCGGCTGCTTCAGAAGCTTTATCCGGAGCTTCCGCATTTATAACTTCCATTATTTGTTTAACGTATTCCGATGACTCAGGCTCTTCAGTGCTTACCAGCTTTTCACTCCTGAGATTACATCCTTTCTTTTCCCAATATTGAAGCATGGAAGCAACCCTAATACCTCGATCGATTAAACGCTCTGTTAAACTTGGTCCACCCAGGGGATCTGAATTCCATCTGACCTCTTTCATTGCATGAAAATTGCCGACTAACACCACAATAGGAGTACCATCCATCATCTCTAAGATTTGCTTTTCCATCCATTCATCACGGTCTACAGAAACTATATGAGGTACGTCAATAGCACGGACTTTAAGACATTTCCCTTCCCGGATTTGGTTTCTAAAAGAGGCTAGCATCTTACGATAACCCGGATGGTCAATGATGCTGCTTAATGGAATTGAGGAAATGGAGGAAATTGAGACTCTTTTTTTGAAAGCTCTCTCTAAAACTGGCTGTTGGTGTGAGGGAATTTCTAGACCCACTATGAGACATTTTCCACCTTGAAGATATTCCGCTACGGTATTGGTTACGAACTGCGTTGATTCAGGGCGTCTATGTGTCTCTCCCACAATGACTACGTCCTTATCTTCAAGGAGCTGTGGCACAGAGAATGCGAGTGCGGCAATGGGAGAAGTAAGGATTAGTAATGTTAATACTAAAGTGGCTTGAATGGGCATATATATATAAGGTCTGACTTCAAATTTATACCATCAAAAAGAACTAGAATAAAATTCAGCCTATAAAAAGATACTACAATAATATCGCTAATCTTTGGCTGGAGGTTGGAGAAAAGAAAAATAAAAGAGATACCCCAAAACATTGACAAAGAAGCTTGCTTATATTTCAGGAATTTACTAAATTAGTGATAGACAGAACTTAATCTGACAATTTTTACAAAAGTAGAATGGCTACTGCCTGTCCGGTTAGTTTACAAACCCTTGTTTAATACCATAAAGTATAAGATGAGACCGATTTTTCACAGAAAGCTTCTTGAAAATCTTATATAGATGAAACTTTACTGTTTTTTCACTTATATATATATCTCTTGCTATGTCCTTATTGGTTAAACCAGTAAAAACCAATTTTACAATTTTTGTTTCGGTTTCTGTGAGATTATATATTGAGCTACTTCCTTTACTCTTTTTGCCCTTATGAGAAGTCGAAAAAGACTCTAAAACTTTTACCATAGTCTTCCTTTCTACCCAAAGTTCTCCGTCACTTACACTTTTAATTGCTTTTGTAAGTTGGTTTGAATCCGTATTTTGTGATAAATACCCTCTTACACCATAACGAATTGCACTTAGAAGATTATCCTCATTATAGTCATTACTTAAAATTAGAATTACTTTAGTGCCTTTATTCTTTTTGAGCAAGTCTAATATCTTCGTGAGGTTTAAACCCAATAGATCAACATCTAGGAGCAAGATGTCAAACTTAAATTCTTCACAAGATTGAATCAAATCCAGCAAATTAGAAGCCTTAGCCACCATTTTTATGCGTTTATCTTCTTCTAGTATCTTCCCGAGCCCTTCTCTTAAAAGTGGGTAATTACAGGCTACTATTACTCTTATGGAGTTAGTGTTTTTCTCTGAATAACTTTCGTCTTTTATAGTCATACTATATCCTCCTATAGCTTCACTCCCCCGCTCGTCCGTTTGCATTTATAACTTTATACCTATATTTTCCGCCTATACTTAAAAAATACAAGAAGTAAATAGAGGAATATTTACTACTTTCTTACTACCCTTCAACTGATATCAAGCCTCTGTAAAGGGAGGAAATTTTAATTGCTGGACTCTTTAAGATAACCTGTTGTTAGTTCTTTACGGTAAATTTTATAATAATTGTGGGTCATTTTACTCATAATACTCATAAGATAAATCACTCGCCAACAATGTATTGTCACACAACATTTAAGCTATCTTCCTTAATTAAATATCAAACCTTAGTTTTAATTAGACATTAAATAATTATAAAAGTCAACAGACTTAAGTTAGTTTAATGATTCAGACTAAAGTTAGAATTAATCATTTTTACAGTTTCATATTGTAGGGGCTGATGCCCTCATCAGCCCTAAGGCTTCATCACAGGAGATTGAGAAATACGATCCAGCTTGCTGAGGTGGTGACAAATGAAAAATAGGATCATTAGATTAGAGAATTACCTTATAGCTTTAGAAGTGAGTCATAAATAGCGTTCTTGAACTCTTTAATTTTAAAAGGTTTCTCCAGAAACTTATTCCCAGTTTCATTTATGAAACCAATCGTCTTATCGCTTGTATCACCGCTTATGAAGATAATCCTGTCTCCCAGACCTTCCCTTTTATTTTTAATCTCATTGTAAAACCGCTTACCATCCATATAAGGCATTCTAATATCACATACTATTAGATCGTACAAATTTGTATCTATCTTTGCTAAAGCCTCCTCTCCGTTGAACGCTAAATCAACTTTATGCTCTTCCTCTTCAAGAATACTCTTTATCATATTGATTATTATTTCTTCATCTTCAATAACTAGAATCCTTTTCCCTATTATTTTTGGAATTTCAGAAACCTCTTCTTCCAGTATCGGTAGCTCAATTATAAAATTAGTCCCTTTGCTCTCTTCACTCAAAGCGTAAATCTTACCCCCATGCTCCTTTATGATTCGAAATGACAGGAGGAACGGTTGAATTACAGTTACTTGATAGGAATTACTAAACTAGGTGAGACTTAGCTCCACATTGTTTATTTGGGTCAAATTTAGATTTTTACACTTAAGTGGACTATTTAACTACCTAGAAATAGTCCCTCTATATGCCCAATCTAATAGTTCAATTAGATGAGCAGTTTTAATGTTTAATCCGCATTGCTTGATACCCTTTTGAATCTGTAGGAGACATCCTGGATTGCCGGCAACTAAATACTCCACACCCGTTTCTTTGAGGTTTGAGATTTTACGCTCAAGTAGTCCTTCCGACATTTCTGGTTGAATCATGTTATAAATTCCTGCACTTCCACAGCAAAGATCAGACTCAGGAAGTTCAACAAATTCAATTCCGGGAATCTGTTTTATGACTTTTCTCGGATGGACTTTTATTCTTTGTCCGTGAGCTATATGACAGGCATCCTGATACGTCACTCTACATTTTAGTTCCTTGAGATCACCTTGTAGCCCAACATCAGCTAAGAACTCCATAATGTCCTTTGTTTTTGTGCTAAGTTTTTTGCCCAATCCAGCATAAGAGGCATCATTCTTTAGTAGTTCTCCATATTCTTTCATTGAAGACCCACATCCAGCGGAGTTCACAATAACCGCATCTACATCGTATTTTGTAAAAACATCAATATTAGCTCTAGCGAAATCTCTACCTTCTGACAATCTTCCGGAATGAATGGATAATGCTCCACAACAACCCTGATTTCGGGGGATAACAACCTCACATCCGTTTTCAGCAAGCACTCTAACTGTTGCTTCATTTGTTTGTGGGAAAAGTATGCTCTGCACGCATCCGGTTAACATCGCCACACGAAAGCGTCTTTTGCCTCTAGCTGGAGTTACACTGGGTAATGAAGAAAAGAGAGATGAAAACCTTATGTCCGGTAGCATCCCTTCAGCATGAGCTAACCTATTGGGAAGAACTCCCAGATTGTTTAATAATCTCCTTACTCCAGTAGCTTGATATAGAAAAAGAAAAGGTAGAAGGAGCTTAAGCCTTTTAGGATGGGGAAAAATCGAGAATAGAAGAGAACGGTATAGCCTTTCCAAAAAAGGTCTCTCAAACCGACGTTCAATCTGAGACCTTGCGGCTTCAATGAGACTGCCGTAACGGACTCCTGAAGGACAGGCAGGCTCACAGGCAAGACATCCAAGACACAAATCCAGGTGCTTAACTAAACCATCGCCCATGGGTATTTTGCCTTCTACGGCGGATTTCATCAGGTAGATCCTCCCCCGTGGTGATTCAAGCTCATTTCCCGTTTGAAGATAGGTTGGACAGGCTGAAAGGCAGAACCCGCAGTGTACACAGTCTTTAATAAGGTCAAGGCTAGGTTTGTCTATCTCATCAAATGCCTGGAACTTTATCCCTTTCCCATCCATATCAGTCAATACTCAACTCTTCTCTTAATTATTATTAAATTTAAACTCGTTATAGACCTCTGACGAATCTTCCTAAATTAAAAATACCATCAGGATCAAAATGTGATTTTAACCTTTTTATTGCCTTGAGGGAAGTTCCTAGTTCAATCCACGGTGCACTTTAGGTATATCCGTTCATCCTGAGCAAAGTCGAAGGATGTTTTACGGACTTGATAAACACTAATCGTCCTTCGACGGGCTGGACGAGCGGTACAAACCGTTCGTGGAGAGCTCTGAGTCTGTCGAAGAGTCGAACCATGAACGGTAATTCTGCATAAATCTAATTAATCAAAATTTGTTCAACATTGTACTATAAATCTACCTAATCAGTTTTGAGATTTTTTTAAATTCATCTGTTCCTGCGCGTTCAAGAAGTTGAAATAAAAATGTTTCTGTCGTGCCTACTATAGCACCTGTCTTTTCAATGAGTTTTATTCCCCTTTCCCAATCCAGTTCCTTTCTTGATGCTACGGCATCCGCCGGTATATAAACCGTGTATCCATCGTTGATCAAATCAATTACGGTCTGTAGCACACAAACATGAGTCTCTATACCGCATATAAGCACCTCTTTTCTACCTGTTTCCTTTAGAGTCGATTTGAATTCAGGAGACCTCGCACAACTAAAAACGACTTTTTCAATGGGACTAAAATCATTCCCAACTGCTTCTTTTATCTCGGGAATGGTTAAGCCTAAGCCCTTTGGATACTGCTCTGTCACTGTAATCGGAATTCCAAGAATTTTGGCAGATTCAATCAGGGTTCCGGCATTTTTAGTAACCGATTGCTTAGGTTCTTCTGGTAATGCATTCATGAGCCTTTCCTGCATATCAATTACAACGAGCGAAGTTTTATCCTTTTGAATAAAATCCATCTTTGCCCTCCTTCATCTATTTTTTCAGCATTCTTTATTTGTAGGGACAACCCTTGCGGTTGTCCATGAACAGGGCGGGTGCAAGACCCGCCCCTACATCATTATCATGCGAGAATATTCATTCCTTGAAGACTGTAAATGAATTATTTTCGACATACTATGTGAACTATTTACCTCCCCTTTTCATGCCCGAGATACTCTCCAAAGCAAGAATAAGCGCCTGAGTACCTAAACGACCATGTCCTTGAGCCTTTGCCGCTACATAAAGCTGATTTACCAAAGCTAGTCCGGGAAGAGATAAATTCATTCTGCTTGCTTCTTCTAGAGCGATCTCCATATCTTTTACGAAATGCTCAACAAAAAACCCTGGATCATAGTCGCGTTTTAAAATCCTTGGAGCAAGATTACAGAGCAGCCAACTTGACGCCGCCCCTTCGCTTATTGATGAAAGCATCATTTCAACATCAAGACCGGCCTTGTAGGCATAAATTAAAGATTCGCATACCCCAATCATCGTTCCTGCAACCACAATCTGATTGCACATCTTGGTATGCTGTCCTGATCCGGATCCGCCCTGATAAACTATCTTTTTCCCGAGCAGTTCTAATAAAGGCATGACAGTATCTACTGCATCCTTATCTCCACCCACCATAATTGAAAGGCTTCCATTCCTTGCTCCTACATCGCCACCAGAGACAGGTGCGTCAATGAAACTGGTCCCTTTAAGTTTTGCAGCGTTATAAATTTCTATCGCCAGTGACGGTTTAGTTGTAGTCATATCAATCAGAATTTTAGGGGCTTTTATGCTACTCAGAATCCCGTTATCGCCAAAATAAACCTCTCTGACATCCAACGGGAATCCTACGATCGTAAAAATAATATCAACCTTTTGAGTTATTTCTCCTGGAGAATCGGCCCAATCTGCACCGGCGTCTAAAAGTTTCCTGGCCTTTTCCCTAGAACGGTTGAATACAACAGTCCGATACCCCTCGTCTATAATGTGCTTGCACATCGAACCGCCCATTACCCCCGTTCCGATCCAGCCAATTTTAGTTTCTGATGGGTTTATATTCTGCATGATTTGTTATTAGCATCAAATAATGCTCCCCCACAAGTGGGGAAGGGAATTAATAATAGAGAAAAGTACCAACAGTTCCTTTCTCATAATTTTAAATGAGCCATTAGAGCATCAATTCCTGCCTGGGCCACAATTCTGTCTTCATCTACAGTACCTGAGCTACACCCGACTCCTCCCACTATATAACCATTCACAAAAATTGGAAGACCGCCGCCTAATATCATGAATCTTCCCTGATTACTCACGTGGATTCCAAAAGCCGGTTTACCCGGACCAGCAATCTCAGCATATTCGTGTGTTGCCTTTCTGGCTCCCGCTGCGGTAAAAGCTTTATTAATCGCCACATCAATACTTGTTATTCTAGCCTTATCCATACGATAAAAAGCTAGTAAATTGCCTCCATCATCTGCAACGGCAATATCCATATCAACACCTATTTCTTTTGCCTTTTTCTCAGATCCTTCAAGTATTATTTTTGCATCCTCTAATGTAAGCTTGGGTACGGTTATCATTTTGGTTACCTCTACTCTGATCCATAGATTAAACACTACTACGCTAAATAATTTTTTATCAGTCAGGACTTAAATAGAATCACCGCTCATGGTTCGACAAGCCTGTCGTGAGCTAGTCGAACGGTTCACCATGAGCGGTTTTACTCTATTACCGCTCGTCCAGCTTGTCGAAGGGCGGGTTTTCTACTGTATCCTATCAAAGCTTAATCGCAAGCTTGCTAAATTTCTAATAGCCAATTCCACTACCTCAGTGGATCAACGATGACGCCTGGGTTTAATATACCTGCCGGATCAAGAACTTTCTTGGCTGCAGTGAGTATTCTCCCAAAACCTTCAGGACGCTGTTTTTTATACCACGTTGAGTGGTACCGCCCTACAGCATGGTGGTGCGTGATTGTGCCACCCAGACGAATGAAGGTCTCCGAGATTGCGGACTTAATCTCAGCTCCCATCTGAAGTTGACTACCCTTTTTACTAGGAGCAGTGATTGAATAATAAGGAGCAGGACCATCAGGGTATGCATAGGTAAAACGACAGGAAACGAAACCTCCACCACAAACCTCTTCCATCACCTTCTTAGTCTCATTGATCACTGTATTATGAAATTCCGGAAAACGTTCCCAGGTGATAGCCGATTCAAATGTCTCTGAGATCATACCCATTGCAACCAGCGATTCCCAGACGTATGGCATACCAATGAAAGCATCTCTCCACGCGCCTGCCATTCCTTCCCTATGCTGGTTTTGTGTTTTTTCCTCACCCTGTTTCGGCACTACACCTCCCTGATCTTTGCAACATTCAAGGGCTCTGTTCATCCATGCATCAAGCGGGTGGTCGGCCGATTCAAATCCAAGCACCATAACCGCCACGCTCCCATCCGCTACTCCATTAAACCAAGCCTCATTCTGATCGAGAATACGCACATTGGAAGGATATAGTCCCGCTTGAGCGATAGCCCTTACTGCCTCGGAAGCCGAAAGGAAATCGGGGAATGTGAGCGCCGCGTTTTCCCTGAAAGTAGGACGGTTCTGGAGGCGCATCCAGGCTGAAGTAATAATACCCATAGACCCCTCAGAACCGATGAAGAAGCGGTCCGGGCTAGGTCCTGCTCCTGAACCCGGCAGACGGCGTGATTCAACTATTCCTGTTGGCGTGATGAGTCGCAGGCTTTCCACAAATTCGTCTATATGAGTGTAAAGGGTAGCGTAGTGACCACCTGAACGAGTAGCAATCCAGCCGCCGAGCGTTGAGAACTCGAATGACTGAGGAAAATGCCGAAGTGTAAGATTGTGGGGTTTAAGAGCGCTCTCCAGGGCAGGACCATAAATGCCCGCCTGGAAGTTTGCAGCGCGCGAGGTTGTATCTATCTCTATTACCCTATCAAGATGCTTCATGTCAACAGCCACTGTGCCTTTATAACCCGGACCCACATCGGGCTCCACTCCTTTCACTACACTTGAGCCGCCGCCATAGGGTATCGCCGCAATACTTGATGAAGAACACCAGTCAAGGATATTAATAATGTCCTCCTCCGTACGTGGAAACGTCACAAGGTCCGGGGCTATAGAGAAATCTCTTTGGAATGCACGTACAAGATCGGGAAAAGACTTACCGTAGGTATGCGCGGCCCGCTCGTATGGATCATTTGTGCATAACGCTGATAAGCCACTGGGGGGCTCTATTTTCGATTTAGGTAATTTAATTTCTTCCAACTTTGGAGGAGGATCAACCTGAAGTCCCGTTAGATTGAATTGGCTCTCCATGCGTTTTGCTAAATTTGTTTGTTGCTGTGGTGTAAGGCCTACTCCCTCCATACCCCAGCCCCAAAATTTACGACGATTATTGCTCATATTACTATCCCCTTTTTTAATTAAATGTAGGGGCGAACCTCCGTGTTCGCCCTTCTTCCTTCTACGTACTAATAGGGCAGACACGGGGGTCTGCCCCTACTAATCTATGAACCCTGGGGCTATTGATAAACTACTTACGCGCGCTGAATTTGAGTCTCGTCTTGGAACGATCCCATGTTTTATCGGTGATTTCCTTAAGCTCCCCCACCTTTATCTTCTGCGTAGCTGTCATCGGGAACCCATCGGGATATATCTCTATAAATCTGGGTACCATAGCTACTATAACCAACTCTGCCATCCATTTAGAAAACTCCACCCCATCAAAAGAAGCACCGGGCTTGAGAGTTATGTTTAGTTTGATTTCATCGTCCGCCACGTTTGGAAGTCGTACCCCGACTGCTATCGCTTCCTGTATAGCCGGATACCTCATCGCCACATCCTGCACCGCTATCGGATCCACGTTCTCCCCCGAAACTCTAATTCGGCTGAATCTGCCCTGGAAATAAAACCTTCCATCAATTCCCTGAGCCAATATGTCATCGGAATTAAAGAAACCATCGTCGTCGAACGCTTCTCTTGTTCGCCTTGGCTCTTTAAAGTATTCGTTTAGAGTTGTGTGGGGAATAAGAGGTTTAATAAAGAGCAATCCTTTTGCCTCTTCGGGCGGTGTGGGATCCTCATAAGGATCCCAGAAAGGCCTGAGTACCTTGTTCGGGTCCTGCGGATCACGCAACTCGATATAATACCCCTCCATAGGATAGCCAGATGAACCGGGACGCTGATCCTCCGGGTCTTTCCAGAGAACCATACCCATCTCTGTTGAACCGTAACCTTCAACGACACGAGTATTAAACCTTTCTTCAAATTCGTTAAGATTACGTGGAGCAGGTCCCGCCATGACAAGCTGAATTCTATGCTTTTTGTCCCATTCACTGGGCGGAGCTGCCCATAGATATTCAGCAACCGCACCGAGTATATTTACACGTGTGGCGTCACATTCCGATGCCCACTTCCAGAAGCTAGAGGCAGAAAAGCGGGGATAAAAAACCGCTGTAGCACCAGCACCGATTGAAGTAAAAAGGCACATAACCTGCGCGTTGGCATGCCCCAGCGTGAGAACGCTCATTAGAGTATCACCGCTTCGAACACCCTGCTGTTGAATGTAACCCCGGACTGTTAAAATCACTCCACCGTGGTTTCGCGCAACCCCTTTGGGCATTCCTGTAGTGCCGGAGGTGAACATACAGCGTTCCACGTCGGCGATGGCTACATCCACTCCCGGATTCTCGCTAGAGAAATCCCCAAATTTTGTGAAAGGTATTGTTCTGATGCTATTAATATTTTCAGGAACATCATGATGCTCCCTGGTAATGAACACGGTTTTGAGATTGGTTAAATTTTTAGCAATATCCTGTATGAAAGGGAGACTATCGGGATCAATAATCAAAACCTCCATCTCCGAGTGATTAATAATGTAAGCCAGCCGTTCGCCTTTCTCGTCTTTGTTGATTGGTACCTGAACGCAACCTGCTTTATGAATCGCGAGAATAGAGATAACGTATTCAGCACAGTTTATCATATATATACCGACTTTATCACCTTTCTTAACACCAAACCTCTGTCTGAGGCCGTTGGCAACTCGATTAGACCATTCGTTTGTCTCCTTATAGGTGTAACCTTCGTTCAGATTTCCATCCTTGTCCGCGACCCTAAACATCGTCTTATCAGGGAACATCTCCGCTCCTTTTTCTAGATACCTTGTAATAGGAAGCCAACGAGATGTGTCGTCAAATGAACCAAAGGGCAATGTCCCTTCACCAACGTATTTTGGGTCTCGTGGTTTAAATAAGAAACGCATGCCGATCTCCTTTCTTGACTCTAAATTAGATAATTAAATCTGACATAATTCAACTATACCATAATGCGTTCTTCAAGTCGGTAGACGAAACTTCTTCCAGTATCGCACCAGTCCCCAAACATTCATCCAAAAAGGGTCTGATAGCTCATAAGCTTTAATCAATTGAGTGTTGACCTTGGCTTTTACCAGTATCGTTCAAAACATATTCACAAAATCAGGGACCATTTCATCTTCGGTTCTTCCTTCTTTTAATCTCTCACCAATCCATTCAGTACATTCAAGAAGTCTACTTTCTAGTTCTCTCAAATGATCTTTGACGTGGTTGGACTTGCCATAATGAATGGGATACAAAAACTGAGGATTTAAATCCATAATCTTTCTTATAGATTCCTGCCAAAGCTCCACATTAATGTCCGGCGGAGGCGTGGGCGGCAAAACCGGACCGTTTTCTATACAAACGCCACCGACATCTCCTGTAAATAAGAGATCCTCTAAGAGATAGGAGTGATGATGGGAGGTATGCCCAAGGGTTTCTACAGCCCGAATTTTAATACCACCAATTTTTATCATTTCCCCATCTTCGATAGCATAGATATGTTCCTTTGGTATGGGCTGGATTTCACCCCATAGAGTTTCCGTTTGGTCTTTATAAATTCTTCTGGCAGATGCTATGAGCTTTGTCGGATCAGCGAGGTGTTTGGCTCCAAAAGGGTGAACATAGATTGTGGCACCGGCTTTAGCAAAGCGCCAGGCCGCACCGGAGTGATCCAAGTGTATATGGGTGACAAAAACCTTCCTTATGTCCTCGACCATGTAACCCAATTCCTCAAGAGATTTTTCGAGTTTATAAAACGTTGTGTCAGGACCGGTCTCTATCAAGATAGGCTCGCCGCCGTTCTCAATTAGATAAGAAGCTATTACCCTTGGTGTAAAGAAGTTATGATCTATAACGTGAATTTTCATAGTCGCTATCCTTTGAGAAATCTGATATCTTGTACGTTAACTGAGTTATCACTATTAAATTCATGAAAACTCCTTTAAAACCTCATTTGCAATGACGATTCTTTGAATCTCTGATGTTCCTTCATAAATCTCTGTGATTTTTGCGTCTCTAAAGTGTCTCTCAACCGGATATTCCGTCGTGTATCCATATCCACCATGGATCTGAATTGCCTTTGTCGTAACCCACATTGCAGTCTCAGACGCAAAAACCTTTGCCATTGCGGCCTGCTTTGAAAATTTCATTTTTCTATCTTGCATAATTACTGCCTGCCAGACAAGAAGCCTCGCCGCTTCAATCTGCGTTGCCATGTCGGCCAGCATAAACTGTATCGCCTGAAACTTCGAGATTTGCATACCAAAGGACTCTCTTTCTTTTGAGTATCTTACAGCTTCTTCAAATGCAGCTTGAGCGATTCCAACTGCCTGAGCACCTATTCCTATCCTTCCTGCATCGAGTGTATGCATGGCTATTTTAAACCCTTCACCTTCTTCGCCCAGTCTGTTTTGGACAGGAACTCGGCAACCCTCGAAGATAAGTTGAGATGTGCCTGATGCCTTTATCCCTAACTTATCTTCCTTTTTCCCCACGATGACACCCGGAGTTTCCTTTTCAACTATGAATGCCGTAATTCCATGATGTTTTTTAGATAAATCAACTGACGTAAAAAGAACTATAATGTCCGCTTCCGGACCATTTGTTACCCAGTTTTTTGTGCCGTTGACAACGTAGTAGTCTCCCTTTCTTATAGCGGTCGTTCTAATACTTCCCGCATCGGAGCCTGCAGCAGGCTCACTCAGAGAAAAGCATCCGAGTTTTTCTCCCCTAGCAAGAGGGGTAAGATATTCTCTCTTCTGTTCCTCGGTCCCGAACCTAAGTATCGGCTCACAGACAAGAGAATTATTTACAGACATAATCACACCTGTTGATGCGCATGCTTTACAAATCTCCTCCAAGGCAAGCACATAGCTAAATGTATCCATCCCACTTCCTCCATAATCCTCGGGGACAAAGATACCCATAAACCCAAGCTCTGCCATCTTCTTCACAAGCTCGGTGGGAAATTTTCCTTGTCTATCAAGCTCTGCGGCAACCGGTTTAATTTCGTTTTCAGCAAAATCCCTTGCAACATCCCGAATCATGCGTTGTTCTTCTGTAAGTTCAATTATGCTCATACACCACCATCACCAAAGCTTAAGTATGTAAGTCATTACACTTAAATAATAACGTGAATTTGACGTGAGAGAAAATAGTACCGGAATCCTTTAGGATTCCATTTTTTGGAGGGCTAGAGACCCCTGCTTGAAAGGTTATATCGAACTCACGTTAACTAAGCTAAACTAAACACCTTTTTCTTCCAGTCCAGGCGGAAGCTCGCCATAATAAGGAGAGCTTTCATCTTCGTTCAGTGCTCTTATATGCTCCTTGGGCATATCGGGCATATCCTTATACTTCTCCTTGTCCCAATTGCTTCCATAAGTTCCATGTTCTTATTCTCCCTTTTCTAATTTTTGTAGTTTATTTCTGATTAGCCTTCGTCGTATATTTCATATCCTGTAACTCCCGAGAAGGAGTCACAGGATATGAAGAGGAGGTATACAAATGGGTTTTTAATTAAATAACATTCACTTTTCACTTCTCTCAGAGCACGGTCTTTTACTTAACAACCCTGTTCCAATTATGATTACTTTATCTATTACCCCTGACTGTACTGTGGGAGCAGGAAGCGATGGCGCATGTTGTACTTAAACGGTGTGGCGTAGAGAAGCATACCAAAATCTTTATCCGGATCCCTTGTGATTGTTTTAGTCCATATGGTCTTAGCCGGAGGAATGATCAGGTTGAATGTGAAGCTGATGAGACCAATTATTTCCGTAGCAGGAATCTGTCCGCCCATATAGTCATACGGCGTTCCCGACATGTACCAGGCGCGAATATCACTACCTCTTGCTGTGCGGATGCTCGCAGGATTAAACTCTTACGGGTGCTGCAGGAAGGAGAGTTTGAGCGTGTGGGCAGCAGCAAGCCCATAAAGGTGAACGTGCGCATCATCGCTGCAACGAACCATCTTGCAGAAGCTGTTAAAGCCAGCTTGTTCCGGCCAGATCTTTTCTACCGACTGAACGTTTTCCCGCTGGAGATACCGCCATTAAGAGAACGTAAATCCGACATCCCGCTCCTGGTAAACGTCTTCCTCGGTAAGTTTGCTAAAAAACTGGGTAAGCAGGTCCACGGTCTTTATAAGGATACAATGGACCGTCTGATGCGCTACAGTTGGCCGGGAAACATACGGGAGTTGCAAAATGTGATTGAGCGAGCCGTTGTTCTTGCACAAAACTTAATAATACCTATTGATGAACATATGTTGCAACTAAATACCGGTTTAGAGTCTTCTAACTCAAAAAGGCTTGAAGATATTGAGCGTTCCCACATACTTCGTGTTCTTGAAGATACCAAGTGGGTGATCGAAGGTAAGCGAGGTGCCGCCTCTGCTCTTGGCCTTCACCCCAGTACACTTCGATATCGCATAAAAAAGCTTGGAATCAAAAAACCTATGTGGAGTTACCAAACTGACTAAGGAGTATTTCCCACTCTTCACTGATCTGACAAAACAATTCTTTTACTAACCAGATAAACGAAATTTCTTCCAGTACCTTACCAGTCCCCAGACATTCATCCAAAAAGGGTCTGCTAACTCATAAGCTTTAATCAATTGGGGGTAGACCTTAGCTTTTATCAGTATTGTATTAAACATAGTTACAAAATCAGGAACCATTTCATCTTCCGTTTTTCCTTCTTTTAATCTCTCTCCAATCCATTCAGTACATTCAAGAAGTCTATTTCCCAGTTCTCTCAAATGATCTTTGACATGATTAGACTTGCCATAATGAATGGGATACAAGACCTGAGGATTTAAATCCATAATCTTTCTTATAGATTCCTGCCAAAGC
The DNA here is from genome assembly GCA_016187835.1 of Deltaproteobacteria bacterium. Classification (GTDB taxonomy): domain Bacteria; phylum Desulfobacterota_D; class UBA1144; order Nemesobacterales; family CSP1-2; genus JACPIY01. The sequence goes on along the minus strand of JACPIY010000018.1, from coordinate 6,902 downwards.
TCCACGTTTATATCCGGCGGAGGCGTAGGCGGCAAAACCGGACCGTTTTCTATACATACACCACCAACATCCCCAGCGAATACAACACCATCTATGACGTAAGAGTGATGATGAGATGCATGCCCTAGTGTTTCTACAGCTTGAATTTTAGAGCCACCAACTTTTATGGTCTCTCCATCCTCGATAGCGTAAATACGCTCCTTTGCAATAGGTTGAACTTCACCCCAAAGCGTCTCCATTTGCTCTTTATAAATCCTTCTGGCGGATGCTATAAGCTTTGTTGGATCGGCCAGATGTTTGGCTCCAAACGGGTGGGCATAAATTGTAGCGCCAGCTTCAGCAAAGCGCCAGGCTGCCCCGGAGTGGTCCAAGTGTATATGAGTAACAAAAACCTTCCTTATTTCCTCAACCGAGTAGCCAAGCTCATTAAGAGATTTTTCGAGTTTAGGGAAAGTTGTTTCCGGGCCGGTCTCTATCAAGATAGGTTCACTACCATTTTCAATTAAGTAAGAGGCTATAACCTTCGGTACAAAAAAATTATGGTCTATAACATGGATTTTCATATTTGCCATCCTTTGATAAACCGAATAGCTAACTAAGTTAACTGAGCTTCTGCTATAAACAACCGAGGCTTGCCCTAACTCTCATTTTTGAAAGGAAGTTTTTTCCATAACGTATAAAGCCAGAGGTAAGCATTTTGCCCAATCCTCCCTTCATTCATGATTAGCCATAAGACCCCTAATTAGTTATAATTAGACTAAAACCTTTACAGGAATTCTCTATGATTGAAAAGGAAAGAATAACCGAATACATAATGGATTTAATCAGAATCGACAGCTTATCAAGAAAGGAGAAGGACGTAGGGCTAAAGCTCAAAAAAGATATGGAAGAAATAGGCGGAGAGTGTTTTTTTGATGATGCAGATAAAAATGTTAACGCCAATGTAGGGAATCTTATCGTAAAGACAAGAGGCAACAAGACAAATGTACCTCCTTTTTTCCTCTCGGCTCACATGGACACGGTTGGTCCCGGTGAGGGAATTAAACCTCGAATCGAAGACGGAGTAATAAAAAGTGACGGCACGACGATTCTTGGAAGCGACGATAAAAGCGGACTAACGGTAATAGTCGAAGTGTTGAGAACGCTTAAAGAAAAAAACTTGCCACATGGTGACATAGAAATCGCCTTTACCATTTGTGAAGAAATTGGGCTTCTTGGAGCAAAGTATATTGATATAAAAAACTTTAGGTCAAAATATGGGATTGTTCTGGATAGCAGTTCCCCGTCTCATCTCGTTGTAAAATGTCCTTCGGCTGAGAGGTTAGAGTTTAAAATCTACGGACTCGAGGCACATGCCGGAGTCTGTCCCGAAAAGGGAATAAACGCCATCAAAGTCGCAAGTGAAGCTATATCTAATATGAAGCTTGGGAGGATAGATTTTGAGACAACAGCAAATATCGGAGTAATAAGGGGCGGACTAGCTACCAACATAATTCCCAACTACGTTCATATAATAGGAGAAGCGAGAAGCCACAGTGAAGAGAAACTTCGTGCTCAGGTGGAACATATGAGAAAGTGCTTTAACGATGCAGTAACCAATTACCAGCTAACCTTTGACGGAAAAACCTATAGAGCAAAAGCAGAGGAAGATATCGAGAGAAGCTACAATAGAATGGATGTTTCTTCAGAATCAAGAGTAATCAAACTCGTGAATCAAGCCGTAACGAACCTTAAGTATGACATCGAACCCATTGCAAGCGGCGGAGGATGTGACGCAAATTATTTCAACAAAAAGGGAATTGATTGTGTGAACTTGGGTACTGGTATGAAAGAAATCCACACTGTGAATGAATATCTTGTCTTAGAGGAGTTCTATCGCGCTGCCGATATCCTTTTAGAAACAATTAAGCTGAATGCTGTTAATCCAACTTAACCACAAATTTACACAAATGATCACGAATGCAAATAAACACGATCCAGGATACACGATGCAGGATACAAGTTTTACAATAAATCGTGCATCATGAATCATGCATCATGTATCATTCTATTCACTAAGACCCGTGTTCATCCGTGGCTAAACAGTTTAAAGGTGAAAATGATGACAAAGAAAAGAGCCTTAATATTAGTAGATCACGGAAGCGTAGTTGGAGAAGCAAACGATATGCTCGTAAAAATTGCCAATATGGTTAGGCAAAGTAACAAATGCGCGTTTGACATTGTCCACCACGCCCACATGGAGCTTGCGGAACCAACGATTTCACAGGCTTTTGATGCTTGCATTCTTGAAGGAGCGTCCGAAATTATAGTCCATCCCTACTTCCTTGCTCCCGGAGAGCACTCTACAAAGGATATTCCGAAAATGGTAGAAGAGGCCGCAAAGAAACACCCCGGGGTTTTCTATCGTGTCACCGAACCACTTGGGCTACACAGTAAAATTATCGAAGTGGTTCTCGAAAGAGCAAATATTAATATAAGAGACTAGATCGGGTAGTTTATAAGCGAGACCCATTTAAATAGAAACTCATATTCACATTGGTGTTAATTAATGGCTGAATAATTATTATTGAGAGATGAAAAAATATAAAGCCGTAATATTCGATCTTTTTGATACGGTTATTAATTTTAATCGTTCACATCTCACTGTTGTCAATGTTGATGGAACAGGGGTTAGGTCAACAAGTGTAGATGTATATAAAGTTTTCAAAAAATTCTACAACAATGTGGATTTCGGCGAGTTTTATAAAGCATTCATTGAAAGCTTCACCGAGTTTAACGATATTAAACGCATGGAAAACAGGGAATTCCATAACAGAGAACGATTCAAAATAATGCTCTATATGATGAATATAGAGCTAAACTCACACTCGAATGAAATGGTAGAAGAGATGGTCTCTGTCCATATGAAAGGTCTTGCCAGTACAACAGAATTCCCGGAAGAACATAGAAGCACTCTCAATATACTTAGAAACAAAAACTACAGATTGGCTCTAATCTCAAATTTTGACCATGCCCCTACTGCATATGGACTATTGGAGAAGTTCGGGATTAAAAACTATTTTGAGAAAATCCTCATATCGGTGGAAATAGGATGGAGAAAACCAAAAGCAGATATATTTCTCAAGGCTTATGATCTTCTAAAAATCCGATCTAATGATGCAATATTCGTGGGAGACAATTTTGAGGCCGATGTAATAGGTTCACAATCCGTTGGGATGGATGTTATCTGGATAAACAAAAATGGCGAAAAGATTAAAGAAGGAAATTCAGAACCTGATTATATAGTTTCTAACTTTGCTGAAATTAAATGCATTCTCTAGTTGCCTTCGGTAAGAATAGGGCAAACTACGTTTCTTATTTCATCATCCTCGTCAGCAATAAGAGCAGTCTTTATAATAAATACCTTCTATGAAGAATAATAATCTTAAAAAAGAACTTTGAATGCTTTTTTAAGAATGCTCCGATTTTATTTAGGCTGAAATTAAATAGATTCCTAAAGTATGACTTTGGTTTTCATAAAGTTCATAAATTCCTTTCCACGATCTGTTAAAGTATAACTAACTCCAGGTGGGGTTGAATCAATTATATTTCTATGAATAAACGCCATTTGCTCTAACTTACGAAGTCTTTCGGAAAGGATTTTATTACTTATACTCACTATATTTCTTTTAATCTGATTAGTGCGCAGTGGATTTTGTCTTAGAACACTCAAAATTCTGATCATCCACTTACAGCTTATAACCTCGGTTATTTCTTCAAGTGAGATGTCTATTCTCATTAAAGCTTCAATTATCGGCTTTAACCTTTTTCCTTCTAAATCCATCATATATTCAACATGAAGCGGGTAACCAGGAAATGATCTTCTTTTTATTACTCCTCTTCCTTCCAGTTTTCGTAGCCTCTCATTCAGCATCTTTGTAGTTATTCCATCAATCGCTCTTTTAATTTCACTGGGACGAGACAAACCTTCAATAACTTTTGCGACAATTAAAATAGTCCATTTACATTTTAGAATTTCTGTAACTGATTCTTCTCTTATCTCTTTTGGTTTAACTTTTAACTCCACGATTTCCATCTCCAGAACATAACTTTGAATCGACTGTTACTTACCAAATAGTAACCTAGTTACGAATCAGTAAGTTATTGACGCTCACCACTACAACTTTTAATATAACATAAACACAGATTAATCAGGAGAGAAAATGAGCAAGGAAAAAATACCAGTATATACATACGGAGCGAACTCGGTTCCTAAGTCTCCGATCTCGCTGGATGAGCTTGAAAAACTAAAGAAGAGCATACTTTTCACAGGGGAAGATGAAAAATACTTAGGTATGGCAGGAAAAATTCTAGCCGATCAAGTTGAAGATATTCTGGACCTCTGGTATGGATTTGTAGCCTCCCACCCTCACCTTGTCTACTACTTTACTGGTCTTGATAAGCAGCCTAATTCCGATTACCTTGCCGCAGTTCGTCCGCGCTTTGGTCGGTGGATTCTAGACACATGTAGTCGCGCCTATGATCAGGACTGGTTGAATTACCAGTTCGAAATTGGCTTACGTCACCATCGAACTAAAAAGAATCAAACTGAAAAAGTTCAATCGGTTCCGAATATCAGCTTCCGTTATTTAGTCGCTTTCATATATCCCATTACGGCAACGATAAAACCTTTTCTCGCTAAGAAAGGTCATAGCGCTGATGAAGTAGAGAAGATGCACCAAGCCTGGTTCAAATCAGTTGTTCTTCAGGTCGCACTGTGGAGCTATCCTTATGTAAAGGAAGGTGATTTTTAGTATAATTTGTCAGGTAGAAAAAAGCTGTAGTTATACATTATGTGATCGCGGAATTGAACAGGTTTAAAGAAAACGCAAATATTAAATTCTATATAACTAGAGACATTGTCTCCAGAAAATACACTTAGTAAAATTTAAAAGGAAAACAAAAAATATGAAGGTTCTGGTTCTAAGACACGTTCCACATGAGCACCTTGGGACACTCTTCCATACGCTTAAAGCTAACGACCTAAACTACGAATATATAAATTTGTATGAAGACGAGAATCCAAATATTCAGCTTGATGATATATCCGGACTGATTATTCTGGGTGGTCCAATGAATGTCTATGAAACGGATAAATATGCCTTCTTGAAGATGGAAGATAGACTCATCAAGGAAACTGTAGAAAAAGATATGCCAATTCTAGGAATCTGTCTTGGTGCGCAACTTATTGCAAAGGCTCTTGGAGCCAGGGTCATGAAAAACAAAGAAAAGGAGATTGGGTGGTATCCGCTTAGCATCACTGAAGAAGCAAGTAAGGACAAATTGTTTAAGCATTTTAAAACCGAAGAGACTGTTTTTCAGTGGCACGGCGACACGTTTGAAATACCAGAGGGGGCAGTTCATTTGGCTAAATCGCCTCTTTGCTTGAATCAGGCTTTTAGATATAGCACCAATGTATACGGACTTCAGTTTCACATAGAGGTTACACAAGAGATGGTCTCTGAATGGCTCAACGTGACTGAAAACAAAGAGGAGGTTATGTCTCTAAAAGGGAAAATTGAACCTGAGGCAATTAAAGAAAAAGGCCCTCAATTCATTGCTAATCTTAACTCTCTTGCAGAAAAGGTATTTAATGAGTTTTGCAGACTAATTGGGAAATAAACATAATGAGGTAAGGGCAATTCAAGAAAATGCGGGCAGCGACTGAACATTTCGGCGAAGCCAATTACACCTACTTAAAACAATTTCTCCAAATCCTCGATTTTTACCTCATTAAGACCATTTACTACCATATCCGCTTCCGAAAGCTTCTGAACAGGGTAAGAATTTGAAACAGCCAGGCATCTCATACCCGCAGAATGAGCCGCCTTTATTCCATAAATGGAGTCCTCAACGACAAGACACTCGTGAGGATATATCTTTGCATCAGATATTAAAGAAGCATTAATTCTCTTAAGGGCTTTTATAAATACTTCAGGATCGGGCTTACAATTTGTTACATCTTCAGCACTTGTTATTACTTTAAATTCTTCTCTTATTCCTGCGTACTCCAAGATAAATTCTATCTCGTGCCTAAGAGCACCGGAACCGATAGCAAGAGCGTATCTCTTAGAAGCATTTTTGACGAAATTTGGTACACCAGGGAAAATAACGATGTTTTCTCTAATAAACCGGTCATAACATCCGGACTTACGATCCATTAAGCTTTTTATAAGTGTTTTATCAAAACGCTTTCCTCTATCTTTAAAAACCGTTGTGAAAAAAGTCTTATCATCGAGAGCAAGATATCTATCATAATACTCTTCTCTCGAAAGGCTCAACCCCTCTTCACTTAAAACCTCCTGAAAGGCACGCATGTGAACAGGTTCAGCGTCTGCTATAACTCCATCAAAGTCAAAAATTAGGGCTCTTAGCATAGTTTAAGCAACTCCAATTTTACACGTTTTGTTAGAAACTCAGAAATGTTAGTATATCACGACATCGATTTCCCTTCTTATTTTAACTTTGTTTTTCTTCTTCAAGCTCGACACCGATTTTCTAACTTACCTCCCTTCAAGTCAAATAATGCAAGAAAAGCCATATATCCGACTTCATATTATCTTACTTTTTCAAAGCAAAAATATTTATTGGAACTTTTATCACAATGGATACATCTATATTTACAGAAAACAAAAATTAGGGAGGTAAAAGAAGATGAAAAATAAAAAGATTCTCTTCATTTTTTTGCTAAGTTTAATTTTTATTCTATCAATCCCACTCTTTGCTTCAGCACAACCACGCTCCGATTTCTGGACTGATTCAGGAGCTTACTACGACTTTTATCTCGACTGGATGTATCCCAAAAGGGATGTTGGTCCTGTTCCTCCTACGATGAATATCAAGCCATTAACGGTGAAGGTAAA
>JACPIY010000054.1 GCA_016187835.1 Deltaproteobacteria bacterium | reverse complement strand
TAAGGCTAAATCTGCTCCTAAACATCGCTCAAGAAGGACTAGAATGTCAAAGAGCGGACTTTTAATCCGGATGGACTCCTCAGAGCATCAGTGGTTGAGCCAGGGCAGCATCTGGCTTATTGCCACAATAGATGATGCTACAGGAGAGGTTCCTTATGCCCTGTTTGTAGACAGTGACTCTACGGAGAATAATATGGGAGTTATAAAGAAACTGATAGAGCTAAAGGGGATACCTGTAGCCCTATACACTGATGGAGCAAGTCATTTTATGACTCAAAGGCACTACTCTTACAGAGTAAATCTCAAATACGACTATGCTCCTACACAAATTCAAAGGGCTTTGAATGAACTTGGGGTAAGGCTTACCATTGCAGGAAGCCCTCAGGCCAAGGGAAGAATAGAAAGATTGTTTGGAACCTTCCAGGATAGACTCCTTAAGGAGTTGAAACTGCATGAAATATCTTCTATAGAGGAAGCTAACAAGTATCTCCACAATAAGTTCCTACCAAGGTTTAATAAGAAATTCTCTAACACTCCCAAAGACCCGGAGGGTGCTTGGAGGGGTTTACCAAAGGAATTAAACCTTGAGTCAGTGTTCTCGATAAAAGAACAAAGAACCGTTATGGCTGATAATACTATCTCCTATAAGAATCGTATATTTCAGATACTGCCTGATAAATATAGAATCTCTTTTGCTAAGGCTAAAGTGGTGGTGGAGAAAAGATTAGACGGTTCTATACACATAAAATACAAGGATCAATATCTGAATATTAAGGAGATTAGTTCTGATGAAACTAAAAGGATCAAAACTAATACTTTACCTCTTGAGAATCTATTTACAGGTGACATTTTCTCTTTGCATCAGGGGTGACATAATCACTTTGTATTGACATGAAAATTTGAAATTTTTTTTAATAAATTTGATAAAGTAGTTAATTTAAGCCACCCGATAACCGATGTGATCTCTCATAGATTTGCTGCCAGAATTCAAATTTCGGATGGTTAAAAATAAAACAAATGAGAGAAAGACCAGAGAGTATGTAGAAGTCAGCTTTATTTCCCCAAATTATATAGAACACAAGCCCATAGATTGCTATAGATTCACAAAAAGCAAAGGTAACCATATGGTAAGTTTGAATAAGTCCAGCGAGATTTGAAGCACTACTAGAAGAGGCATTTGATATTTTTTCTCCTGATAAAATTATAGATTTAAAGAACCTAGGAGATAGAATTGAGACAAAAGAGAGCATATAGAACAAGAATTTAAATTCTCCACCTGTACCACCGTCCTCTCTATCAAAGAGAAAAAGCCCCAGACCGACATAAATCAACACGCTCAAAGTCATAGCGAACCATATAATCACAGTTATTTTGTACTGATTTTTAAGCCTGTTTTCACCCTCTAGAGCAGGAAACATTACCCGAAATTATAATGCCATCTAAAGAGCCTAGCAACATGCGGAAATCAAACTAAACTGAGAACCCGATAACAGTTTGCCACTTGAATACTCGATTGAGCCATGCATAATAAGAGTTCTGGCTATAAAGATTACCAAAACACTAAAGTAAGCTTCACAGCTTCATTGAATGAAAAAACTCAAAATAACACGCTTTTCTCTAATCTTAGCCTTTCTAACCTTTTTTCTTCAAATAATCTCAGCTTACGGTCAAAACGATGAAGTCACAGTGAGAATTTCAAAAGTAAAAATAAAAGGGGCAAAAACAGTCTCTAAAAAAGAAATCAAAGAAAACACTGGAACCGAATTTCCGTCAATTAAGCCCTGGATAAAAGACCCTGAATTTAACGAAGAAATCTTAAAAAGCGATATGGTCAGAATCGAAAGGCTCTATGCAAACTATGGATATTACGATGCAAGAGCAGAGTATGAACTTAAATACAGTGAAGAGAAAGACAGAGTAGAAATCACTATTAAAATCAAAGAAGGAAAACCTGTTATTTTGACCGAGTTGAATATTAATATATGGGAAATAGAAGATGAAGATTTAAGAAAAAAGATTCTCGATTCAGTACCTCTTAAAGTTGATAAGACCTTTTCCCCAATAAAATATCAAAAGACCAAGGGTGTAATTTCATCCATCCTTTCCGACAACGGTTACCCTAAAGCAAATATTAAAGGAGAAGCACTTGTAAACAGAAAAGAAAAATGGGCAAAAGTGAGCTTCGTGGTAAATCCAGGCTCACTCTACAGATTTGGTTCCATAAGCATAAAAGGGAACAAAGACGTAGAGTCTTATATAGTTAGACGGGAGGTCACTTACAAGGAAGGGGAGATCTATTCTACAGCAAAACTCGATGAAGCCCGGGTGAGAATTTTCCAACTCCAACTCTTTAGATCAGTTGTAATTGATACGAATTTTGATGACGATAAAGAAACTGTAGACACGGTTATAACAGTGGCAGAGAGAAAACAGGGTACTGTAAAAATAGGAGTGGGATATGGCACAGAAGACCTCTTCAGGGGTCAAATCATATGGACTAAGAGAAACTTTTTCGGAGGCGGAAGAAGTCTTGAAGTTGCTGGCAAGTTCTCATTTCTCACTCAAAGGGCGGAAGCAAGCTTCACTCAGCCATATATAATCGGAGGAGGATCTGATCTTATGGGGATATTTAGTTTGAACCGAGACGATCTTCCGAGTTTTTCTTCCGAAAACATCATTGGCTCAACTAAAGTAAGTAAGAGTTTTGGGGGAACTTATAGGGCATTTGGCTCCTTTAGCATCCAAGTTTCTCAACTATCGGATATATCAGATGCAACTCGAGAATTTATTGAAAGTGATGTTTTTTTTCTGACATTTTTTAATCTTGGCATTGAGAGAAACACTACAGATAATATCCTCAATCCTAAGCGCGGGACTGTAGCTACTGCCAGCCTTGAATCATCCTTTAGAACGCTTGGATCGGATGTGAATTATTTAAAGGCCTTTGTTGAGCTCAAAGGCTATAAGGAATTCTCCAAAGTTGTTCTTGCAAAAAGAGTTAGCTTGGGAGTTATACAACCCTTTGGTAGTTCGGGGACGTTAGATGTTCCGATTTTTAAAAGGTTTTTTGCTGGTGGAAGCACAACTATGAGAGGCTTTCCGTTTCAAGAACTTGGCCCTCTTGATGACAATGAAGACCCAGTTGGCGGCAATTCTCTTCTTTTAGGCAGTTTTGAAATCAGATTCCCAATCTACAAGGATTTGGGGGGGGTAGTCTTCCTAGATTATGGAAACGTTTACCCAGAGGAATTTGATTTCAAACTCGACCAAATTAAATACGCCGTTGGAACAGGATTAAGATATAATACCTTAGTAGGACCACTTAGAGTTGACTTAGGATACGCGCTCAATCCAGAGCCGGGAATCGGAAGGTTCCAATTCTTTCTTAGCATAGGCCAAGCATTCTAACCCTCTCAGAAGTAGAAACTAGAAAAAAGTTTGATTATGACTTAAAACGAAAGTAAGAGAAACCTTCAAAGGCTAACTTTTATTATCGTAAAATATATCTAAAAGTCTAGTTGACTTCATGTAACCAAAATGATTTCATATTGTAGCTACTATAAAAAGGAGATTATTACATAATGACGGAGAAGGGAGAAGACCTACAGTCCGAGTTGATTAAGTGTGAGCCTTTATCAGGTTTGGAAACCACATGTGAATACGACGACCCAGATGATAGTAGGGGCACTTTAATAACAATAATAGCGTTATTATCGTTCGGCATTCATAAATCTTTATCCAATAGATATAATAAATACTAACATTTCTTGTGGTTGCCAGTAGGAGAGAAGTCCGACCGTTTACCGATTTCTCTTCTATGCTAAAATCAAAACAATTTCCCAGGTGCGAAGTCCTTATAAGACACCCATAGAGTAATCTTCCTCAAAAATAAATAGAAGCCTACCAACAAAACGTAAGAGTTTTCTCGTTCATATTTTTTAGAGTCTATATTGTGCTATTATATTATTCACAGTCATGCGTTTTAAGATTTTAAAAGCGATTGGAATTTTTTTCGTTGTTTTAATTCTTCTAATTCTAGGGATTTCTACATTTTTACAAACAGATTATTCCAAAAATATTATAAAAAGGCTTGTAGAGAAATCAGTAAGCTCGGCCACAAATCAAACTTTTACTATTGGAGAAGTTGAGACTGATTTTATCCGTGGTATAAAGCTAAAAGACGTTTCACTTAAGGTCGAGGGGGAGACCTTTGTATATTTTAAGGAAGCTTCATTGCGATACTCTCTTCCCCTAATAATCAATAGCTTTTTAGTATCTAAAAAACTGATTACCCTAAATGATATTGCTCTCAGCGGTTTAGATGTAAATCTAATTCAATATAAAAGCGGGAGCTGGAACTTTAGTAAAATCGGCGGGAAGAAAGAAAAAAAAGAAGAAGAAAAGAAAAAAGAACAAAAAGAACCCTCCGATTGGAATATTATCCTCCAGGACTTTCTTCTTAAAGACGCTGAAATCAAAATAGAGGACAGAAGGAAAAATGAGGTTACCCAAATTGACATACCGAAAATAAATCTCTCGCTCAAGATGATTGGTATAACCAACAAGATTGAACTCGATTTAAAAGATGCAAATTTAAACGTATCTCCACAACAGATCAAAGTAAAAGGGCTTTCAACAAAGGCAGTCTACACGGAGGAAAAAGCCCGTATAGAGAATTTAAAAGTTAATTTTAACGGAGCAGAAATTAAATTCGATGGAGAGCTTGGTAATTCCAAAGAACCGGAATTCAAATTCAATGCCTCTGCTTATGACTATAAAGTAAAAGAAGTGGGTGTTTTAAACGCGGAAATAGAAGGCTCAGGCAAGTATAGGAGCCCGCAAGACATACAGGCTGAAGTACACATTAAAATGCCCAATTCACAAATCAGGGGAAAAAAGATTTGGGGCTCGATTGAGAAGGTTACAATTAATGGAACTGAGTTAAAAGTAAGCAACGGAGCCTTTAAAACCGATTTTGGAGAAACTTTTTTCGAAGGGAATGCAAATCTGGAACGAATACTTACCAAAGAAGGAATAAATGAGTTTAATTTCAATATTTCATTAAAAGACATAGAGACTCCAGAGATTTTTGCTCTTATAGAAAAAGAGAGAAAGCCTGATATTATAAATACGGATCTTAATGCAAAACTCAACGCAAATTTCGATGTGAATGGAAGTTGGGAGGAAATAGATGATCTGAAAGCTAAAGTAAAAATAGATAAATTCCAATTAAAAGGGGATAAGGCAGGCGAGGTTGATCTGAAAGGGCTCGTAGAGGCCACAAAATCGAATATAAAATTCGATTTCCGTTCAAATCTAAATAAAGTCGATTTAGCTTCGATCCTAGGTGAGAAGAAATATATAAGTGATATAACCTCCAATCTCGGCCTTGATGGTTCTGTTCCTTTAGGTGGAAATCTATTAGATAAATTAACTGCCAACGTTCAGGCTAAGATTCTTCCATCAAGTATTCTTGATATAAAACTAACCCAGGGAAATATAGATGCTTCATACGCTAAAAATACATTAGATATAAAAACTCTTTCTCTAATTTCTGACGACTTCAAACTAAAGGCAAAGGGAAAAATGGCGGAGAAAAAGGGAACGGCTATTAACTATCAGGTTGAGGTTAAGAATCTAAATTTCGTATCAAAGTTTTCACCTGACCTTGACCTTAAGGGCTCATTAAAGGCAAACGGGAAAGTTCAGGTAGGGATAATGAAACCCGAAGTTACACTCTCAGCCATGGTTTCGGATTTTGGGTATAAAGAAGACATTGAGATCAAATCAGTTGATCTCAATGGAAAGGGTATAGTTGATATTGAGAATCCGAATTTTCAAGTAAAGGGAAATTTCAAGGAGCTTAAAATTCAAGATAAAAACATAAAAAGTGTTGATCTAAAAGCAAGAAGTGAAGGAAAGGGACTAAGAGGAGAAGCTTCTATTGTAGAGGACTCTAAAAGAAGCTATGAAATCGAGTTAAAACTGGCTGACCTTCAAAGTAAAGAAAAGGACTTAGAAGTAAGCAAACTCAAGCTTAATCTTGAGAATACAGTGCTTGAGAATAAAGACAGCATAAATATAATAATCGCCCCCAAGAAGTTGAGCGTCGAATCTTTTAACATTTATTATAGGAACAGTTCAGCCATAGCCAATGCCGATCTAAATTTTGACGGCAACTTGGATGCAGATTTAAAAATAAACAATTTAAATCTCGGTGACATTTCAAAGGTACTTCAGCTTGAACCACCGGTTCAGGGAGTCACTTCGGCAAATATCAGTCTTCAGGGCACAGTAGATGACCCAAGAATAAAAGCCGACATAAATGCTCAAAACCTGGGATATATGAAATTTGAAAGCAATAAGGCTAAGTTAGATCTTTCTTACTTAAATAAGAGGCTCGATCTTAATCTTAATATAACGGAAAACGGCAGAGAAATACTCCTGGCAAATGGTAAAGCTAATGTAGACCTTAATCTTAAAAAAATAGGAGAGAACGTAAAGAATGCAAACCTTGATATAGCAGTAAAATCTAGCGGTTTTGAGCTTAGTCCAATTGCAGCTTTGAGCAAGGAAATACAAAAGATAGATGGGGAATTAATTATTGATTTGAGAATGTCTGGGAATTTGAAAAGTCCAGAGCTAAAAGGACAGGCAAAACTCCAAGAAGCATCTTTGAAAATCCAATCCCTAAGAAATGAACTCAAAATAACAAACGCACTTATTGACGTGCAGGGACAAAAAGGATTTCTTAGAAACCTTGAAATTCAAACCAACGGGGGTAAAGGAACGTTTGTTGGAGACTTTGATTTCAGCGAACTTGCCTACAATCTGAGTGGAAAGATGAATAACCTCCTAATAGAGCCTAAGGCTGTTTCAGCAAGACTGGACGGCAATGTGAATGTCAAAGGCAGTGGCGGAAAGATTGATATAAGCGGGAAAGCCAAAGTTGAAAGAGCTCGTATCACAATTCCAGAAGAACCTGAGAAGAAAGTAGATGAAATTAAATTCGTAGACGAAGAGAAACCCGAGGAGTTCGTAAAAATACGGTAACCCGCCGATTGTAACCGGAAACGTCAGTACTGTAAGAGGAACCTATAAAATTTTTGGAAAACTTTTTAAAATACAAGAAGGTACTGTGAATTTTTCAGGAACTCCCGAGATTAATCCGTTTCTGGATTTGAAAGCCTTATATCAAGTCTCAAATGTGAACGTAATTGCAAACATAGGCGGCAGCGTTAAACAACCGGAGGTAAAACTTACAAGCGAGCCGCCGATGCCAGAAACGGATATTATCTCCTATTTGTTATTTGGAACCCCTTCAAGTCAGATTGGCGCGGGTGAAAGAAGATCCGTTCAGGACTTAGCTGTGGGAGTGGCAGGGGGTATAGCAGCAAATCAACTCAACAAAGTGCTCGGAGAGAAATTTTCATTGGATATAATTAGCATTAGGGGGGGGGAAAGCGGGCCTCAAGTCGAGTTAGGTAAATACTTAACTAATGATTTATACATAGGGTATCGGCGAAGTACTACTCAATCTTCAACAACCGCACCTACCGCTACAAATAACGTGAGTGTTGAATACAGGCTTTTTGATTTCTTAACACTGGAAAGCGAGATAGGAGGAGAGCAGGCAGGTGGGGATATATTTTTTAACTTCAATTATTAGCCTCAATAATCCATTGCCGAGAAAAAATAATTTATCTTTTGCTGTTTAGTATTTGCTAAGAGCGGTTTAAAACCTTTCTTATTCCTCTTACCGCTTGCATTATCCTCTTTTCATTTTCAACAAGGGCAAACCTTACGTATCCTTCACCATGATTTCCAAACCCAATCCCCGGTGATACCGCAACTTTTGCTTTCTCGATAAGTAATTTAGAAAATTCCAGAGAACCCATTTCTTTAAATCTTTCAGGTATCTCGGCCCAGACAAACATCGTTCCTTTTGGTTTTGGAATTTTCCAACCAGCCCTTGAAAGTCCGTCTATAAGTTTATTTCTTCTTGATCTATAGGTTTCCCTCATCTCCTCTAAGCAATTTTGAGGACCGTTTAGAGCCATAATCCCCGCTATTTGAATCGGTTGAAAAATCCCATAGTCAAGATAGCTTTTTATCCTTCTTAAGGCGGCTACAATTTTAGCGTTTCCTACCATAAAACCGACGCGCCATCCCGGCATATTGTAGCTTTTTGTGAGTGAAAAAAACTCCACTCCGATTTCCTTAGCACCCGTCACCTGGAGAAAACTCGGTGCCTTGTATCCATCAAAACAAAGATCGGCATATGCAAAATCGTGTACCACAATCAACCCAAATTCCCTTGCAAGCTCATAAATATTTTTAAAAAAATCCAGATCTACAACAGTTGTTGTAGGATTATGCGGAAAAGAAATTATTAAAACCTTAGGCTTAGGCCAAATCTTCTTTACCGCTTTCTCCACAGATTCAATAAAATTAATATCCTTGGTAAGAGGTACGCTTTTCACATCGGCTCTTGCAATAATTACCGAATAACTGTGAATCGGGTAGGTAGGATTTGGAACTATAACCACATCACCCGGAGCAAGAATCGAAAACATAAGATGCGAAATTCCCTCTTTTGAACCAATTGTGACTATTGCTTCAGTTTCGGGGTCAAGTTCAACTCCATAATTCCTCTTATACCAATCGCAAATTGCAAGCCTTAGCTTTGGAATCCCAGCCGAAGCAGAATACCTGTGGTTTTTTGGATTTCTGGAGGCTTCAATCAGTTTATCCACAATATGCTTTGGCGTTGGCTGGTCTGGATTTCCCATTCCCAGGTCTATAATATCCTCTCCTCTCACCCTAGCCTTAGTCTTTAGCTCGTTTACTATAGCAAAAACGTAAGGAGGAAGTCTTCTTATAAGTGAAAATTCTTCTACAAAATTTTGCATTCTAGATTATCTCCCAGATGTTCAAACGGTTCAATAATTTTATTCTAATCCCTTATAATCTCAAGCACTCTGGAAAAAACAAACTGTTTTATGGTAAAATGGGAAACAATTATGAAAATCAAATTGGGTTTATTTCTATTAATTATTCCATTTCCTTTTTTCTGTGAACAGAGTCATGCATCTGACGTTGTTTACTCCGAAATTGGCATTGCTTCATGGTACGGCACCAAACATCATGGCGGACAAACGGCTAGCGGTGAGCGCTTTGACATACACGACTATACGGCTGCTCATAGAAGTTTACCAATTGGAGCGAAGGTAAGAGTCTTCAATCTGAGGAACGGAAAAGAGATTATAGTGAGAATAAATGACAGGGGACCGTTTAATAAAAGACGAATAATAGACCTCTCCCTTGCAGCAGCCAAGGTTATCGGACTTTTGCGTGTTGGAGTGGCTAAAGTTAAACTGGAAGTAATTTCAATACCACAAGAAACCTATTACTCTTTTAAAAACAAATGAATTCCTTCATAATTCGTATTGAATGTGCTATAATGCAGAATAATATGAAAAGAAGTGTCGTTCTATTCCTAGTGACGATACCATTCTTATTTTCCTGCGCCTCAGTTTCAAGAAAAAATAGTCTGAAAAGCTATCCGCCTGAAGGTATTGAGGTACCTAAAGGCTATTCTCAAATAGGAGTTGCTTCCTGGTATGGTGTTGAGGAGCATGGCAGACAAGCAGCGAGTGGCGAACGTTTCAGCATGTATGGTTACACGGCTGCCCACAGAAGCTTACCAATAGAAACTGTTGTTAGGGTCACCAATTTAGAAAATGGAAGAGACATCGTAGTACGGATAAACGATAGGGGTCCATTCATTGAAGGACGGATAATAGACCTTTCTTATGCGGCAGCTAAAGCTCTTGATATGATCGGAGATGGGACGGCAAAGGTAAAGGTCGAGGTAATCTCAGCACCCGGAAGAAAGAGCAACTACTTTCAGGCTAAGTACACAGTTCAGATCGGGTCATTTAGGGATAGAAAAAATGCTCTGAGCTTAAAAGAAGAACTCAACAGAAGGTTAAACAATGTTCAAGTTGATGCCATCGAGCTAGATGGAGATATTTTCCATAGGGTGAGAATCGGTCGGTTCTCAAAAAAGCATGATGCTGAGAAACTCGTCGTAGAACTTAGAGAACTAGGCTATAATGGAAGAGTAATACAAGAGTGAACTCTCATTCCTTTAGTTATTACACGCCTTAGTTTCTTGAAAGATATTAATTAACAATGCCAAGGACTAATAAAAAAGGAAAGGACGATAATTTGTTCAAAATCACAACCCAAAAAATTGGTGTTGAAAGTGTGGTCAGAAAAGTTCATGATATTGAGTCTGGAGCTGTAGTGCTGTTTATCGGTACGGTGAGAAAATTATCAAAGGGAAAAGAGGTCGAGTATCTGGAATATGAAGCTTATAAGGAAATGGCTCTTCGGGAGTTTTGCAAAATAGTAGGGGAGATAAAAGAGAAGTGGAATGTAAAGAAAATAGCGATAATCCATCGCACCGGCAAAATTAAGCTCGGTGAAGCAAGTGTAGTAATTGCCGTTTCCGCTCCCCACAGAGACGAAGCCTTCCAGGCGTCCAGATACGTTATTGAAAAACTCAAACAAACCGTCCCCATATGGAAAAAAGAGGTTTGGGAAGGTGGAGAGGAATGGATACAGGGATCCTGAATTAGTTTGGGGTTGACATCTCATCTAGCTTTCTTTATCTTTATTTTTAGTTTTGTGCAACTGCGTAGGATTTTAGAGATATTAAAATTATGAGTATTTTGCCGCTTGGATCTCGTTAGGGGACCGAGACGGGGGTTGTGCTTGAATCAAATATTAGGACGGAACATGAGCCGTACCTGAAATAAGAAAACTATAAAGCCAGTGAGGGATTGTGCCCTTAGCTGGTTTTTTTATTTTATAGAGGCTTACTATGAAAAAAATCACAGTTCCTAGATTGGGAGAAATGAAAAAGCAGAGAGAAAAAATCGTTATGGTTACAGCCTACGATGCCGCTACTGCAAATATAATCGACGAAGCAGGTGTAGATATTGTTCTTGTTGGTGATTCCCTAGGAAACGTAGTTCAGGGGCTTCCAAACACCCTTTCCGTAACAATGGACGAGATGATATATCACACAAAAATGGTATCACGAGGGGTAAAACACGCCCACCTTTGCGGCGATATGCCATTTATGTCTTACCAGGCTTCAAAAGATGACGCTTTACGAAACGCAGGAAGATTCATAAAGGAAGCCGGAGCTGAATCCGTAAAGCTTGAGACGAACGAAATCTATCTAGATACAGTATACTCCATTTCCAAAGCGGGAATTCCCGTCATGGGACACATTGGACTTTGTCCCCAATCGGTTCATATTATGGGTGGGTATAAAATTCAAGGCAGAGAAGATAAGGAAGCGAAAAGGATCTTTGAGCTTGCTAAGTCTGTAGAGGATGCGGGGGCATTCTCGCTTGTTTTAGAGAGCATTCCTAAAGAGCTTGCCGAAAGAATAACGGAATCTATAAACATTCCAACCATCGGAATCGGGGCGGGGCCTTCCTGCGACGGTCAGGTACTTGTCATAAACGACCTGGTCGGACTCTCGCCGGAGCCGATCCCTAGATTTGTAAAAAGATACGCAAACCTAAGAAAAGTTATGACGAAAGCCGTAAGAGATTTCGCAGACGAAGTAAAAGAAGGGCAATTCCCAAGCGTTGAGCATTCATTTAACTGAGGACAAACAGGTGAAACTTATAAGTACCGTAAAAGAGATGCAAGGCATGGCAAACGAAGTGAGAATGCATGGAAAGATAATCTCTTTTGTACCCACAATGGGAGCACTACATGACGGACACCTTAGACTTATCTCCGAGGGCAGGAGAAGAGGAGATATTCTCGTGGTGAGCATTTTTGTGAATCCCATTCAGTTCGCCCCTAACGAGGATTTAAACAAGTACCCAAGGAATTTGGATGGTGATTTAGAAAAGATAAAAGATCTCGGAGTAGATGTTGTCTTTAACCCAATTACAGAGGAAATATACCCCGAAGGATTTCAAACATATGTTGAGGTAAAGGTGCTTCAAGAGTATCTCTGTGGACTTTTCCGTCCCGAGCACTTTAAGGGTGTAGCAACGGTTGTTCTTAAGTTATTTAACATAGTAAAGCCTCATGTCGCACTTTTCGGAGAAAAGGATTATCAGCAACTAAAAATCATTCAGAGAATGGTTAAAGATTTGAATCTGGAGGTTGAAATCAAAGGATTTTTGATTGTTAGAGATAAAAACGGACTGGCATTAAGTTCAAGAAACTCGTACCTTTCGTCAGACGAAATGGAACGAGCATTTTCAGTCTCAAAAGCACTTAGTGAAATAAAAAAGGAGTTTGACAAAGGAATTAGAGATACAAAAACAATAATCGAAGCTGGAGGAAAAACCTTAAGAGAGGTCGGTATTACTAACATAGATTACCTAGAAATTTGCGATCCCGAAACCCTTAAACGCAAAGAATTAGCAGAAGATGGAGATTTGGTAGCAGTAGGGGTGAGGCTTGGCGGAGCGAGGCTTATTGATAACATAAGACTTTAAGGAGAAATAACGGTGAATAGAACTCTTCTCAAATCTAAAATTCACAGAGCAACTGTTACAGAGGCTAATGTTGATTACGAGGGAAGCATCACAGTAGATAAGGACTTAATGGGAGCCGCTGGTTTGGTTCCATATGAGCAGGTACACATATTCAATGTAAAAAACGGCCATAGATTTTATACTTATGTGATCGAGGGCAAACGCGGCTCGGGTGTCATTTGTACAAATGGAGCCGCCGCCCATCTTGCGAGGGAAGGAGACACAGTAATAATAGCTAGCTTTGCATCTTATGACGAAAACGAAGTCAATAAGCATAACCCCAAGTTGGTCTATGTGGATAGCAATAACAAAATCACAAAAATAAAGCCAGAATCTAAAAAATTGAGAGTTGCAAGAATTGAGTTTTGAGCAAGCCAGATGGAATATGTGCCTTGATTTTACCAATTTTCAGAGAGAGGATTCAGAAACATCGCATCTAAGCAATCTACTTATTTATTTTTTAACTTCCTAGGGCTCTTTGAGGTATTTCAGTCCCTTTTTCTTTTATTGAATAGTCCAGCAAGAGAGGAATTTACTCAACCAAGGGAATTATATTTTGAAATTACTTATCACTAAACCTTCATTACAGAAAATATGTCTTAAATATTGACAGAAGCGCTCTGGGAGGTTATAAATTTTAGCTAATACTAAGAGGATAAGGGGGAGGTAGGATGAGAAGGCGAGTTTAGTATCTGTACCCTTCTTGAGGTTGCCTTTATTATCTTATCACAAAGGGGTTTAAAATAGCCCTTAAAAAATGGAGTGGATAATAATATGAAAGCAGTGATACTTGCAGCAGGCAGAGGCAAGAGGCTTTATCCCTATACAAAATACATACCCAAGTGTTTACTCGATATTGGTGGAGAAACAATACTTGAACATCAAATTAACCACATAAGAGATTGTGGAATTGATGAAGTAGTAATAGTTGTTGGATTCGGTTTCGAAAAAGTAGAGAATTTTCTAAGAAACTACGATGGGTTAGGAATGCGGATAAAAACCCTTTATAATCCATTTTACCAGACTACAAATAGCCTTATTTCTCTGTGGATTGCAAGAGGTGATATGGATGAGGATATCGTCATTATGAACGGAGACGATGTTTATGAATATGAAGTACTTGAACAGGTTCTAAGAGTTAGAGATGAAAAAATATGCCTTCCGATAAAAAGAAAATCAAGTTATGAAGAAGAAGATATGAAAGTAGTGACCCAATATGGGAAGATAGTTGAAATTGGAAAGACTTTGACAAACCGTCCATTCGCCGAATCGGTTGGCATCAGAGTCTTCAGAGACACCGGGGTAGAACTCATAAAAAGAGCAATCGAAGAGGAGATGAGAACAGAGGGAGCCGAGAAAAAATGGTACGTCTCTGCAATTCACAGGCTAATTAAAAAGGGATACAAAGTTAAATCCCTTGATATTAAAGAACTTTTTTGGATGGATGTGGACTATCCCAGCGATCTTTTTAGGGCCAGGATTCACGCAGATAAGCTTATTAAGAAACCATATGAAGAAAGAATCCTGCGAGTAGTAGAAACAAGCCAATAGCAACATGGATCATGCAATACTTGTAGCGGCCGGTACCGGCATAGACAATGAAAAACTGAGCCCTTATGGAGGAATTTTTTTGGGTGGAATTCCACAACTAAAGCGTCTAGTCATTACAGCTGAAAGAGCGGGAATAAAAAGATTTACCATAATAACTGAAAAGAACGATTCTTCCTTAAAAGAAATACTTAAAAACGACAAACCCATTAAAAGCGAAATCAGGTGGCACCCGCTCGGCTCTCCAATCAAATTTGATTCAAGCCCATCTCTTATTCTTCAATCCAATCTGGTAACCACCCCTACGGGGCTTTCCAAATTAATTAACTGTAATGTCTCCGAAGATGAAGTGGCGATTCTGGCAGATGAAAATAAAGACGCATGGATAAAAACGCATGGGGAAAGCATAGAAGACATATTCGCAAGCGGCGGGAAAGCAGTAGGAGCATTTGTTGTTTATGGAGGCCTTCTTGAAAAAGCGATTTTAGACTCCATGTCTCTTGAAAGTTGGATTAAGGAGCTTGTTGGCAGAGGAAGCGTTAAATTCATAAGATTTACAGATGGCTACTGGATGCGCCTTTCTTCAGATGAAAAATCAGTAAAAAAGGCAGAAAACCTGATTTTCTCCCATGTGGGAAAAACAGAAACCGGGTGGATCTCAAGAAACATCAATAGCAAAATATCCCTACCTACAAGTAGACTTCTTGTTCGCACCCCTCTTACCCCTAATATGGTAAGCGTTATGATAAATGCTATAGGAATGCTTTCGGGTCCTTTTTACGCTTTGGGACATCCTGTCTTGGGTGGTTTGTTTTTACAGATTGCCACAATACTTGACCGATGCGATGGAGAGGTAGCTAGGGTTAAACTCATGGAAACAAAGCGGGGACAATGGGTTGACACGATCTCCGATCAGGTAACGGTTCTTTCTTTCATAATTGGCGTTCATATCGGATATTATTTAATGACAAAAAACCCAGTAGCAATAGTTTTAGGTGGGTTTAACTTGGGAGTTTTTATTTTTTTCCTTATATGGTCTTTTTATTTTCTAGCTAAATATACAAACTCTGGAAGTCTGGTAGCTTATTTTAATGTTGACAAAATAATAGGAGACGAACACAGGTCCTTTCTTCATAAACTAATTGGTATAGTTCGGCCGATGTCAAGGAGGAATTTTTATTCTCTAGGGTTTCTTATAGTAGCAATAATAGGAGGATACCCATGGGTACTGGGAATTCTTTCCACGGGTCTGTTATTCTTTTTAATTCATCTAATCGAGGATATAATAAAATTAAGAAAGCTAAAACCACAAACTACCTTCAAGTAGTTAAGCTCTTCTTTAGAGTATTCGGAATAAAGATTTAAACCAAGACTCAAGGTCGAATTCAAAAGAGTACAAAAAAAACAACATGGAGAAGAAATTACAAGAG
Source organism: Deltaproteobacteria bacterium (assembly GCA_016187835.1). Lineage (GTDB taxonomy): Bacteria > Desulfobacterota_D > UBA1144 > Nemesobacterales > CSP1-2 > JACPIY01. The sequence continues at coordinate 2,768 of JACPIY010000054.1, read as the reverse complement.
ACTCCTCCAAATCCCCCAAAGGAATACGTCTCGAAACCACTCTCGGCCTTCATTAATTGGGTAGAAAACCTAAATATCAAATACTCGCTTGTGGGAAATCCCCCGGTTTATGATAAAGCACCTTTTCCATGGGTTGCTGAAGTTGAGAGAGAACGGATGAAAATTCGGAAAGAGTTGGATGAGATCATGAAATACAAGGATGAACTGCCCTGTTTTCATGAAATAATGAGCGAATTAAAAACCATTACACAGGATAAACACTGGAAAACTTATTTTCTTTCAGGTTACGGACGTGAAAGTGAGGAGAATTCCCGTAGATGTCCTGAAACTACTCGAATATTGAAAAAAATCCCCGGCATGAAAACTGCCTTTTTTTCGATCCTCTCGCCAAACAAACACATTCCAGCGCACAAGGGTCCCTATAACGGAGTGTTACGCTATCACTTGGGTCTGATCGTACCGGAACCGAAGGAGAAATGCCGTATCCGCGTTGACAATGAAATCAAGCACTGGAGTGAGGGTGATAGCCTTATTTTTGACGACACCTATAACCATGAGGTCTGGAATGACACTTCTGGACATCGTGTTGTACTCTTTGTAGATTTTGTCCGACCTGTCAAATTCCCCTTTAGCCTTTTAAATCGACTCCTAATTTTCGCAGCCAGGTTTATCCCCTCCATGCGTGAGGCTGAAGAAAAGCATAAAAAGTGGGAAAAGAAGTTTTACAAAAAATAAGAGACAGTTTAATTCTCTTTGTTGGCTATATTGCTCCTTCATATTTATTAGCTCAAAAAAAATTTCTTTATTGCATTCAAGAAGTTAGCACATCTTTTAACTTTTAATTACTCACCCCTAGCTCTTCACTCCAAAATCTCAACAACTTACCCGCCCAGATAACACTTTTTCACCCGTTCATCAAGAAACAGTACTGCACCAGTACCCTTAAGGGCTATTTCCCCGGTCTCTAAAACGTAACCATAATCCGCCATCTGAAGAGCGGCTTTTGCGTTCTGTTCAATGATGAGAATCGTTGTGCCGCTTTCGTGAATTCCTTGGATTTTTTCAAACAATGTTGCTGTAATTTTTGGAGCAAGTCCTAGAGACGGCTCATCCAACATAAGGAGCTTCGGCTTTCCCATCAGTGCTCTTCCTAAAGCAAGCATCTGCTGCTCACCGCCGGAAAGTGTACCACCAAGTTGATCTAACCTCTCTTTAATACGGGGAAAAAGGGAAAACACATACTCTAGACTTTCCTCAAATTTACCAGTTGAATTTAGTGCAAAAGCACCCATTATGAGGTTTTCTCTGACCGTGAGGTTTGGAAAAATTTTCCTTCCCTCAGGTACCATGATTATTCCCATCTTTGCTATTTCATGTGCGGATTCTCGGACTATATTTTTTTCTTCAAAAAAAATTTGACCATTTTGGGCGGAGATAAGCCCTGAGATTGTGCGAAGCGTTGTCGTTTTCCCCGCTCCATTGGCACCTATCAGGGTCACAATCTTTCCCCGAAGAATACTAAATGATATTCCCTTTAAAGCATGAATGCCGCCGTAGTAAACATTTAGCTCTTCAACCCTTAGTAATTCCTGTTTCTCCATAATTAGTTAGCCACTAATGGAGACGAATTTGACATTCGGTCTCGGGTATTTGGTGCTAGATATTGAAAGAAAACCGAAAACCCAACCTCCAATACCGAAAAACTGTCAATGTCAATTCGTAGTCGATTCTCCAAGATATGCCTCTATTACGCTTGGATTATTTCTTATGTCCTCAGGGGTTCCCTCCGCAATTTTCTCTCCATACTCAAGCACTGTGATTTTATCGCATATTTCCATAACCACATGCATATCATGCTCGATGAGGAGTATAGTCGTGCCGAGTTTAACTCTTATTTTTTTAATAAACTTGATTAAAGCTTCTTTCTCACTTGGATTCATGCCGGCTGCAGGTTCATCAAGAAGAAGAAGTTTAGGATGAGTTGCAATAGCACGGGCAATTTCTAATCTTCTCTGAAGTCCATATGGGAGAGACGACGCATTTTCATCTTTAAAATTTAAAAGGCCTGTTCTTTCTAAGAGTCCAAGCGCTTTTTCATATACATCTTTCTCTTTCTTCCTGTATCCTGGAAGGCACAGTACCGCCTGCCAGAATAATGAGGCATTAAAACTCCGATGAAACCCCGCCATTACATTCTCTAAAACGCTCAGGTCACCAAAGAGTCTTATGTTTTGAAACGTTCTTGCAATACCAAGCGAAGCGATTTTATAAGGCTTAAGATGTGCAATTTCATTTCCAATAAACGATATACTTCCCTCAGCAGGCCTTACAAACCCAGAGATTGTATTAAACACGGTAGTCTTTCCCGCACCGTTTGGACCTATAAGTCCTCTAATTGTTCCAGGCTCAACTTCCATTTGGAGATCGGACACAGCCTGAAGAGCAAGGAAACGAACGGTTAGGTTTTTAATTGTAAGAATGTCTTTCATTTTTTTTATAATAATCTGGGCACTAATTAACACAAATTCCCACCAATGAAAACAAACAGGATTCAAGACTTTGTCGCGAACTCAGTCGAACGATGCAGGATACAGGATGCAAGTAAAAACCCTCATAAATCATGCATCATGCATCTTGTATCATTAATCGTTTTATCAGTATGAATTCACGTTCATTCGCGGCTAATCAATTCGTAACCCGAATTTTCTTCCCAAGCTTGTTAAACACCCAATCCCACGAAAATTCCCATCTTCCAGTTATACCTCTTC